>NZ_CAMPPP010000006.1:0-319213 GCF_946901175.1 Pseudomonas sp. Marseille-Q5117 | reverse complement strand
GCACGGTGGACACCTCTTGCCAAGACACAGGCCATCTCCTTCGCGATGAGCAATGTGTCTATTAAAATGTGTCCACCATGTCTCCGAACACCTGTCCACCATGTCTCCGGTACATACAGGGAGAGGGCTAGGGTGAGGGGCTTTTGATTTTGCTCTGGCTTTTGATTTTGATCTGGCTTTTGATCTTTTGCCCCTTCGGCAGGCTTCGTTACGGGATCGATCCGGGTGTGGGAGCGCAGCGACCGTACGACGCAGTCGTACACAGCGGAAGGAGGTGCAGCGAAGCAAACCGTAGCCGCTGCGCCCGGATCGGTCCCGTAACGAAGGAGCCCCGAGCTTTAGCGAGCGGGCCGTACGCCGGGGCAAAGCCTTTTGGTTCCTTTTTGCTGGGCCGGCACTCCGGCGTTTGAAAAAGGGACTCGCTGTAAGAGCGAAACCATAAGAAGCCGTTACCGCAGCAACGGATATGCCCCCAATCCAATGAACACCAACAGAAACAAAAACGGCCTCTATATAAGAGGCCGTTCCTGACACACCACTAAACCATCACAAAAAAGAAAAAACCTTATTTGCGATCTTCCAGCTTGGTGATGTCTCGCGACTCATAACCGGTGTACAGCTGGCGCGGACGGCCAATCTTGTACGGGCTCGAGAGCATTTCTTTCCAGTGCGAAATCCAGCCCACGGTACGCGCCAGGGCGAAAATCACCGTGAACATGCTGGTTGGAATGCCGATCGCCTTGAGGATTATCCCCGAGTAGAAGTCGACGTTCGGGTACAGCGAGCGCTCGATGAAGTACGGGTCGGTCAACGCGATCTCTTCCAGGCGCATGGCCAGTTCGAGTTGCGGATCGTTGTTGATGCCCAGTTCCTTCAACACTTCGTCGCAGGTCTGCTTCATGACAGTCGCGCGAGGGTCGCGGTTCTTGTAGACGCGGTGACCGAAGCCCATCAACTTGAACGGATCGTTCTTGTCCTTGGCCTTGGCGATGAACTTGTCGATGTTCGACACATCGCCAATCTCGTCGAGCATGGTCAGCACGGCTTCGTTCGCACCGCCGTGGGCAGGGCCCCACAGTGCGGCGATACCGGCGGCAATACAGGCGAACGGGTTGGCACCCGAAGAACCGGCCAGACGCACGGTGGAGGTCGAAGCGTTCTGCTCGTGGTCGGCGTGGAGGATGAAGATCCGGTCCATGGCCTTGGCGAGTACCGGGCTGATCGGTTTGATCTCGCACGGGGTGTTGAACATCATGTGCAGGAAGTTTTCCGCGTAAGTCAGATCGTTGCGCGGGTACATCATGGGTTGGCCCATGGAGTACTTGTAAACCATCGCTGCCAGGGTCGGCATCTTCGCAACCAGGCGGATCGCGGAAATTTCGCGATGCTGCGGGTTATTGATGTCCAGGGAGTCGTGGTAGAAGGCCGAGAGGGCGCCGACTACACCGCACATGACGGCCATCGGGTGGGCGTCGCGACGGAAACCGTTGAAGAAGGTTTTCAGCTGCTCGTGAACCATGGTGTGGTTTTTCACGGTGCTGACGAACTGGGCCTTCTGTTCTGCGGTCGGCAATTCGCCGTTGAGCAGCAGGTAGCAGGTTTCCAGGTAGTCCGACTTTTCAGCCAGCTGTTCGATCGGGTAGCCGCGGTGCAACAGAATGCCGTTGTCGCCGTCGATATAGGTGATTTTCGATTCGCACGAAGCGGTCGACATGAAACCCGGGTCGAAAGTGAAGCGGCCCGTGGCCGTCAGGCCCCGAACATCGATTACATCGGGACCAACGGTGCCGGTTAAAATGGGCAGCTCGACGGGGGCTGCGCCCTCGATGATCAACTGCGCTTTTTTGTCAGCCATGTGGCCTCCTATTTATGCTTGAACCATCAGACAGACCCCCCACGCAGGGCCCGCACCACTATAGTGAGATAAATTCGAATGTCAATTTGCCTAAAGTCTTGCTCCAGAAGGCTTTAAGCCGACTTTTTCCTCGAAATTGCCTGCCATTTACGCCTTTTATGCAACTTGTGCAATCCGCTATTGGGGGTAGGTGAACGCGTTGTCATTAGTAGCCTAACTGTCTATACTCGGCCACCGACCGCCAAGGGCTTTTGGGCTTGCTTTCATTGGGGGTCGCATCCCTGGGTGGTGGTTACCTGACCAGTGCACTCCCCAACAACTTTGCCCTGATTGTTAGGGGCTCTTCAGTGTGAAAAAAAAGCCGTGAAAAGCCAACGACCTGTAAACCTAGACCTAAGGACCATCAAACTCCCAGTCACTGCTTACACGTCCATTCTTCACCGTATCTCCGGTGTCATCCTCTTCGTGTGCCTTGCCATCATGCTTTATGCATTGGACAAGTCGCTGAGCTCCGAGGAAGGCTTCGGTCAGGTGAAAGCGTGTCTGACCAGTCCGCTAGCCAAGCTAGTGATTTGGGGCATCCTGTCCGCTCTGCTGTATCACCTGGTAGCCGGTGTGCGCCACTTGATCATGGACATGGGCATCGGTGAGACGCTGGAAGGCGGCAAACTGGGCTCGAAAATCGTTATCGCCGTTTCCGTGGTGGTAATCGTTCTGGCAGGAGTCTGGATATGGTAACTAACGTCACTAACCTGTCGCGTTCGGGCCTCTATGACTGGATGGCACAGCGTGTGTCTGCGGTCGTTCTCGCGGCTTACTTCATCTTTCTGATCGGATACATCGTCGCCAATCCTGGCCTCGAGTATGCCCAGTGGCATGAACTGTTCGCTCACAACGGAATGCGTATTTTCAGCCTGCTGGCCCTTGTTGCTCTGGGCGCTCACGCCTGGGTCGGCATGTGGACCATCGCGACCGACTACCTGACGCCAATGGCGTTCGGCAAGTCCGCAACGGCGATACGTTTCCTTTTCCAGGCAGTATGCGGCGTTGCGATGTTCGCTTACTTCGTCTGGGGTGTGCAGATTCTCTGGGGTATCTGATTCATGGCTAACATTCCAACGATTTCTTTCGACGCCATCATTATTGGTGGTGGCGGTGCCGGCATGCGCGCTGCGCTGCAGCTGGCACAGGGCGGCCACAAGACTGCGGTGATCACCAAGGTTTTCCCGACCCGTTCGCACACTGTATCCGCACAGGGCGGCATCACGTGCGCCATCGCTTCCGCCGATCCGAACGATGACTGGCGCTGGCACATGTACGATACCGTCAAGGGTTCCGACTACATCGGTGACCAGGACGCTATCGAATACATGTGTCAGGAAGGCCCGGCCGCTGTTTTCGAGCTGGACCACATGGGTCTGCCGTTCTCGCGTACCGAGCAAGGCCGCATCTATCAGCGTCCGTTCGGTGGCCAGTCCAAGGACTACGGCAAGGGCGGTCAGGCTGCACGTACTTGCGCTGCGTCCGACCGTACCGGTCACGCGCTGCTGCACACGCTTTATCAGGGCAACCTGAAAGCCGGCACCACGTTCCTCAACGAGTACTACGCTGTTGATCTGGTGAAAAACCAGGAAGGCGAATTCGTTGGTGTGATCGCGATCTGCATCGAAACCGGCGAAACCTCCTACATCCGTGCCAAGGCCACCGTTCTGGCCACTGGCGGTGCAGGCCGTATCTACGCGTCCACCACCAACGCCCTGATCAACACCGGTGACGGCGTCGGCATGGCTCTGCGTGCTGGCGTGCCGGTACAAGACATCGAAATGTGGCAGTTCCACCCGACCGGCATCGCCGGCGCCGGTGTACTGGTTACCGAAGGTTGCCGTGGTGAAGGTGGTTACCTGATCAACAAGCACGGCGAGCGTTTCATGGAGCGTTATGCTCCGAACGCGAAAGACCTTGCAGGTCGCGACGTGGTTGCCCGTTCGATGGTCAAGGAAATCATCGCCGGCAACGGTTGCGGTCCGAATGGCGACCACGTAATGCTCAAACTCGACCACTTGGGCGAGGAAGTGCTGCACAGCCGTCTGCCAGGCATCTGCGAACTGTCGAAGACTTTCGCCCACGTTGACCCGGTCGTTGCTCCGGTTCCGGTTGTGCCGACCTGCCACTACATGATGGGCGGCGTTGCCACCAACATTCATGGCCAGGCGATCACCCAGAACGCCGAAGGTCAGGACCAGATCATTCCTGGCCTGTTCGCGGTAGGCGAAGTGGCTTGCGTATCGGTACACGGTGCGAACCGTCTGGGCGGCAACTCGCTGCTCGACCTGGTGGTCTTCGGTCGCGCTGCCGGCCTGCACCTGGAAAAGGCGTTGACCGATGGCATCGAATACGACGACGCTACCGAGTCCGACATCGAAGCTGCACTGTCGCGTCTGAACGCGCTGAACAACCGTACCGACGGTGAAGACGTTGCCACCCTGCGTCGCGAGCTGCAAAGCTGCATGCAGAACTACTTCGGTGTATTCCGTACCGGCGAATACATGCAGAAGGGCATCGCTCAGCTGGCCGATCTGCGCAAGCGTATCGCCAACGTGAAGATCAACGACAAGTCGCAAGCGTTCAACACTGCACGTATCGAAGCGCTGGAACTGCAGAACCTGCTGGAAGTGGCTGAAGCTACCGCCATCGCGGCCGAAGTACGTAAAGAGTCCCGCGGCGCTCACGCCCGTGAAGACTTCGAAGACCGTGATGACGAAAACTGGCTGTGCCACACCCTGTACTTCCCGGGTGACAAGCGCGTCACCAAGCGTGCCGTGAACTTCTCGCCGAAGACTGTTCCGACTTTCGAACCTAAAGTCCGGACTTATTAAGGGTGACCGCCATGTTGCAAGTCAGTGTTTATCGCTACAACCCTGATCAGGACGCTGCGCCGTTCATGCAGGATTTCCAGGTCGATACCGGTGGTAAAGACCTGATGGTGCTGGACGTGCTGGCCCTGATCAAAGAGCAGGACGAAGGTTTCTCCTATCGTCGCTCCTGCCGTGAAGGCGTCTGCGGCTCCGACGGCATGAACATCAACGGCAAGAACGGTCTGGCCTGCATCACGCCGCTGTCTGCCGTTGTAAAAGGCAACAAGCTGATCGTTCGTCCGCTGCCAGGTTTGCCGGTTATCCGTGACCTGGTCGTCGATATGAGCATCTTCTACAAGCAATACGAGAAGGTGAAGCCTTACCTGCAGAACGACACGCCGGCTCCGGCCATCGAGCGTCTGCAGTCGCCAGAAGAGCGCGAAAAGCTCGACGGTCTGTACGAGTGCATCCTGTGCGCCTGCTGCTCGACCTCTTGCCCGTCCTTCTGGTGGAACCCGGACAAGTTCCTGGGTCCTGCTGCGCTGCTGCAAGCCTACCGCTTCCTGGCAGACAGCCGCGACACCAAGACCAGCGAGCGTCTGGCTTCACTTGACGACCCGTTCAGCGTTTTCCGCTGCCGGGGCATCATGAACTGCGTCAACGTATGTCCGAAAGGCCTGAACCCGACTAAGGCCATCGGTCACATCCGTAACATGCTGCTTTCGAGCGGCGTGTGATTCAGCTGCTGTAACCGTTGCACCGTAGAGGCTGTGGCGCGGGCTTCAACCCGCGTCATGGCTATAACCAGAGCCGTAGCCATAAGCTGCAGCTCTTCTTTTGAAGAAATGAGACAAGCAGGGGCATCCGGGCTGGTACCCGGACTATCAGTGTGATCCTAGGTGGCTTGTTTTAGTCGCTGCATTCGGACTTCTGCAAGTTTGCTCGGTGTCGACACCGATGGTGTTCCCCTAACCGAGGGTGACCAAGCATGCAAGAAAGCGTGATGCAGCGCATGTGGAACAGCGCCTACCTTTCAGGTGGAAACGCTGCCTATGTGGAAGAGCTTTATGAGCTCTACCTGCACGACCCTAACGCTGTGCCAGAAGAGTGGCGCACCTACTTTCAGAAGTTGCCAGCCGACGGCAACTCTGCCACTGATGTTTCGCACTCGACGATTCGCGATCATTTCGTGCTGCTGGCAAAGAACCAGCGCCGCGCCCAACCGGTTTCCGCCGGCAGCGTGAGCAGTGAGCACGAGAAGAAGCAAGTTGAAGTGCTGCGATTGATCCAGGCCTACCGTATGCGTGGCCACCAGGCAGCCCAGCTTGACCCGCTGGGGCTGTGGCAGCGTCCTGCACCTGCAGACCTGTCGATCAATCATTACGGCTTGACCAATGCCGATCTTGATACGACCTTCCGTGCCGGCGACCTGTTCATCGGCAAAGAGGAAGCGAGCCTACGCGAAATTCACGAAGCGTTGCAGCAGACATATTGCCGCACCATCGGCGCTGAATTCACGCACATCACCGATTCCGAGCAGCGCCAGTGGTTCCAGCAGCGTCTGGAAAGCGTGCGTGGCCGTCCGACGTACTCCGCCGACATCAAGAGCCACCTGCTTGAGCGCGTGACTGCCGGTGAAGGCCTGGAAAAATACCTGGGCACCAAATACCCGGGCACCAAGCGTTTCGGTCTGGAAGGCGGCGAAAGCCTGATTCCGATGCTCGACGAACTGATCCAGCGTTCCGGCTCGTACGGCACCAAGGAAGTCGTCATCGGCATGGCCCACCGTGGCCGTCTGAACGTTCTGGTCAACACCTTCGGCAAGAACCCGCGCGAGCTGTTCGACGAGTTCGAAGGCAAGAAGAAGGTCGAGCTCGGTTCCGGTGACGTCAAATACCACCAGGGCTTCTCGTCCAACGTGATGACCACCGGCGGTGAAGTTCACCTGGCCATGGCGTTCAACCCGTCCCACCTGGAAATCGTTTCCCCGGTGGTCGAAGGTTCGGTGCGCGCCCGTCAGGACCGTCGCAACGACCTGACCGGTGAGAAAGTTCTGCCGATCTCCATCCACGGTGACGCGGCATTTGCCGGTCAGGGCGTGGTCATGGAAACCTTCCAGATGTCACAGACCCGCGGTTTCAAGACCGGCGGTACCGTGCACATCGTGATCAACAACCAGGTCGGTTTCACCATCAGCAACCCGCTGGACTCGCGCTCCACCGAGTACGCCACCGACGTTGCCAAGATGATCCAGGCGCCGATCCTCCATGTGAATGGTGATGATCCGGAAGCCGTGCTGTTCGTGACCCAACTGGCCATCGACTACCGCATGCAGTTCAAGCGTGACGTGGTGATCGATCTGGTCTGCTACCGTCGTCGCGGCCACAACGAGGCCGACGAGCCAAGCGGCACTCAGCCCCTGATGTATCAGCAGATCACCAAGCAGCGCACCACCCGTGAGCTGTACGCTGATCGCCTGACTCAGGCCGGTGTGCTTGACTCTGAACGCGTTCAGGCCAAGGTCGACGAATACCGCAACGCGCTGGACAACGGTCTGCACGTAGTGAAATCGCTGGTCAAAGAGCCGAACAAAGAGCTGTTCGTCGACTGGCGTCCATACCTGGGCCACGCCTGGACCGCGCGTCACGACACGCGTTTCGATCTGAAGACCCTGCAAGAGCTGTCCGCCAAGCTGCTGGAAATTCCGGAAGGCTTCGTCGTTCAGCGTCAGGTCGCGAAGATCTACGAAGACCGTCAGAAGATGCAAGCCGGCGGCCTGCCGATCAACTGGGGTTACGCCGAAACCATGGCGTACGCGACCCTGGCGTTCGAAGGTCACCCGATTCGCATGACCGGTCAGGACATCGGCCGCGGTACGTTCTCGCACCGTCACGCTGTGTTGCACAACCAGAAAGACGCGGGCACCTACATTCCGCTGCAGAACCTGTACGACGGTCAGCCACGTTTCGACCTGTACGACTCGTTCCTCTCGGAAGAAGCGGTACTGGCATTCGAATACGGTTACTCGACCACCACGCCAAACGCGCTGGTGATCTGGGAAGCCCAGTTCGGCGACTTCGCCAACGGTGCTCAGGTCGTGATCGACCAGTTCATCACCAGCGGCGAGCACAAGTGGGGCCGTCTCTGCGGTCTGACCATGCTGTTGCCACACGGTTACGAAGGTCAGGGCCCTGAGCACAGCTCGGCACGTCTTGAGCGTTACCTGCAGCTGTGCGCCGAGCACAACATTCAGGTGTGCATGCCGACCACGCCAGCGCAGATCTACCACTTGCTGCGTCGTCAGGTGATCCGTCCGCTGCGCAAGCCGCTGGTCGTGCTGACGCCGAAGTCGCTGCTGCGCCACAAGCTGGCCATCTCGACGCTGGAAGATCTGGCCGAAGGTTCGTTCCAGACCGTGATCCCGGAAATCGACGCACTGGACCCGAAAAAGGTCGAGCGCGTGGTTCTGTGCAGCGGCAAGGTCTACTACGACCTGCTGGAAAAACGCCGTGCCGAAGGCCGCGAAGATATCGCCATCGTGCGTATCGAGCAGCTGTATCCGTTCCCTGAGGACGACTTGAAAGAAGTCCTGGCTCCATACACCAACGTCAAACACGCCGTTTGGTGTCAGGAAGAGCCGATGAACCAGGGTGCCTGGTACTGCAGCCAGCATCACTTGCGTCGCAGCATCGCCAACCTCGACAAGACTCTCGTACTTGAGTACGCGGGCCGTGAGGCTTCGGCTGCGCCAGCTTGTGGTTACGCATCGATGCACGCCGAGCAGCAGGAAAAACTGCTGCAAGATGCTTTCACTGTTTAACGCCTTCGCGCTGACTGAAACCGAATTTTAAGGACCCACAGATAATGGCTATCGAAATCAAAGCCCCGTCATTCCCGGAATCGGTTGCCGATGGCACCGTTGCCACCTGGCACAAGAAACCAGGTGAGGCCGTCAAGCGTGACGACCTGATCGTCGACATCGAAACCGACAAAGTCGTGCTCGAAGTGTTGGCTGAAGCGGACGGCGTGCTGGGCGCAATCGTTGCCGAAGAGGGCGCTACCGTTCTGTCGAACCAGGTTCTGGGCTCGATCGAAGAGGGCGGCGCTGCTGCTGCCGCTCCTGCCGCCGCTGCTGCTCCGGCTGCTACTGCCGCTGCCGCACCGGCTGCTGCCGATGGCGAAGATGACCCGATCGCAGCTCCTGCCGCTCGCAAGCTGGCTGAAGAGAACGGCATCAACATCGCTTCCGTTGCCGGCACCGGCAAGGGCGGTCGTGTGACCAAGGAAGACGTGGTAGCAGCAGTTGCTGCGAAGAAAGCCGCTCCGGCTGCCGCACCTGCCAAGGCTGCTGCTCCTTCGGCTGCTGCGCCTGTGTTCGCTGCCGGCGACCGCATCGAGAAGCGCGTACCGATGACTCGCGTGCGTGCCACCGTGGCCAAGCGTCTGGTTGAAGCCCAGTCGAACATGGCGATGCTGACCACGTTCAACGAAGTCGACATGACCGAAGTCATGGCTCTGCGTTCGAAGTACAAGGACCTGTTCGAGAAGTCCCACAACGGCGTACGCCTGGGCTTCATGTCGTTCTTCGTGAAAGCGGCCACCGAAGCGCTGAAACGCTTCCCGGCTGTCAACGCGTCGATCGACGGCGGCGACATCGTTTACCACGGCTATGCGGACATCGGCGTTGCCGTTTCCAGCGACCGTGGCCTGGTGGTACCGGTTCTGCGTAACGCCGAGCTGATGAGCCTGGCTGAAATCGAAGGCGGCATCGCAACATTTGGCAAGAAAGCCCGTGACGGCAAACTGTCGATGGACGAGATGACCGGTGGTACCTTCACCATCACCAACGGTGGTACCTTCGGTTCGATGATGTCGACGCCGATCGTCAACCCGCCGCAGGCAGCGATCCTGGGCATGCACAACATCATCCAGCGTCCGATGGCCATCAACGGTCAGGTCGTGATCCGTCCGATGATGTACCTGGCTCTGTCCTACGATCACCGCCTGATCGATGGCAAAGAAGCTGTGACCTTCCTGGTGACCATCAAGAACCTGCTGGAAGATCCGGCTCGTCTGTTGCTGGATATCTAAAAAGCAGCTGCAAGCTTTCAGCTACAGGCCTCAAGCTCAAGGCGAGCGGGTGGGCTTGCAGCTTGAAGCTTGCGGCTTGTAGCTTTATTGCTAAAGAGGATTTTTTGAATGTCGCAGAAATTTGACGTAGTAGTGATCGGTGCCGGCCCTGGTGGCTATGTAGCGGCCATCAAGGCTGCTCAGTTGGGCCTGACCACTGCCTGCATCGAGAAGTACACCGACGCAGAGGGCAAGCAAGCCCTGGGCGGTACCTGCCTGAACGTGGGTTGCATTCCTTCCAAGGCGCTGCTCGACAGCTCGTGGAAATACAAGGAAGCCAAAGAGAGCTTCAACGTTCACGGTATCTCGACCGGCGAAGTCAAAATGGACGTCGCGGCGATGGTTGGCCGCAAGGCTGGCATCGTCAAGAACCTGACTGGCGGCGTTGCCACCCTGTTCAAGGCCAACGGCGTTACTTCGATCCAGGGCCACGGCAAGCTGCTGGCCGGCAAGAAAGTCGAAGTCACCAAGCCGGACGGTTCGGTTGAAGTGATCGAAGCGGAAAACGTCATCCTCGCGCCAGGTTCGCGTCCGATCGACATTCCACCGGCTCCGGTTGACCAGAAAGTCATCGTCGATTCGACTGGCGCTCTGGAATTCCAGTCCGTACCTAAACGTCTGGGCGTGATCGGCGCTGGCGTGATCGGTCTGGAGCTGGGTTCGGTATGGTCGCGTCTGGGTGCAGAAGTGACTGTTCTCGAAGCGCTGGACACTTTCCTGATGGCAGCGGACACCGCTGTTTCCAAGGAAGCGCTGAAAACCCTGACCAAACAGGGTCTGGACATCAAGCTGGGCGCTCGCGTTACCGGTTCGAAAGTCAACGGCGAAGAAGTCGTCGTCAACTACACCGATGCCAACGGCGAACAGACCATCACTTTCGACAAGCTGATCGTAGCCGTTGGTCGCCGTCCGGTGACCACTGATCTGCTGTCTGCCGACTGCGGCGTGGAAATCGACGAGCGCGGTTTCATCGCGGTCGATGACCATTGCGTCACAGCTGTACCGGGCGTCTTCGCCATCGGTGACGTGGTTCGCGGCATGATGCTGGCCCACAAGGCGTCCGAAGAAGGCATCATGGTTGTCGAGCGCATCAAGGGCCACAAGGCTCAGATGAACTATGATTTGATCCCTTCGGTTATTTATACTCACCCGGAAATCGCGTGGGTTGGCAAAACCGAGCAGGCGCTGAAGGCCGAAGGCGTTGAAGTCAACGTCGGCACCTTCCCGTTCGCCGCTTCCGGCCGTGCCATGGCTGCCAACGATACCGGTGGTTTCGTCAAGGTCATCGCCGATGCCAAGACCGACCGCGTATTGGGCGTGCACGTGATTGGCCCGAGCGCTGCAGAGCTGGTTCAGCAGGGCGCGATCGGTATGGAATTCGGCACCAGCGCTGAAGACCTGGGCATGATGGTTTTCTCCCATCCGACCCTGTCTGAAGCCTTGCACGAAGCTGCTCTGGCAGTGAATGGCGGCGCCATTCACATTGCCAACCGCAAGAAGCGTTAAGACATAATAAGAAACCACGGCGGCAACGGCCCGTCGTGAGCCTTGCGAGCAAGACTCACCGCGGAATGTCCGCCGGACGCAGTCTTGCGTAGCCCAGCTACGCAAGCAGCAGTCACAGGTGGCGCGGCACTCAAACGAGCGCAGCGCCGAATGCGCAGTACCTAACGAAGACGGTAAAAAGCATGAATCTTCACGAGTATCAGGGTAAGCAGCTGTTCGCTGAATACGGCCTGCCAGTTTCCACTGGTTATGCAGTAGACACCCCGGAAGCAGCAGCAGAAGCTTGCGACAAGATCGGCGGCAACGAGTGGGTCGTCAAAGCCCAGGTTCACGCCGGTGGTCGCGGTAAAGCGGGCGGCGTAAAGCTGGTTCGCAGCAAAGAAGACGCCAAAGCCTTCGCACAGCAGTGGCTGGGCAAGCGTCTGGTGACTTACCAGACTGACGCCAATGGCCAGCCAGTCACCAAGATCCTGGTTGAATCGTGCACTGATATCGCTAAAGAGCTGTACCTGGGCGCTGTCGTTGACCGTTCGAGCCGTCGCATCGTGTTCATGGCTTCCACCGAAGGTGGCGTGGACATCGAGAAAATCGCTCACGACACTCCAGAAAAAATTCTCAAGGCCACTATCGATCCACTGGTTGGCGCTCAGCCATCCCAGGGTCGCGAGCTGGCATTCCAGCTGGGTCTGGAAGGCAAGCAGGTCACTCAGTTCGCCAAGATCTTCGTAGGTCTGGCCAAGCTGTTCAAAGACCACGACCTGGCTCTGCTGGAAGTGAACCCGCTGGTGATCAAGGCTGACGGCGATCTGCACTGCCTCGACGCGAAGATCAACATCGACGCCAACGCCATGTACCGTCAGCCCAAGCTGAAGGCTTTCCACGATCCGTCGCAGGACGATCCGCGCGAAGCGCACGCTGCCAAGTTCGAACTGAACTACGTAGCCCTGGAAGGCAACATCGGCTGCATGGTCAACGGTGCCGGTCTGGCCATGGGTACCATGGACATCGTCAACCTGCATGGCGGCAAGCCAGCCAACTTCCTCGACGTAGGTGGTGGCGCTACCAAGGAACGCGTTACTGAAGCGTTCAAGATCATCCTGTCCGACCAGAACGTCGCGGCAGTACTGGTCAACATCTTCGGCGGCATCGTTCGCTGCGACATGATTGCCGAAGGCATCATCGGCGCTGTGAAAGAAGTCGGCGTGAAAATCCCGGTTGTTGTTCGCCTTGAAGGCAACAACGCTGAGCTGGGCGCTAAAGTACTGGCAGAAAGCGGTTTGAACATCATCGCTGCAACCAGCCTGACCGACGCTGCTCAACAAGTTGTCAAAGCTGCGGAGGGCAAATAATGAGCGTCCTGATCAATAAAGACACCAAAGTTATCTGCCAGGGTATTACCGGTTCGCAAGGTAGTTTCCACACCCAGCAAGCCATCGAATACGGCACCAAGATGGTTGGTGGCGTAACTCCAGGCAAGGGCGGCACCGAGCACCTGGGTCTGCCAGTGTTCAACACCGTTAAAGACGCAGTAGCTGCCACTGGCGCTACCGCCAGCGTGATCTACGTTCCGGCTCCGTTCTGCAAGGACTCGATCCTGGAAGCGGCATTCGGCGGCATCAAGCTGATCGTCTGCATCACCGAAGGCATTCCTACCCTGGACATGCTGGACGCCAAAGTTAAGTGCGACGAGCTGGGCGTAGTCCTGATCGGCCCTAACTGCCCAGGCGTGATCACCCCAGGCGAATGCAAGATCGGCATCATGCCAGGTCACATTCACTTGCCAGGCAAGGTCGGTATCGTTTCGCGTTCCGGCACCCTGACCTACGAAGCTGTGAAGCAGACCACTGACGCCGGTTTCGGTCAGTCGACTTGCGTCGGCATCGGCGGTGACCCGATCCCGGGTTCGAACTTCATCGACATCCTGAAGCTGTTCCAGGAAGACCCGAAGACCGAGGCGATCGTGATGATCGGCGAGATCGGCGGTTCGGCTGAAGAAGAAGCGGCTGCCTACATCAAGGCAAACGTGACCAAGCCGGTTGTTTCCTACATCGCTGGTGTGACTGCTCCTCCGGGCAAGCGCATGGGCCATGCTGGCGCAATCATCTCTGGCGGCAAAGGCACTGCAGACGAGAAATTCGCTGCGCTGCAAGACGCAGGCGTAAAAACCGTGCGTTCGCTGGCAGACATCGGCAAGGCCTTGGCCGAGCTGACTGGCTGGGAAGTGAAGAAGTAAGCTTCGGCTGACTTTTTAGCTCCAGCAACAAAGGCCACCTTCGGGTGGCCTTTGTCGTTTCAGAGCAGCGGCAAGCTTCAAGCGGCTAGCTGCAAGATAGAAGCTTGCAGCTTGAAACTTGTAGCTTGCAGCTGCTTTTCTTATGTAAACGCGACACGGAAATGTCGCGTATCGGATAGTTCGCCCTCCAACAGTGCGTTTGTCAGCCAAATTCGTTAGGCTGGCAGCCATTTTTGCGTCCGCCGCCCACAAGGCAGCCACGCGCTTTAAGGGTCAGTCCCATACGGATCGACAGCATTTCCCTAATCCAACAGGGCAATCCCCCTCTAAATTCCGATTTCAGTAGTGTGGTATTTCCTTAATGAAAGTTTTGAAAGGTCAGGACATCCTGGCACTTGGTTTTATGACGTTTGCCCTGTTTGTCGGGGCCGGTAACATTATCTTCCCGCCGATCGTCGGCTTGCAGGCCGGACCTCACGTCTGGATGGCCGCGCTGGGCTTTCTGATCACCGCCGTAGGTTTGCCGGTAGTCACCGTGGTGGCGCTGGCCAAGGTCGGCGGTGCCATGGATGCGTTGAGCAGCCCGATCGGCAAGATCGCTGGCGGTATCCTCGCGGCGGCATGCTATCTGGCTGTGGGGCCGCTGTTCGCCACTCCGCGTACCGCGACCGTATCCTTTGAAGTGGGTCTGGCGCCATTGACCGGTGAAAGCCCGCTGGCGCTGTTCCTCTACAGCTCGGTGTACTTCCTGCTGGTGTTCTTCATTTCGCTCTACCCTGGGCGTTTGCTGGATACCGTGGGCCGCTTCCTCGCGCCGCTGAAAATCATTGCGCTGGCAGTACTGGGCATCGCCGCGTTCGCCTTGCCGGCGGGTGACATCGGTCACGGCACGCCGGAATATGTGGCGGCACCGTTCTCTCAGGGCTTCATCAATGGTTACCTGACCATGGATACCCTCGGCGCACTGGTATTCGGCATCGTTATCGTCAATGCGATCCGCTCCCGTGGCGTCGAGTCGCCGGCGCTGATCACCCGTTACGCGATCATCGCCGGGCTGATTGCCGGCGTGGGTCTGGCACTGGTCTACGTCAGCCTGTTCCGCCTCGGATCCGGCAGCCATGAAGTCGCGGTCGGCGCCACCAACGGCGCGGCGGTGTTGCATGCTTACGTGCAGCACACCTTCGGTTCGCTGGGCAGTGGTTTCCTTGCGGTGCTGATCTCGCTGGCGTGTCTGGTCACGGCGGTCGGCCTGACCTGTGCCTGTGCTGAATACTTCAGCCGTGTGCTGCCACTGTCCTACAAGACGCTGGTGATTATCCTCGCGGCGTTCTCGCTGCTGGTCTCCAACCTCGGTCTGACCAAACTGATCGCCTTCTCGATTCCGGTACTCACCGCGATCTACCCGCCGTGCATCGTTCTGGTCGCGCTGAGCTTCTGCAAGGATTTCTGGCATGAGCACGGGCGCATTCTTGGCCCGGTGATGCTGGTTTCCTTCGTTTTCGGCACCATCGACGCCCTGAAAGGCGCTGGTCTGGCTGACTGGATGCCAACTCAGCTGACCCATCTGCCGCTGAGCGAACAGGGTCTGGCGTGGCTGGTGCCGTGCGTGATGACCCTGGTGGTCGCCGTGGTCTGCGATCGTCTGCTGGGCAAGCGCAGCGAAGTCACTGCCTGACGTGATTCGGACCCGCCACAAGTGGGTCGAGCACGGTTAAACAGAAATGCCCCGTATCAATCGATACGGGGCATTTTTTATGCGCGGGAGGCAGTGTCTTTTTTGCTGAGCTAACGTCGAAGGGTTGCCGAAATCGTCATGTGGAAGCGAGCCCGCTCGCGAAAGCGTTGTGTCAGCCGCCATGAGTGTTGGGTAGTACGCCGCTTTCGCGAGCAGGCTCGCTCCCACAGGTCATTCATACCGTGATCACATCTCACAAGGAATTGCATGTCGTTCATCCAAGCCAATCTGATCCACCTGCTCGCCGCCGTCTGGTTTGTCGTCTGCTGGGGCGGTTACACCCGTTATGCCACTTGGAAGGCTCGCGATACGGCGTGTCTGGCCAGTGTGTTGCACCTGTACCGCGAGGACTGGATGCGCCGCATGCTGCTGCGTGACAACCGCATCGCCGATGCCAGCGTGATCGGCAATCTGGAGCGCAACGCCTCGTTCTTCGCGTCCAGCACGTTGATCATCCTCGCCGGTATTCTCACCGTGCTCGGCGCGTCCGACCGAGCCGTGTCGTTGTTGGCGGATATTCCGATGGTGCAGCAGGCGTCGCAGGGCATGTCGGAGATCAAGTTGCTGTGCCTGGCACTGGTGTTCGTCTATGCGTTCTTTACTTTCAGCTGGTGCATGCGCCAATACAACTTCGCTGCGATTCTCGTCGGTTCAGCGCCGATGATCGGCGAGCGCCAAGTGACCGAGCAGGAACGCAAGGCGTTCGCTTCACGGGCGGCGCGGGTGATTTCGATGGCGGCCAACCAGTTCAACTTCGGCCTGCGTTCTTATTACTTCGGCATGAGCATGCTGGCGTGGTTCGTCAGCCCGTGGCTGTTCATGATCATGAGCGCGGGCGTGGTGGTGGTTTTGTATCGCCGCGAGTTTCATTCCGACGTTCTCGATGTCATGGTCTATACCCCTACAGAGGCGCCCGTCCCTGAGGCAAACAAAGAGGCTGTTTGATGAGTATTCCGTTCTGGTGTGTGTTTATCAGTGCTTTATTGATCTACGTGGCGCGCATGCCGGTGGCCAAGGCCATGAAAGAGCAGGGCGGGTATGACAATCACTTGCCGCGGCAGCAGCAGGCGCAGTTGACCGGCTTCGGTGCGAGGGCGCTGGCGGCTCATCAGAACAGCATCGAAGCCTTCATCCTCTTCGCCGTCGGCGTGCTGATGGCGCATACCACGCAAACCACGGGTTGGCTGATCGATGCGCTGGCGATCATCTTCGTGATCTCGCGAGTGTTCTATCTGTGGTTCTATCTGGCCGACCTGGCGAAGTTGCGCAGCCTGATGTGGCTAGTTGGCTTCATCTGTTCGTTGTTGCTGATGATTAGTCCGACTTTTAGAACCGTGTTGCTCTAACCGGTAAATCGCAGGCAAAAGAAAACCCGCACTTGGCGGGTTTTCTTTCACACCAGAAAGCTTATTGCTTTTTGGCGGCTTCTTCTTGAGCAGCGGCGTTCGATTCAGCCTGAGCTTTGGCAGCTTCGGCGTTTTCTTTTGCTGCGTCGTTCACTTTATCCTGAGCTTTGTTCATGTCTTGCTGAGCTTGCTCAGCATGTTGGTTGGCATCTTGAGCTTTGTCCTCGGATTTTTTATCGCAGGCAGCGAGACCGAGGGAAGCGGTCAACATCAAGGCAATAGCTAAAGTCTTACGCATGGGGTGTATCTCCTTATGGAAAATAACTACTGGCCTTAAGAACTCGGCGCTACGGGTTAAGTTCCTCAATTGTTTCAGATATATAAGTTTGTTTTATCACGGAACTTTTGCCGCTTTTCTCACTACTGGCACAAGGCCCAAACGCGAGTAATTATCACATGGCCGAAAACCCCGTTTTTGAGCGCGCGACGCGCTTTTTATCGGCATTGCGCCACTGTCAGGTCTTGGGTCTGCAAGTGCACAGTGCTTCCAGTGAAGGGCTGACGGTGATCCTGCCGTACAGCGAAAAAATCGTCGGCAATCCCGAAACCGGAGTCATCCACGGCGGTGCCATCACTTCATTGATGGATACTGCATGCGGCATGTCGACCCTGTGCGTGCTGCCAGAGTTCGAAGTCTGTCCGACCCTCGATCTGCGTATCGACTACATGCACGCCGCTGAACCGCACAAAGCGGTGTACGGCTTTGCCCAGTGCTATCGCGTCACCACCGACGTGATCTTTGCCCGTGGTTTTGCCTACCAGGACGATCCCGAGCAACCGATTGCCCACGTCGTTGGCACATTCATGCGCATGGGCATCGGTCTGAAGGGCAGCAAGGGTTTCGCGGGCGCGATCAAGGGAGCGAGGCAATGAGCAACGATCTCAGGGAGCAGCTGCAACAGGCCCATGCACAGGGCGATTACACGCCGCTGCTGGCACTGATTCCTTATGCCGGGCTGATCGGTATCGAATGTTCGCGGGTCGGCGATGAACTCTTGTTCAAGCTGCCGGCGAACAAGGACAACATTGGTAACCCTTTATTGCCAGCGATCCACGGCGGCGTGATTGCCGGCTTCATGGAGCTGGCAGCAGCTCTGCATTTGCTGATTTTTACCGGCACGCCGGGTGTGCCGAAGATCATCGATTTTTCCCTCGATTACCTGCGCGCCGGGCAGTTTCGCGACACTTGGGCCAGGTGTCAGGTCTGCCGTCAGGGCCGTCGCGTCGCTAACGTAGCGGTAACTGCCTGGCAGAGTACCGAGGCCGAACCGATCGCCACCGCCCGCGCGCACTTCAAAATTGATGAGCCCTTGAAATCCTGAACAGCGCCCCCAACTCAGATGACAACCCGCCGCAGACCATTTCGGGTCGCGGCCACTGCCATCTGATTGGAGTTTGATGACCATGAGTGTGGAAACTCAAAAGGAAACCCTGGGCTTCCAGACCGAGGTAAAGCAGCTGCTGCACCTCATGATCCATTCGCTGTATTCGAATAAGGAAATTTTCCTTCGCGAATTGATCTCGAACGCCTCTGACGCTGTCGACAAGCTGCGCTTCGAAGCCCTGGCCAAGCCGGAGTTGCTCGAAGGTGGCGCTGACCTGAAAATCCGTGTGAGCTTCGACAAGGACGCCAAGACCGTCACCCTCGAAGACAACGGTATCGGCATGAACCGTGACGATGTGATCACCCACCTGGGGACCATCGCCAAATCCGGCACCGCCGACTTCATGAAAAACCTGTCCGGCGATCAGAAGAAAGATTCGCACCTCATCGGCCAGTTCGGTGTCGGCTTCTACTCGGCCTTCATCGTTGCCGACAAGGTTGATGTTTACAGCCGTCGCGCCGGCACTGCCGCCAGCGAAGGCGTGCACTGGTCGTCGAAAGGCGAGGGCGAGTTCGAAGTCGCCACCATCGACAAGCCAGAGCGCGGTACCCGCATCGTCCTGCACCTGAAATCCGGCGAAGACGAATTCGCGGATGGCTGGCGTCTGCGCAACATCATCAAGAAGTACTCCGACCACATCGCTTTGCCGATCGAGCTGCCGAAGGAAGTCACTCCGGCCGAAGGCGAAGAGGCTCCAGTCGTTGAATGGGAAACCGTCAACCGTGCCAGCGCCCTGTGGACCCGTCCGCGCACTGAAGTCAAGGACGAGGAATACCAGGAGTTTTACAAACACATCGCCCACGACTTCGAGAATCCGCTGTCGTGGAGCCACAACAAGGTTGAAGGCAAGCTTGAGTACAGCTCGCTGCTGTACGTGCCGGCCCGCGCGCCGTTCGACCTGTATCAGCGTGAAGCGCCGAAAGGCCTGAAGCTGTACGTGCAGCGTGTGTTTGTCATGGATCAGGCCGAGTCGTTCCTGCCGCTGTACCTGCGCTTCATCAAAGGCGTGGTCGATTCCAACGACCTGTCGCTGAACGTGTCGCGTGAAATCCTGCAGAAAGATCCGATCATCGATTCGATGAAAACCGCGCTGACCAAGCGTGTGCTCGACATGCTGGAAAAACTGGCGAAGAACGAGCCTGAGCAATACAAAGGCTTCTGGAAAAACTTCGGTCAGGTCATGAAAGAAGGCCCGGCAGAAGACTTCGCCAACAAAGAGAAAATTGCCGGTCTGCTGCGTTTCGCATCGACCCAGGGCGACGACGGCGAGCAGGTTGTCGGTCTGGCTGACTACCTGGCCCGCGCCAAGGAAGGTCAGGACAAGATCTACTACCTCACCGGCGAAACCTACGCGCAGGTCAAGAACAGCCCGCACCTGGAAGTCTTCCGCAAGAAAGGCATCGAAGTGCTGCTGCTGACCGATCGCATCGACGAGTGGCTGATGAGCTACCTCAGCGAATTCGACGGCAAGACGTTTGTCGACGTGGCGCGCGGTGACCTCGATCTGGGCAACCTGGACTCGGAAGAGGACAAGAAAGCCGCAGAAGAAGTCGCCAAGTCCAAAGAAGGCCTGGTCGAGCGTCTGAAAACTGCGCTGGGTGATTCCGTGGCTGAAGTCCGCGTGTCCCATCGTCTGACCGATTCGCCGGCCATTCTGGCCATCGGCGAACAGGACCTGGGCCTGCAAATGCGCCAGATCCTCGAAGCCAGCGGGCAGAAAGTCCCGGACTCGAAGCCGATTTTCGAATTCAACCCGAGCCACCCGCTGATCGAGAAACTCGATGGCGAGCAGAGCGAAGAGCGTTTTGGCGACCTGTCGCACATCCTCTTCGATCAGGCCGCCCTGGCGGCGGGCGACAGCTTGAAGGATCCGGCCGCTTACGTGCGCCGGCTGAACAAGCTGCTGGTTGAACTGTCGGTTTGATCACGTTGTAGGAAAAACCCGCTTCGGCGGGTTTTTTCGTTCTGGTGTTTACTCAATCAGGAGTCAGAAATGAGCCAAGTCACTGTACGTTCCGTGGTCTATCAGATTGACGGCCAGGCCTATGAAGGTCGCCTGGCGTTCGACGCCGAGCACAAGGCTGCGCGCCCGGGTTTGCTGATGGCGCCGAACTGGATGGGCGTCAGCGCCGGTGCCGAAGACATCGCCAAAGCCGTAGCGGCCAAGGGTTACGTGGTGCTGATCGCGGATGTCTACGGCCAGAGCGTGCGTCCGCAGAACGCTGATGAGGCGCTGGCAGCAATGATGCCGCTCAAGGACGACCGCGCGCTGTTGCGCAAACGTCTGCAAGTGGCTTTCGAGCAGTTGCAGAGCCAGGGCGAAGCGGCGGTCGATACGTCGAAACTGGCGGTGTTCGGTTTCTGCTTCGGCGGTTGCTGTGCGCTGGACCTGGCCCGCACCGGCGCGCCGGTAAAAGCGGCGGTGTCGTTCCACGGCACGCTGGATTCGCCGAACCCGGCGGATGCGCAGAACATCAAGGGCTCGGTGCTGGTGCTGCATGGCGCGTCCGATCCATTGGTGCCAAAAGAGCAACTGCCGGCGTTCGAAGAGGAAATGAACGCGGCTAAGGTCGACTGGCAACTGCTCAGCTACGGCGGCGCGGTGCACTCGTTTACCGATCCGCATGCCAACGTACCGGGCAAGATGATGTACGACGAAAAGACCGCCAAGCGCGCGTTCAAGTCGATGCATGATCTGCTGGATGAAGTGTTCAACGATTAGCGAAAAGCCCTCACCTAGCCCTCCCGGAGGGAGAGGGACTGATTGGGGGGCTCGGGAGTGGCGTCGACCTGAACGTGAATAGGCGAATCCATAATCGCCGAGATTTTTCAGGTCGATGTATAACGCAAGACGCCTCGGTCGGCTCCCTCTCCCTCTGGGAGAGGGCTGGGGTGAGGGTAAGCGGCCTAGCGCGGTAGTTCGATCCGCTCGACTTCCCCCGGCACCGTCGGCCAATCCTTGGCCGCCCACTTGCGCCGTGCCTCATCAATCGCCGCCGGATCACTGGCAACAAAATTCCAGTTGATCCGCCTCGGACCGTCCAGCGCCGCGCCGCCGAACACCACCGCGTGCACATCGCTTTCGGCAAACAGGCTCATCTCTTCTCCGGCTGGCAACACCACCAGCGCATGCGGCTCGATCGCCTCGCCATTCAATTGCGCATCACCGCTCAACACATACACCGCGCGTTCTTCATGCTCGGTCGGAATCAGCAGTGTGGTCGCGGTCTGCATCTTCACTTCCGCATACAACGTAGGAGAAAGCACCGGCACCGGCGATTCCAGGCAAAAGCCTGACCCGGCAATCATGCGAATCTGCACGCCAAGGTTATCGCTGAGCGGCAACGTCGCTGCCGGGTGATGACTGTAATGCCCCGGGCCTTGTTCGTGCGCCTTGGGCGAGGCCAGCCAGACTTGCAGGCCATGCAGGGTGAAGGTCTCGGCGAGCAGTGGCGCTGGCGTACGCTCGACGTGGGCGATGGCGCTGCCGGCGGTCATCCAGCTGACATCGCCGGCACCGACCACTTGATCGGAGCCCAGACTGTCCTTGTGCTGCAATTGCCCTTCGAACAGATAGGTAAGTGTCGACAGGCCAATGTGCGGATGCTGTCGGATGTCCATACCTTTGCCCGTCGGATAAATCGTTTCGAGCATGTGGTCGAAAAACACGAAAGGCCCGACGTTGCGGCATTTGGCTGACGGCAGCGGGCGCAGAATCGGCTGGCCTTCGACGTCTTCGGCGCGCGGGCGGATGATCAGGAGTGGCGTGTCCATGGTGCATTCCAGGCTGAGCGGGGGATGCCAGAAGCATACCCCGCCGCTGGCATCAGGAGGATTATTGGCTGTCGAAGCCTTGTGGTGCGTGAGTTTCGATGCTGACTTCGCTGGTGGTCATCAATTTGTGAATCGGGCAGCGATCGGCCACACGCAGCAGTTCCTCGCGCTGGGCGTCAGTCAGCACGCCTTTGAGCGTCAGGGTGACATGCAGGGCGTATTTGCCTTTCTGTTCCTGGCTGTTGTCGCGCTTTACCTCGACTCCTACGCCGGTCAGCGGGATGTCTTTTTTCTTCGCATACATTTTCACAGTCAGCGCTTTGCAGGCGCCCAGCGCAGCGTCGAAGTAATCGTGTGGCTCTGGCGCGATGCCTTCACCCCCGGCGGTTTTCGGTACATCGGCAAACAATTCGTGGTCGTCGATCTGGACGGTGTGACGAAAACCTTCGGCGGAGACGGTATTGACGGTAACAGTCATGGAAACCTCACAGGCGGCAGGAAAAATCGTTCGATCAAAGCAGACCTTGCAGTTATAGAGCATTCCCGGCAGTGGGCGTTCCGCTTTTCCGCAGGGATGAACCCTTGTCGTTCGGGCGCGGTCTAGGCTATGCCCATCTGCCGGAGATTACTTGTGTCCTTGTCTCGTCTGAGTCTCGCCTGTCTGCTGCTGTTCGCTGGCAGCGCCAGTGCCCGCGAATACACCTACAGCGATGCGCACCTGCATTACGTGGATTTTTTCCAGGAAAGCGCCGGCATGCAGAAATTGCTCACGGCCATGAAAGAAAATTCCATCGAGCACGTGATGATTTCCGGGATTCCCGTGGCGAAGAAATGGCATGAAGACGAACCCAAGCGCCCGCGTTATTACGCCGGTGATGACGCCGATGCCTATTGGTACAGCGCCACCGATGTGATCATTGCCGACGCGGTGGAAAAACTTGCGCCGGAGCAGCGCCAGTACCTTCATCCGTTCCTGTCCGGCTTCAATCCCAATGACAAGAATTCCGCCGCGCACATTCAGCGCATGCTCGACCTGTATCCGGGTTTGTGGCAGGGCATCGGCGAGGTGTTCACCCGGCACGATGACCTGACCGCGCTGACCTCCGGCGACACACCCCGGGCCAACAACGAGGCGATGACCAGGATCTATTACCTCGCCGCGGAAAACGACCTGCCGGTGATGCTGCATTCCAACATCACCTCCAAGCGTGAGAAAAATCCGTTGTACCTGAAAGAAGTCGAAGAGCCGCTGCGCAATCATCCGCATACGCGATTCATCTGGGCGCACGCCGGCACCAGCGCCGAGATTCATCGGCATCAAACGCAATTACCGTTTTTGTTGCCAACCCTGACGCGCATGCTTGAGGCTTATCCGAATCTGTTTATCGACCTGTCGTGGAGCATGCTCACGCCGTATCTGCTGGACGAGCAGGGCAAGCCCCGCGCCGAATGGCTGGCGCTGGTGGAAAAGTATCCCGAGCGCTTCATGCTCGGCTCTGACGTGGTAGGACGGTTCAACAAACTCGGTCAGGAAATGCACAGCTACAAGCCGTTTCTCGATGCGCTTCCGGAAGTGGTGGCGCGCAAAGTCGCGCGGGATAACTTCCTGGCAATCTTGCCGCGCAATACAGAAAAACCCGCTGCTCCGCGCTGAAACGTCAAAGCCATGGGTTCGGACTAGCCGCTCGTCTGCCTATCGCCTTTTCGTCTTACGCAATTTCAGGGCAATGCCGATACCTTCTAAAGCAACCCGCTGCAGGCTGATGCAGCGCTTTTGGAAGGAGCCAGAGTGATGAATATCCGTAGTCTCAATATTGCCCCGCGTGCCGGTCTCGGTTTCGGCCTGCTCGCCTTGATGGTGTTCGCCCTTGGCGCGTTCGCCTTGCTGCAAATGTCGAACATGCGTGCGCAGTCCGATGAAGTCGACAACAACTGGCTGCCAAGCGTGATGGCGGTCGGTGAGATGAGTCAAGACATGCTGCGCCTGCGTGCCTTGACCATGCGCCTGTTGCTCAACCGTGATCCCAAGGCCCTGGAGCAGAATGTCGCCAAGCTCGACGAACTGCGCAGCGGTCTGAGTGAAGCGCAGCAGCGTTATGACGCGTTGATCGTTTTGCCGGAAGAGCGCGCGCTGTTCGATCGCTTCAAGGTTGCCGAGCACAAATACCTGGAACTGCAGGCGCAAGTCCTGCAGCTGTCAGCGCAGAATCGGGTGGCAGATGCTTCGGCGATTCTCAATGATCAGATGAGTCCACTGGCCGATGAGATTGCTGTGACTCTGCGCGATCTGGTCGAGATGAATAAACACAATGCCAACCTGGCCACCGAGGCTGCACGCTTGGTATTCAGTCAGTCGCGGGTGTGGGTCGGGGTTATGATCGCCATGGCTGCGCTGATTACCATTGGCCTGGCATTGCTGCTGACGCGCAGCATCGTCGTGCCATTGTCGCAATCACTCGGCGTGGCTGAAGTAGTGGCGGCGGGGGATTTGACCGGCGACATTCACATCGTTGGCAAAGACGAGCCGGCGCGCCTGCTGCAAGCGCTGAAAAGCATGCAGCACAATCTGCGCGACACGATCCGCCGAATCTCCGAGTCGTCCACGCAATTGGCCTCGGCTGCCGAAGAACTCAGCAGCGTCACTGAAGACGCCACTCGCGGCTTGCATCAGCAAAGTCAGGAAATCGAACAGGCCGCCACTGCGGTCAACCAGATGACAGCAGCGGTGGAAGAGGTGGCGAACAACGCCGTGGCCACGTCTGAAGCTTCCCGCGAATCCGACCGCATCGCCCGCCAAGGGCGCGAGCAAGTGCAGCAGACAGTGACGTCGATCGAGTTTCTTGCCGGCGACGTCACCAACAACGCAGCGCAGGTCGAGGCGCTGGCGCAAAAGGTTCATGGCATCAGCAAAGTGCTGGACGTGATTCGCTCGATTGCCGAACAGACCAACCTGCTCGCCCTCAACGCCGCGATCGAAGCGGCGCGCGCCGGCGATGCCGGGCGTGGCTTTGCGGTGGTGGCTGATGAAGTGCGCGCGTTGGCTCATCGCACCCAGCAGTCGACCCAGGAAATCGAGCAGATGATCGGCGGGATTCAGCAGGGCACCGATTCGGCGGTCAGTTCGATGCAGCAGAGCAACTCAAGGGCGCGCTCGACCCTCGAGCTGGCGAAGAGCGCAGGCTCGGCCCTGGACGAAATTGCCTCGGCGTTTACCTTGATCAACGAGCGCAATCTGGTCATCGCCAGCGCCTCGGAAGAGCAGGCGGCGGTGGCGCGCGAGGTGGATCGCAACTTGATGAATATTCGTGATCTGGCAATGCAGACATCGGCGGGGGCCAATCAGACCAGTGCGGCGAGTCAGGAGTTGTCGAAGTTGGCGGTGGATCTGAACGGGATGGTGGCGCGGTTTTCTGTCTGACCGCGCAATCCATTGCAATTAAAACCTGTGGGAGCGAGCCTGCTCGCGAAAGCGCAGTGTCAGCCAGTGAAAAGGTTGGCTGAGCAGACGCCTTCGCGAGCAGGCTCGCTCCCACGGGGATTGTTGTGTTTGCGTAAACTGCGGGCAATAAAAAGCCCCGCATTCGCGGGGCTCTTTGTTCTTGCGACGGATCAGCTGCCTTTGACAGTCTTGCCGTTGACCGTACCGTCCTGGAGCATGATGTTGTACTCCTTGCCGTCAGTCTCGACCTGTTGCAGACGCACCAGCAGGTAATCCCAGTCCTTGGCGAACCACAGCACGGTGATGCGCTTGCTTTGTGTCGGATCGCGCACGCGTTCGACCTTGATCGCGTCGATCTGGCCGGCCTTGGTGTCGACCTTTTCCGAACCCAGCACGCGGAAGTCATAGGTATCGACTTCGCCATCATCAACCACCTGATAGCTCATGCTTTTCTTGCCGGCGGCAACGTCGTGCTGCAGCGCCAGTTGGTAGGTCGACTTGTCGACCATGCCACGGTTCAGCGGGATTTTCACCGCGTCGCCACGGTCGGTGCCGGTCACCAGTTTGTTGGCCCAGTCGAAGTCCAGATCAGCTTTTTTCGCTTTGCCCAGACCGCCACGTTCAAAGTGGTAGGACTGCGGCAGCAGGGTGTCCTTGTCCAGCTTCAGGGTGCTTTCTTCAGTCAGGCTGGCGATCATCATCGAGGCCTTGAAGCTGAGTTTCCAGACGCCGTTGGCTTCCTTGGTCAGGCTGCGTTCGGCGGTGCCGCTCATGGGCAGCTGCTTCCAGTCGGCGGTGTAACTGGCGGAGAACGGTTGAAGGTCCGCTGCCTGCGCGAAGGGCAGGGCGAGCAGAGCGCAAGCGAAGAGCAGGGCGCGACGCATAATATCTCCTAGTGTCGAATCAAGTGGCCGCTGGCGGCGAGTAACTGGCCGTCGAGTAAAGCACCCTGGTCACCGAGTGTCAGCCTGCCTTCGGCAAACCAGCGTACTGCCATCGGGTAGATCAGGTGTTCCTGAGCGTGGACTCGTTGCGCCAGACTCTGCGGCGTGTCATGCAACTCTACCGGTAATACTGCTTGTACGACCAGTGGTCCGCCATCGAGTTCCTCGGTGACGAAGTGCACGGAGCAGCCATGTTCCGTGTCGCCGGCCTCCAGCGCACGCTGATGAGTGTGTAACCCCTTGTATTTGGGCAGCAGCGACGGGTGGATGTTGAGCAGGCGACCCTGGTAGTGGCGCACGAAATCAGCGCTGAGAATGCGCATGAAGCCGGCCAGTACCACGAGTTTGGGGTTGAATTGGTCGATCAGTTCGATCAGTGCGGCATCGAAGGCCTCGCGGCCCTCGAATGCCTTGTGATCCAGCGAGCGTGTGGCGATACCCGCATCGCGGGCGCGTTGCAGGCCGTAGGCGTCGGCGCGGTTGGAAATCACCGCAGCAATGCGGACCGGGCTGTCGCCGGTCCGCGTGCTGTCGATCAGAGCCTGCAAGTTACTGCCGGTGCCGGACAACAGCACCACGACATCACAGGACTTTGGCATCAGTGAGCCTTGAGGTTCTTCAGCTCGACCTGCGCAGCGCCCTCGGCGGCCACGGCGATCTGACCGATGACCCAAGGCTGCTCGCCAGCGTCACGCAGAGTGTTCAGGGCCACTTCGACGTGCTCCTGAGCTACGCAGATGACCATGCCGACGCCGCAGTTCAACACGCGGTGCATTTCGGTTTCATCAACGTTGCCTTTCTCTTGCAGCCAGTCGAACACGGCCGGGCGAGTCCAGCTGGCCACATCAACTACAGCCTGAGCGCCTTTTGGCAGTACGCGCGGGATGTTGTCGAGCAGGCCGCCACCGGTGATGTGGGCCATGGCCTTCACAGCGCCAGTGTCCTTGATCAGCTTGAGCAGTGGCTTGACGTAGATGCGGGTCGGGGCCATCAGCAGGTCGGTCAGCGGTTTGCCGTCGAGCTGGGTGTTTTCGATGTCGGCACCGGAGACTTCGATGATCTTGCGGATCAGCGAGTAGCCGTTGGAATGCGGGCCGGACGATGGCAGGGCGATCAGCGCGTCACCGGTGGCGACTTTCGAGCCGTCGATGATTTCCGCTTTTTCCACGACGCCGACGCAGAAGCCGGCCAGGTCGTAGTCTTCGCCTTCATACATGCCTGGCATTTCAGCGGTTTCGCCGCCAACCAGCGAGCAACCCGACAGTTCGCAGCCAGCGCCGATGCCAGTGACAACCTGGGCAGCGGTGTCGACATTCAGTTTGCCGGTGGCGTAGTAGTCGAGGAAGAACAGCGGCTCGGCGCCGCACACCACCAGATCGTTGACGCACATGGCGACCAGGTCGATGCCGATGCTGTCGTGCTTGTTCAGGTTCAGCGCCAGACGCAGCTTGGTGCCGACGCCGTCGGTGCCGGAGACCAGCACTGGCTGCTTGTAGCCGGCCGGGATTTCGCAGAGGGCGCCGAAACCGCCCAGGCCGCCCATGACTTCCGGGCGCGCAGTGCGCTTGGCGACGCTCTTGATGCGTTCGACCAATGCTTCACCGGCGTCGATGTCTACACCGGCGTCCTTGTAGCTCAGGGAGGGTTGCTTGCTCATGATCCAGGCCTTTAGGGGAGGGGATTCAGGGGGTAACGACCGAGTTCAGCGGGAACATCGAACTCGATGGGCGATCGCCTCACGCGAGTTTCGAGGGGCCCGGCTGTTGCCGGTCTGCGAAGGCGCGCGATTTTATCAGGCTTGAGGGGCAGCGGCCATCCTCGCACCGACGGGCAGGGCCATATCGGCGGAAATTTTTTGCAATCGCAGGGTATGACTGCCTGTATAAGGTGTGGCGATTAACCGTCTATCGTTAGGACTGTGCAAAAACTTACCGCCACCGTGTGAATGTTTTGCCAGGGGTGGGGGTCACAGCCTTGCTCAAACGGTTCACGCGGCGTGTTCCAGCCGCTCCTGTCGACGGGAATTTTCCATGCGTTTTTGTAAATTATTGTTTGTAGGCTGCCTGACGCTGGTCAGCCTGGCGAGCCATGCCGAAAACCTCAAAGGCCTGTATCAGGTGCGTCAACCGGTCAACGGCCAGGCGCCGCAAGAGCGCGATCGCGCCACGCAGGCGGCGCTCGATACCCTGGTGCTGCGCCTGACCGGCGACCCGAAAGCCGCGCAGAACCCGGGGCTGGCACCGATTCGCAAGGATCCGCAGCAGATCATCAGCCAGTTCGGTTTCGACGCCGGGCCACCGGAAGTGCTGAAAGTCGATTTCGATCCGGCAACCACCGAGCAGGCCTTGCGCCGGGCCGGGTTGCCGGTGTGGGGCGCGAGTCGACCGTCGATCCTCGGCTGGTGGCTGAACGATTCAACTGAAGGTGCGAGCCTGGTCGGTGATGGTCAGGCCGCAGCCGCAACGTTGCGTACGGCCGCGCAACATCGCGGTTTGCCACTGCGCTTGCCGCTGGCTGATCTCAGCGAGCAACTGGTCGCCACCGCACCGGCGCTGGAAAGCGCTGATCCCGCGCCTCTGCGCAGTGCTTCGGAACGCTACAACGCTGACGCCTTGCTGGCGGTGCACGCGCGCGAAGAGGGCGGGCAGTGGCAGGCAAAATGGCGCTTGTGGCTCGGTGATCAGAAAGAGGCCGGCAGCGTACAGGGCGCCGATCAGGCAGCTGTCGCCGATGCGGTGATGCTGGCGGTGGCCGAGCGTCTGGCGCCGCGATTTGTCGCCAAGCCCGGCGCATCGGGTCAGCAGACTCTGGAAGTGCAGGGCATGAATCTGGAGCACTATGCAGCGCTGCTGCGGTTACTCGAACCGTTCGGCGTGCGTCTGCAAAGCGTGCAGGGTGATCGGATCGTCTACCGGGTCAATGGCAGCGTCGATCAATTGCGCGCGCAATTGTCGCTGGCGAAGTTGCAGGAGCTGCCGGCCGAAGCGCCGGCTCCGGTGGCGCCTGCCCAGTCTGCGGCTGACGGTGCGCCTGCGGTGGCAGCGCCAACCCCGGCAGCGGCTGCGCCGTCGTTGCGGTTTCGCTGGTAAGTCTTTCCTTATATAGAAGCATCAGGAGTGGTAAATGGCCGATACGCGGCGTTGGTTCTGGCTCGGTGGGGTAGTCCTGCTTTGCGCGTTTGTATGGTTGCTGCACCCGATCCTCACGCCGTTTCTGGTCGCGTTGTTGCTGGCTTATCTGTTCGATCCGCTGGTCGATCGTCTGGAACGCCTCGGGCTGTCGCGAACCTGGGGTGTGATCGCCGTGTTTGCCTTGTTCACCTTGATCGTCACGGCGTTGATGCTGGTGCTGGTACCGATGCTCGCCAAACAGTTGCTACGTTTGTACGAGCTGGCGCCGCAGATGCTCGACTGGTTGCAGCACACCGCTGTGCCGTGGGCGCAAGCGAAACTGGGGCTGTCGGACGGCTTCTGGAAATTCGATAAGGTCAAAGCTGCGATCAGCGAGCACATGGGCCAGACCACTGACATCGTCGGCGTGGTGCTGAGTCAGGCGACGGCCTCAAGCCTGGCGCTGATCGGCTGGCTGGCAAATCTGGTATTGATTCCGGTGGTGAGCTTCTATCTGTTGCGCGACTGGGACGTGATGATGGGCAAGATCCGCAGCCTGCTCCCGCGTGATCGCGAAGAGCGCGTGGTTGCGCTGGCGGGCGAGTGCCACGAAGTGCTCGGCGCGTTCGTGCGCGGGCAGTTGCTGGTGATGGTTGCGTTGGGGGTGATTTATGCCGCCGGCCTGATGATCGTCGGTCTGGAACTGGGGCTGTTGATCGGCCTGATTGCCGGGCTCGCGGCGATCGTGCCGTACATGGGTTTTGTCATCGGCATCGGCGCGGCATTGATCGCCGGGTTGTTCCAGTTCGGTGGCGATCTGTACCCGATGGTCGGGATTGTCGCGGTGTTCATGGTCGGTCAGGCACTGGAAGGCATGGTGCTGACGCCGCTGCTGGTCGGGGACCGTATCGGCCTGCACCCGGTGGCGGTGATTTTCGCGATCCTCGCTGGCGGCGAGCTGTTCGGTTTCACCGGCGTTCTGCTGGCGTTGCCGGTGGCGGCGGTGATAATGGTGCTGGTGCGTCATGTCCACGACTTGTATAAGGATTCCGGGATCTACAGCGGCGTTGACGAACCTGAGCTGTGATGGCGCGGGCGGCCCGGCGCTTGGCCGGGCTGGCCCGTTTCGTGCGAGCGAGGGCGCCAGAGAATCTGTCATCAAACCGCTGCGTCAACGCAAACCTTTGATTTTGCTTGGGGTCTGTCGCATTGTGCGCTCAGCCTCACGGGTATAAACTTCGCCAACTTTACACAGAGGCCACTAACGGTTCCTTTGAGAACTGTTCAGTCAGCATGAAACCGATTCAGCTGCCCCTAGGTGTGCGTCTGCGTGACGACGCCACCTTCATCAACTACTACCCAGGCGCCAATGCCGCTGCACTCGGCTATGTCGAGCGTCTCTGCGAAGCCGACGCCGGGTGGACGGAGAGCCTGATCTACCTGTGGGGCAAGCACGGCGTCGGGCGCACGCATCTGTTGCAGGCCGCGTGCCTGCGCTTCGAGCAGATGGGCGAGCCGGCGGTGTATCTGCCGCTGGCCGAGTTGATGGACCGCGGCGTGGAAATCCTCGACAACCTTGAACAGTACGAACTGGTCTGCCTGGATGACTTGCAGGTGATTGCCGGCAAGGCCGACTGGGAAGAGGCGATGTTTCATCTGTTCAACCGTCTGCGTGACAGCGGCCGGCGCCTGCTGATCGCCGCGTCCACTTCACCGCGCGAATTGCCTGTGAAGCTGGCTGACCTGAAATCCCGTCTGACCCTGGCGCTGATCTTCCAGATGCGCCCGCTCTCTGATGAAGACAAATTGCGTGCGCTGCAATTGCGCGCATCCCGTCGCGGTCTGCACCTGACCGATGAAGTCGGGCACTTCATTCTCACTCGCGGCACGCGGAGCATGAGCGCGCTGTTCGATCTCCTCGAGCAACTTGATCAGGCTTCCTTGCAAGCGCAACGCAAGCTGACCATTCCCTTCCTCAAGGAAACTCTGGGCTGGTAGTAGTGGGCTTTTGCCAGCTTTCAGGCGCCAGAAAACCCGCGTCCCTGCACCGATCCACCGGCCAGGTGAGTTACGCGCTTAGATGTAAACGCGAAACCGGGAAGTCACATAAAGTTCGATTGAATTTGCAAATGAGGACGATAGCGGGCATAGTCTCGGCTTCTTTACAACTATCAGCCACGGTCGTGCCCATGCTAAAGCGCTTCGCACCCCTCGTGCCTCTCGCACTCGTTACCCTGTTATTCGGTTGTGCTGCTCATTCTCCGGTTCAAGAGCCGCCGCAACAGGTCAAGAATTCTGCTACTGCCCAATCTTCCGTTATTTACCAGGAAGAGCTGGACACCGAAAAAGAACTCAACCAGTTCAACGGCAGCAAGCCTTATCAGCTTCCTGTTCTGGCTGACAGCATCCTCGAACGCGGCATGTCCCTGATCGGTACCCGTTACCGTTTCGGCGGTACCTCTGAAGCCGGCTTCGATTGCAGCGGTTTCATCGGTTACCTGTTCCGCGAAGAGGCGGGCATGAACCTGCCGCGCTCCACTCGCGAAATGATCAACGTTGATGCGCCGCTGGTTTCGCGCAGCAACCTTGAGCCGGGTGATCTGCTGTTCTTCGCCACCAATGGTCGTCGCGGTCGTGTCAGTCACGCCGGCATCTACCTGGGTGACAACCAGTTCATTCACTCCAGCAGTCGACGCAGCGGAGGTGTTCGCATCGACAGCCTGGGTGACAGCTACTGGAGCAAGACTTTCATCGAAGCCAAGCGCGCACTCGCCATGGCGCCGACCGTGGTCACCGCTCGCAAGTAAGCCCAATGTCGCTGCGTTCGCGGCGACACAACGGCACGGCAACGGAGTAGACCTAAACTTTACAAGGTGAAGTTAAAGTCTTACTTGAAGTTTGCCGCGTAGCCGCTAGAATCCTGAATCTATATTGATGGCAAACCGCCTGCGTGATGACGCAGGCGGTTTTGTTTCTGTCCATTCGGCAGAGAAAGCCGCAGCCAGATCAGGATGTTCTGCTTATGACGATGTCGGCCCGCCTCACCTTGATCCTTTGCGCCGCGCTGCTCAGCGCCTGCGCCAGCCGCACACCGCCGCCAGCCCCCGTGGTTCGCGCGCCGATCGTGTTCGCTCCCTCCCAGGCTTTTTCCCCCGTTGCTGAAGACGTACTGTTCCGTGCCCTCGGCCTGGTCGGTACACCGTATCGCTGGGGCGGCAACACGCCAGATTCCGGTTTCGATTGCAGTGGTCTGATCGGTTTCGTCTACCGCGACGCGGCGGGAATTTCGCTGCCACGCTCGACCCGCGAAATGATCGTCATGCAGGCGCCGAATGTCGGCAAGGAAGGCTTGCAGACCGGCGACCTGATTTTCTTCGCCACCAATGGCGGCTCGCAGGTCAGTCATGCGGGGATTTACGTCGGTGAGGGGCGCTTCGTGCATGCACCGGCCACGGGTGGCACGGTCAAGCTCGATAGCCTGTCGAAGGCCTATTGGCAGAAGGCGTATCTGAGCGCCAAGCGGGTGTTGCAGCCGGGGCAGCTGGCGCATAACCCCTAGCGCGTATGCATAACTAATTGTGGGAGCGAGCCTGCTCGCGAAGGCGGAGTGTCAGTCGACAATGATTTGACTGATACACCGCTTTCGCGAGCAGGCTCGCTCCCACATTTTTTTACGTCGTGCTTAGCTTATTTGCTGGCCGACACACGCCACACTTTGTTCCCGACATCATCCGCCACCAGCAAGCCACCTTGCTGATCGATGACCACGCCAACTGGGCGGCCCAGCGCATTCTCGTCCTTGTCGAGGAAACCGGTCAGCACATCCACCGGTTGCCCGGTCGGTTTGCCGCCAGTGAACGGCACGAAAATCACCTTGTAGCCACTGTGCGGTTTGCGGTTCCACGAGCCGTGCTGGCCAATGAATGCGCCTTCCTTGAATTGCGCCGGCAGGCTGTTGCCCTCGGCGAAAGTCAGACCCAAGGATGCGGTGTGTGGGCCGACAGCGTAATCCGGAGCGATGGCCTTGGCCACCAGATCAGGATTCTGCGGTTTGACCCGCACATCGACGTGCTGGCCATAGTAGCTGTACGGCCAGCCATAGAAGCCGCCGTCCTTGACCGAGGTGATGTAGTCCGGCACCAGATCGCTGCCGATTTCGTCACGCTCGTTGACTGCTGTCCACAAGGCGCCGCTGGTAGGTTCCCAGGCGAGGCCGTTGGGGTTGCGGATGCCCGAGGCGAAGATCCGGTGATTGCCGGTCGCCCGATCCACTTCCCAGATCGCCGCGCGGCCTTCTTCCTGATCCAGACCGTTTTCGCCGACGTTACTGTTCGAGCCGACGGTGACGTAGAGCTTGTTGCCGTCCTTGCTGGCGATGACGTTCTTGGTCCAGTGGTGATTCAGCGTGCCGCCGGGCAAATCGACGACTTTGATCGGTTGGGTCTTTATCTCGGTGGCGCCTGGCTCGTAGTTGAAGCGCAGCAGGCGGTCGGTGTCGGCTACGTACAAATCGTTGCCGACGAGCGTCATGCCAAACGGCGAGTTGAGGTTCTGCAGAAATACCGTGCGGGTTTCGGCGACGCCATCGTGGTCGGCATCACGCAACAGGGTGATGCGGTTCGGGCTGGGTACGCCGGCGCCGGCCTTGCCCATGACTTTCTTCATCACCCAGCCACGAATGCCTTTGCTGTCATCGGGCTTGGGCGGCGCATTGGTTTCCGCAACCAGCACATCGCCGTTGGGCAGCACGTAGAGCCAGCGCGGGTGATCGAGGCCTTCGGCAAACGCCGCGACCTGGGTGCCGGCCGCAGCGGTCGGTTTCGCGCCGTCCGGCCAGCCCACCGCCGGGGCGATGTTGACTGTCGGGATCAGCGTCTTGTTCGGTTCGGGCAGTTTCGGCGACGGGCCGGTGCCGTCGGAGACTTGCAGGCTGGAGGTTTCACCGCAGGCGGCGAGCCCGCCAGCGACGGCGATGATGAGAGCGAGTTGGGCCTTGCGCATTGCTGATCTTCCCTATGAATGCATTCCTAAACATAGAGGAGGGCGCAGGCCCGATGGTTCAACTGCTCAACCGCGGGCTTCCTTGAACAGCACGGCGATGCCCGGATGATAGTTGCCCGCGTCGCTGTGCAATTTGCGATAGGCGTAGGGGAAATACCAGGCCACGGCGCAGGTGTGTTCCTTTTGCAGGTCGTCGACCATGTCCTGCAGTTCTTCGGGGCTGGCGCTGTGCTGGGCTTTTTGCGGGGCGACGAAGAGGCAGCCGAGCTTGAGATCGCTGGCGTAGCTGATGCGCTTGGCATCAGCGGTGATGTCGAGCAGGGCCTGGGTCAGGTTAAGGTTGTTGACCCGTGGCCAGCGTTGCGTGGCCTGGATGAACGCGCGGTCTTCGGCGCCGGCAATCAGCAGATCTGCGCGGGCATTGCGTTCGCCTTCTTCGTTCTGTTTGCGCGTGGCCGTGTCATTCAGCGTGACCATTTCAGCCATCCACGCCGCTGCCGCGAGCAGGCCCAGATTGGCTTTCTCGTCGTGCCAGTACGGCGTGTCGTTGTCGCCGCGAACGGTGTTGTAGCGATCGATACAGTCAAACCAGCGTTCCAGCACCGGGCGCAGGAATTCCAGGCGCGGGTTGCTGATGATCATGCCTTGCATCGTCGTCATCCTTATTGTTGTAGTGGGCTTTTCGAAAAAGCATGGCTCTTTGATATCACTTGTCACAGTCTGGCACAAGATTGCCGCTGCACAATTGATCAGCGGCAGTTATTCGCGCGCAAAGCGCCTCTTCAATTGACGCTCCACCCCCAACCCTCTAACCTTCGCCGCTTGTTTCAGGTGCTCTGTGGCCCCGCGTCGACAGAGTGAAACAGGGAAGCCGGTGAGGGTGGTCTTCAAGCGAAGCCACGACGATCCCGGCGCTGCCCCCGCAACGGTAAATGAGTGAAAACTGCGCCTTGAGCCACTGCCTCGAAAGAAGCGGGAAGGCGCGCAGTCAGGCGAAACGCCGCTCATGAGCCCGGAGACCGGCCTGATCCATCTCAGCGGCATCACGGTGGGCGATGCCAGGCTTTTTGCCGTCTATTCTTGTCCCTGCCCGCCGTTATCCAGCCTCAACGGAGAGCTCCCCCATGACTGATTCCCCCGAGCGTGACGAACGCCATCTGGCGCGCATGCAGCGCAAGAAAGCCGTGATCGACGAACGCATCGCCAACTCGCCCGACGAATGTGGCCTGGTGCTGGTGCTGACCGGCAATGGCAAAGGCAAAAGCAGTTCGGCGTTCGGCATGCTCGCCCGCGCCATGGGCCACGGCATGCAATGCGGCGTGGTGCAGTTCATCAAGGGCCGCAACAGCACCGGCGAAGAATTGTTTTTTCGCCGCTTTCCCGAGCAGGTGCGTTTCCACGTCATGGGCGAAGGCTTCACTTGGGAAACCCAGGATCGTCAGCGCGACATCGCCGCGGCGACCGCCGCTTGGGAAGTCTCGCGCGAATTGTTGCGCGACCCTTCGATCGGTCTGGTAGTGCTCGATGAGTTGAACATCGCCCTCAAGCACGGCTACCTCGATCTCGATCAGGTGCTCAGCGATTTGCAGGCGCGTCCGCCGATGCAGCACGTGGTGGTCACCGGTCGCGGCGCCAAGCCGGAAATGATCGAGATGGGCGACACGGTTACCGAGATGGGCATGCTCAAGCACGCCTTCCAGGCCGGGATCAAAGCGCAGAAAGGCGTCGAACTTTGAAGCCACCACGTCACTGCCCGGCGGTATTGATCGCCGCGCCGGCCTCCGGTCAGGGCAAGACCACCGTCACCGCCGCACTCGCCCGTTTGCATCGCAACCAAGGGCGCAAGGTGCGCGTGTTCAAATGCGGCCCGGACTTTCTCGACCCGATGATCCTCGAGCGCGCGTGCGGTGCGCCGGTGTATCAACTGGACATGTGGATGGTCGGCGAGCAGGAAAGTCGCCGCCTGTTGTGGGAAGCCGCCGCCGAGGCCGACCTGATTCTGATCGAGGGCGTGATGGGCCTTTTCGACGGCACGCCATCCAGCGCTGATCTGGCGCGCCACTTCGGTGTGCCGGTGCTCGGCGTGATCGATGGCACCGCCATGGCGCAGACCTTTGGCGCCTTGGCGCTGGGCCTGGCGAAGTATCAGCCGGACTTGCCGTTCGCTGGCGTGCTGGCCAACCGCGTCGGCACCTTGCGCCATGCGCAATTGCTCGAAGGCAGCCTCACCGAAGGTCTGCGCTGGTACGGCGCGCTGTCCCGCGAGACCGGCATCGAATTGCCGAGCCGCCACCTCGGCCTGGTTCAGGCCAGCGAATTGAATGATCTGGATCTGCGTCTCGACGCGGCTGCCGATGCGCTGGCCAGCAGTTGCCAAGTCGCGCTGCCCCCCGCCGTTGAATTCGCCGCGCCTGACGTCATCGCCGCCGAGCCTCTATTAAAAGGTGTGCGCATCGCCGTCGCCCGTGATGAAGCCTTTGCCTTCACCTATGGCGCCAGTCTCGATCTGCTGCGGGCGATGGGCGCCGAACTGCAGTTTTTCTCGCCGATCCGCGACACGCAATTGCCCGAGGCGGACAGCCTGTATCTGCCGGGCGGCTATCCAGAGTTGCATCACGTCGCGCTGGCGCAAAACGCCTCAATGCTGGCGGCAATCCGCGCGCACCACGCAGCGGGCAAGCCGTTGCTCGCCGAGTGTGGCGGCATGCTTTACCTGCTGGATTCGCTGACCGACGTGGAAGGCACCCGTGCTGAGCTGGTCGGTTTGCTCAAGGGCGATGCGGTGATGCAGCAGCGTCTGGCGGCGCTGGCGTTGCAGGCGGTTGAGCTGCCGGAAGGGGAGTTGCGTGGGCATACGTATCATCATTCGCTGACCACCACCGAGCTGACGCCGATTGCCCGGGGTTTGAGCCCCAATGGCGGGCGCGGCGCTGAGGCGGTTTATCGCGAGGGGCGGATGACGGCGTCGTACGTGCACTTTTATTTCCCATCGAATCCGACTGCGATTGCGGCATTGTTTGCGCCAGATCGTGAGGCCGCCTTCGCGAGCGGGCTCGCTCCCACAATGGATGACCTGAACCCTGTGGGAGCGAGCCTGCTCGCGAAAGGGCCATGACCGACAACGCATTCTCCGAAGCCGAACGCGCAGCGGTCTACAAGGCCATCGCCGAACGCCGCGACATGCGCCACTTCACCGGTGGCAGCGTCGAGCCGCAGTTGCTGCGCCGTCTGCTCGAAGCCGCTCATCAAGCGCCGAGCGTCGGTCTGATGCAGCCCTGGCGCTTCATCCGAATCAGCGATCGTGCTCTGCGCGGGCAGATCCGCGATCTGGTGGAAGAAGAACGCATCCGCACCGCCGAAGCCCTTGGCGAGCGCAGCGATGAGTTCATGCAGCTCAAGGTCGAAGGCATCAACGACTGCGCTGAGGTGCTGGTCGCGGCGCTGATGGATGATCGCGAAAAGCACATCTTCGGTCGGCGCACGTTGCCGGAAATGGACATGGCCTCGTTGTCCTGCGCGATCCAGAATCTGTGGCTGGCCTCCCGCGCTGAAGGTCTGGGCATGGGCTGGGTCTCGCTGTTCGAACCGCAAGCCTTGGCGGACTTGCTCAAGTTGCCGGCCGGTGCCAAGCCGCTGGCGGTGTTGTGTCTGGGCCCGGTCAAGGAATTCTATCCGGCGCCGATGCTGGTGCTTGAAGGCTGGGCGCAGGCGCGACCGCTGAACGAGTTGCTGTACGAAAATTATTGGGGGGTGAGTCAATGAGCGTGGCGTTGCTGAGTGTCGCCGCAGTAGCGCTGGATGCGCTGCTCGGTGAACCGAAACGCTGGCATCCGCTGGTGGCGTTCGGCAATTTTGCCGGGCGCATCGAGCAACGCTTCAACGCCGGCGGTCGTGGCTGGCGCAGCCATGGTGTGACCGCATGGGTTATCGCGGTACTGCCGCTGACCTTGCTCGCCACAGCATTCTCCTGGGCGCCCTATGTCGGCTGGATCGTCGAGATTCTCGCGCTGTATTGCGCCCTCGGCATGCGCAGCCTCGGCGAACATGTCGCGCCGGTCGCGGCTGCGTTACGCGCCGATGATCTGGACGAGGCACGCAAGCGCGTCGGTTATCTGGTCAGTCGCCAGACCGATGAACTTGACAGCAACGCCGTTGCCCGCGCCGCCACTGAGTCGGTGCTGGAGAACGGCAGCGATGCGGTATTCGCCGCGCTGTTCTGGTTTGTCGTCGCCGGCGTGCCGGGCGTGGTCCTGTATCGCTTGAGCAATACCCTCGATGCGATGTGGGGTTATCGCAACGAACGCTTCGAGCGTTTCGGCTGGGCGGCGGCGAAAATCGACGACGTGTTGAACTACATTCCTGCGCGTCTGGTGGCGTTGACCTATGCGCTGCTCGGCAAAACCCGCCTCGCGCTCAAATGCTGGCGCACCCAGGCGCCGCAGTGGGACAGCCCCAACGCCGGCCCGGTGATGGCGGCCGGTGCCGGTGCGCTGGGCGTCGAGTTGGGTGGCCCGGCGATCTACCACGGCGAACTGCATGAGCGCCCGCAACTGGGCGAAGGTGCGCCGGCCGATGCCGATTCCATCGACCGTGGCTGGCAATTGGTCCAGCGCGGCGTATGGTTGTGGCTGCTGATGCTTTGCCTGGGGGCGGAATTTTATGCTTGAGCACGGTGGCCGGCTGCGCAAGGCTGCACTCGATTACGGGATTGCCGAGGCCGACTGGCTCGACCTGTCCAGCGGCCTCGCGCCGTGGCCGTTCCCGATCCCGGAGATCCCGCTACGCGCCTGGGCGCGCTTGCCGGAAACCGATGACGGACTGGAACAGGCCGCCTGCGATTATTACGGCGCCGCGCAGGTGCTACCGGTCGCCGGCTCGCAAATGGCCATCCAGTTGCTGCCGCGTCTGCGCCGGGCCGGCAAGGTCGGCGTGTTGTCGCCGTGCTATGCCGAGCATGCCGAAGCGTGGCGGCGCAGCGGTTACATTGTCCGTGAAGTGCTCGAGCAGGAAGTCGAATTCTTTCTCGACAGTCTTGATGTGCTGGTGGTGGTCAATCCGAACAATCCGACCGGCCTCAGCCTGACCCCGGCGCGCCTGCTCGACTGGCATGCGCGGCTGGCGCAACGTGGCGGCTGGCTGGTAGTCGACGAAGCGTTCATGGACAACACGCCGCAACTGAGCCTGGCGCCCTATGCGCATCAGGTCGGGCTGGTGGTGTTGCGTTCGTTCGGCAAGTTTTTCGGCCTGGCCGGGGTGCGCCTCGGCTTTGTGCTTGCTGAGCGCAAGTTGCTCAAACTGCTCGCCGAACAGGTCGGGCCGTGGGCGGTGAGCGGGCCGACGCGGGTGCTCGGTACGGCGTGCCTGCAAGACACCGAGGGCCATACCCGTCAGCGGATCCGCAGCGATGAAGCGAGCGAACGGTTGGCGGCGCTGCTGACCCGTTGCGGTTTTGCACCGCAGGGTGGCTGCGCACTGTTTCAGTGGCTGATCACCGAGCACGCCGAAGCGCTGCACGAATTCCTCGCCCGGCGCGGCATCCTCCTGCGCCTGTTCAGCCACAACAGCAGCGTGCGTTTCGGCCTGCCAGCGGATGCCGCGCAAGCGCTGCGTCTCGAACAGGCTTTGCAAGCTTTCACCAAGGACAATCCATGACCACTCTGATGGTGCAAGGCACCACGTCCGATGCTGGCAAAAGCACTCTGGTGACGGCGTTGTGCCGCTGGGCCACCCGCCAGGGCGTGGCGGTGGTGCCGTTCAAACCGCAGAACATGGCGCTCAACAGCGCAGTCACCGCTGACGGCGGCGAGATCGGCCGCGCGCAGGCAGTGCAGGCGCAAGCGGCCGGTCTTGAACCGCACACCGATATGAATCCGGTATTGCTCAAGCCCAACAGCGACACCGGCGCGCAAGTGATCATTCATGGCCGCGCGGTGACGACGATGAACGCCGTCGCTTATCACGATTACAAGGCCATCGCGATGCAAGCGGTGCTCGCCTCGCACGAGCGACTCAGCGCTGCGTATCCGCTGGTAATGGTCGAAGGCGCCGGTTCGCCGGCGGAGATCAATCTGCGCGCCGGCGACATTGCCAACATGGGCTTTGCCGAAGCGGTGGATTGCCCGGTTTTGCTGATCGCCGACATCAATCGCGGCGGCGTGTTTGCGCATTTGGTCGGCACGCTGGAATTGCTTTCACCGAGCGAACAGGCGCGGGTCAAAGGCTTCATCATCAACCGCTTTCGCGGCGATATCGCCTTGTTGCAACCGGGCCTCGACTGGCTGGAACAACGCACCGGCAAACCGGTGGTCGGCGTGTTGCCGTACGTGATGGACCTGCACCTTGAAGCCGAGGACGGCATCGACCAACGCCAGACCGACAAGGCCGAGCAGGTGTTGAAAGTGGTGGTGCCGGTGCTGCCGCGCATCAGCAATCACACCGACTTCGACCCGCTGCGTCTGCATCCGAAGGTGGATCTGCAATTCGTCGGCCCGGGCCAGGCGATTCCCGCCGCCGACCTGATCATCCTGCCGGGCTCGAAAAGCGTGCGCAGTGATCTGGCTTATCTACGCGCCAACGGTTGGGATGCGGCGATCAATCGGCATCTGCGCTACGGCGGCAAGGTGCTGGGGATTTGCGGCGGTCTGCAGATGCTCGGTGAACAGGTGCACGATCCGCTTGGGCTGGAAGGCGCTGCCGGCTCCAGCGCCGGTCTGGGGCTGCTGGCATTCGAAACCCAGCTCGAAGCCGACAAGCAACTGCGCAACGTGCGCGGGCGGCTGACGCTGGAAAACGCCGCAGTCATCGGTTATGAAATCCATGCTGGCGTGACCACCGGGCCGGCTCTGGAAAATCCGGCGGTGCATCTGGACGACGGTCGTTGCGATGGCGCGCAGAGTGCCGATGGTCAGGTGTTCGGCACCTATCTGCATGGCTTGTTCGAATCCCCCGAGGCGAGCGCGGCGTTGCTGCGCTGGGCCGGGTTGAGTGATGTGCAGGAAGTCGATTACCACGGCTTGCGCGAACGCGACATCGAGCGGTTGGCGGATCTGGTGGAGAAGCATCTTGATACCGGGCTGTTGCGTCAGCTCTGCGGGATTTGAGTTGTCCGGGCTGGCCTCTTCGCGAGCAGGCTCGCTCCCACAGGGATATGCGATCAACGGTGGGAGCGAGCCTGCTCGCGAAGAGGCCGGTGGCCTCACCACACATTTTTGGATGAACCCATGCTCCAACTGATCCTCGGCGGCGCCCGCTCCGGCAAGAGTCGTCTGGCGGAAAAACTCGCCAGCGACAGCCATCTGGCGGTCACCTACATCGCCACCAGCCAACCACTGGATGGCGAAATGAATCAACGCGTCGCCCATCACCGCGCACGCCGCCCGGTCGAATGGGCGTTGATCGAAGAGCCACTGGAACTGGCCCGCGTGCTGCGCGAATCCGCCGGCGCCGAGCGCTGCCTGCTGGTCGATTGCCTGACCCTGTGGCTGACCAATCTGCTGATGCTCGACGACGCCGAACGTCTCGCCGCCGAGCGTGAAGCCTTGCTCGATTGCCTGGCGTCGTTGCCGGGTGAAATCATTTTTGTCAGCAACGAGACCGGAATGGGTGTCGTGCCGCTGGGCGAATTGACCCGCCGCTATGTCGATGAAGCCGGTTGGCTGCATCAAGCTCTGGCCGAGCGTTGTCAGCGAGTTGTCCTGACCGTCGCCGGCCTGCCCCTGACTTTGAAAGGACCTGCGTTATGAGCCCGACCTGGTGGCTGAACCCGTGCAAAACCGTGAACTCGGACATCATCGCGCAAGCGACCGAGCGCCAGCAGCAACTGACCAAACCGGCCGGTTCGCTGGGGCGCCTTGAATCGGTGGCCGTGCAACTGGCCGGTCTGCAAGGTCAGCTCAAGCCAACGCTGGATCAAGTCTGGATCGCGATTTTCGCTGGCGACCATGGCGTGGTAGCCGAAGGCGTATCGGCTTATCCGCAGGAAGTCACCGGGCAGATGCTGCTCAACTTTGTCAGCGGCGGCGCGGCGATCAGCGTGCTGGCGCGCCAGCTCGGCGCGCAGCTGGAAGTGGTCGATCTCGGCACGGTGAATCCGGCGCTGAATCTGCCCGGCGTGCGCCATCTGAACATCGGCGCGGGAACGGCGAACTTCGCTCAGGGCGCAGCGATGACTCAGGCGCAGGGCGAATCGGCCTTGCAGGCCGGTCGCGACAGCGTCTTGCGCGCGAAAGCCGCCGGCACCCAGTTGTTCATCGGCGGCGAGATGGGCATCGGCAATACCACGGCGGCCAGTGCGCTGGCCTGTGCCTTGCTCGATTGCCCGGTGGCGCACCTGACTGGTCCCGGCACCGGGCTGAATGCCGCTGGCGTCAGCCACAAGGCGCACGTCATCGAACGCGCTCTGGCGCTGCATGCCGCACAGCGTGGCGATGCCTTGCAAACGTTGTTCAATCTCGGCGGCTTCGAGATTGCCGCGTTGGTCGGCGCCTATCTGGCGTGCGCGCAGGAAGGCATTGCGGTGCTGGTCGACGGTTTTATCTGCACGGTCGCGGCACTGGTCGCGGTGCGCTTGAATCCGGCCTGTCGCGAGTGGCTGTTGTTTGGCCATCGCGGTGCCGAGCCGGGCCATCGCCATGTGCTGAAAACCTTGAGCGCCGAGCCGCTGCTCGAGCTCGGCCTGCGCTTGGGCGAGGGCAGTGGCGCAGCGTTGGCGGTGCCGTTGTTGCGCCTGGCCTGTGACCTGCACGGGCAAATGGCGACATTCGCCGAAGCAGCCGTGGCGGATCGCCCGGCATGAGCCTGCGCCTGGATCTGCTGCGCCACGGCGAAACGGAACTCGGCGGCGGCTTGCGGGGCAGCCTCGACGATGCGCTGACCGCAAACGGCTGGACGCAGATGCGTGCGGCGGTGGTCGACGGCGGGCCGTGGGATCGTATCGTCAGTTCGCCATTGCAGCGCTGCGCGCGCTTCGCCGCTGAACTCGGCGAGCAACTGAACCTGTCCGTGCATCTGGACAAGGATCTGCAGGAACTGCATTTCGGCGCGTGGGAAGGGCAAAGCGCGGCGGCGTTGATGGAAACGGATGCCGAAGCGCTGGGGCTGTTCTGGGCTGATCCCTATGGCTTCACGCCACCGCAGGGGGAGCCGGTCAGCGCGTTTTCCGCACGGGTGTTGGCGGCGGTCGCGCGATTGCACGCGGCTTACGCCGGTGAACGGATTCTGCTGGTCAGCCACGGCGGCGTGATGCGTTTGTTGCTGGCGCAGGCACGAGAGCTGCCACGTGAACAGTTGCTCAATGTCGAGGTCGGCCACGGTGCGCTGTTTGCGCTGACGGTCGAGGCTGACGGCGCGCTCAAGGAAGGTCACTGAGATGTTGCCGCTGTGGATCGCCTTGCAGTTTCTCAGCAGCCTGCCGATTCGCCTCCCGGGCATGCCCGAGGCGCACCAGCTCGGCCGTTCGCTGCTGTTTTATCCGCTGGTGGGATTGCTGTTCGGGCTGATCCTCTTCGCGTTGAATCTGTTGTTGGCCGGCGCGCCGATGTTACTGCATGCGGCGCTGTTGTTGACCGTGTGGGTATTGCTCAGCGGCGCGCTGCATCTCGATGGCCTGGCCGACAGCGCCGATGCCTGGCTCGGCGGTTTTGGTGATCGCGAGCGCACGCTGACGATCATGAAAGATCCGCGCAGCGGGCCGATTGCGGTGGTCACGCTGGTGCTGGTGTTGTTGCTCAAATTTGCCGCGCTGCTGGCACTGATCGAACAAGGGCATACCCTGGCGCTGATCATCGTGCCGGTGCTCGGGCGAGCGGCGCTGTTGGGGTTGTTTCTGACTACGCCGTATGTGCGTGCGGGTGGCTTGGGTCAGGCACTGGCCGAACATCTGCCGCGCAGAGCGGGGTGGTGGGTGCTGGGGTTGAGTGCGCTGGGCTGCGTGTTCATTGCGGGTATTGGCGCGGTGCTGATTTCGCTGGGGGTGTTTGTCTGGCTGCGGCGGGTAATGATGCGGCGGTTGGGTGGGACTACCGGGGATACGGCGGGGGCGTTGCTGGAATTGCTGGAGATGGGGGTGTTGGTGGGGCTCGCTTTGGTCTGAAGGATTTGCGTAGATGATACCGGCCCCTTCGCGAGCAGGCTCGCTCCCACCTTCGAAATGCAATCCCCTGTGGGAGCGTGCCTGCTCGCGAAGGCGGCCTCACCGGCAACAATGATGTTCAGGTTAAACTCATCTGTAACTTGATTTAACACACTCGCGGGTATATACACGCATCATGCTTCCTTCTCAGTGTTTGTGCACCAACCTGCGTCGCGCCGCGCGTGGCGTCAGCAGGCATTACGACGGCGCTCTCGACGGCTTCGGGATCAACGTTGCCCAGTATTCTCTGCTGTGCAATCTGCAGCGGCTGGAGCAACCGAGCATTTCCGAACTGGCAGAGGCCATGGGCCTGGATCGCAGCACTTTGGGGCGCAACTTGCGCGTGCTCGAGGGCGAAGGTCTGGTGGCGCTGGCCGAAGGCGAGGACATGCGCAACCGCATCGTGCGCCTTACCGAAGCCGGTGTGCAACGGCTGGCAGCGGCATTGCCGGCGTGGGAAGCGGCGCAACAGCGGCTGATCGACCGTCTCGGTGCCGAGAAGCGCGAAACCTTGCTCAAATTGCTCGACGAACTGGCCTGACGCCGGTTTTTTCGCGCTCAAGCGGGTATATACCCGCGACTGGAGAATAACAATGACATCGATGTGGCGTACGTGCGGTTGGGTGTTGCTGGGGAGTGCGCTGATCCTGGCGTTGTCATTGGGCGTGCGCCACGGGTTCGGTCTGTTCCTGTCGCCGATGAGCGCGCAGTTCGGCTGGGGTCGCGAAGTGTTTGCCTTCGCCATAGCCCTGCAAAACCTGATCTGGGGCCTGGCGCAGCCGTTCACCGGCGCGCTGGCTGACCGCTTCGGCGCGGCGAAAGTGGTGCTGGTCGGTGGGATCCTCTACGCGGCGGGCCTGGTGTGCATGGGCCTGTCTGATTCGGCAGTGACTCTGTCACTCAGTGCCGGCCTGCTGATCGGTATCGGTCTTTCGGGCACTTCGTTTTCGGTCATTCTTGGTGTTGTGGGTCGTGCTGTGCCGCCAGAGAAACGCAGCATGGGCATGGGTATCGCCAGCGCCGCCGGTTCGTTCGGCCAGTTCGCCATGTTGCCGGGCACGCTCGGTTTGATCGGCTGGCTCGGCTGGTCGGCCGCGCTGTTGGTGCTGGGCCTGTTGGTGGCGATGATTGTGCCGCTGGTGAGCATGCTCAAGGACAAGCCGCTGCCGGTGCTTGGCCATGAACAGACTCTTTCCGAAGCGCTGCGTGAGGCCTGCTCGCACTCCGGTTTCTGGCTGCTGGCGTTCGGCTTTTTTGTCTGCGGTTTCCAGGTGGTGTTCATTGGCGTGCACCTGCCGGCGTATCTGGTCGATCAGCATCTGCCGGCGACAGTCGGCACGACGGTGTTGGCATTGATCGGGCTGTTCAACATTTTCGGCACGTACACCGCTGGCTGGCTTGGTGGACGCATGTCCAAACCGCGCCTGCTGACGGCGTTGTATCTGCTGCGCGCGGTGGTGATCGTGCTGTTCCTGTGGTTGCCGGTGACGACCACCACGGCGTATCTGTTCGGCATGGCCATGGGCTTCCTGTGGCTGTCGACGGTGCCGTTGACCAACGGTACGGTGGCGACCTTGTTCGGCGTGCGCAATTTGTCCATGCTCGGTGGCATCGTCTTTCTGTTCCATCAGCTCGGCTCGTTCCTTGGCGGTTGGCTGGGCGGGGTGGTGTACGACCGAACCGGGAGTTATGACTTGATCTGGCAAGTGGCGGTTCTCTTGAGCCCGCTCGCGGCGGCGCTGAACTGGCCGGTGCGCGAGCGTCCGGTGGCCCGCCTGCAAGCCGCTGCGAGCGCAGCATGAACCGGATATGCACGCGGGTCGTTGTTGTCGCACTGGCGGCAGCGCTGTTGGCGCTGGTGTGGTGGGGCTGGCAGCGCGGCGGTCTGGCGCTGATGCAGTTGGGCATGAGTATTTGCTAGATGCCAGCGTGGCGAGTAACGTCGAAGCCTGATGACTGCCCAAGGAAATTCGACATGTTGATGCGCTGGTGTGCTGTTCCCGCGTTGCTGATGGCGTTGACTGGCCTGGCCCAGGCCGCCGATTGTCCTGAGCTGCTGCAAGGCTCGCTGCCCAAGCTGCGCGCCAAGGAATCCATCGATCTGTGCAAGCAGTACGCCGACAAGCCGCTGGTGGTAGTCAATACCGCCAGCTTCTGCGGTTTCGCCCCGCAGTTCGAAGGCCTCGAGGCGCTGAACAAGCGCTACAAGGCGCAAGGGCTGGAGATGCTCGGCGTGCCGTCCAATGACTTCAAGCAGGAGTCCAAGGACAGCGCCGAAACCGCCAAGGTCTGCTACGCCAACTATGGCGTGACCTTCAACATGACCGAGCCGCAGAAGGTTCGCGGCGACGACGCCACGCATCTGTTCCAGGTGCTGGCCGCGCAGAGCAATGCGCCGAAGTGGAATTTCTACAAGTATGTGGTCGACCGGCAGGGCAAGGTGGTGGCGAGTTTTTCCAGTTTGACCAAACCGGATGATCCGGAATTTATTGCGGCGATCGAAAAGGCCATTGCCTCCAAGCCGCTGAAGCCCTGATTAATGCTGTTCTCTGTGGGAGCGGGCCTGCTCGCGAAGCGATGTGTCAGTTAGCACATCAACATCTAACATACCGCCTTCGCGAGCAGGCTCGCTCCCACAAGGGTGATTTTGTCGTTCCAGTGAAAAGTTGCAGGCAAGAAAAAGCCCCGCCTCTGTAAAGAGAGCGGGGCTTTTTGGTGGGCGAGGGGTTAGCCTCGCCACGGTGCATCAGAAGCGGTAAGTCGCGCCGACACCGAAGCCGTTTGCCGAGTTTTCATACTTGGCATCGTAGGTCTGGCCACGCGCGTTTTCGTTGCGGATGTTGACCGACTCTTCTTTCAGGTACGAGTACGCGACGTCGATGGTCAGGTCGTCAGTCGGGCTCCAGCCGGCACCGATACTGAAGATGGTGCGGTCGCCAGTCGGGATGCGTGGCGAGCGGTCTTCGTTATTGGTTGGCGACTGGTCGAAGGTCAGACCGGTGCGCAGAACCCATTCCTTGTTCAACTGGTACGAGGTACCCACGGCGTAGGCCCAGGAGTCATGCCAGTTCTGGTCTTCGTTGATCGTACCGAACTGACCGGCCAGCAGAGGCTGCACCCCGGAGTTCTTCACGGTGATCTTGTCCAGCTGGCTCCAGCGGGTCCAGGTGGTACCGGCGTAGACGTTCCAGCGATCGTTGATCGCCTGGGTCACCGACAGGTCAACGGATTCCGGCGTGGTGATCTTCAGCGAAGCGTCGTACTTCTGGTTGGCGCCAACGCCCACGAGTGCCAGGGCGTTGTAATTGACCTTGGTGTTGCCTTCGAGCTTGTAATCGACCTTGGAGTGATAGGTCAGGCCGACACGTGTGGTGTCGGTGGCCTGGACCAGCAAGCCGACGTTGTAACCCAGTGCGGTGTCGTCGCCCTTGATCTTGACCTTGCCGTCCGGCAGCGCCTGAGTGATCGACAGGTTGGATTCCAGCGAGCCGTCGATGCGGTTGATGGTCGGGCCGAAACCGATCGACACCTTGTCGTTGAAGGCGTAGCTGACGGTTGGCTGGAAAGTGATGACTTGCACTTCGGACTTGCTGCCGAAGTAACGACCGGCGAAGCCGTTTTCGTAATCCGTGATCAGACCGAACGGTACGTACACACCGAGACCGAATGCCCAGTGGTCATCGATCGGTTTTACATAGAAGCCCATCGGTACGGCAGTGAGGGGCACCATGTCACCCTTGTTGCTGCCGCCATTAGGGCTGGAGCTGGTATCGCTGATATCGGTATGCGCATCGACCAAGGCGACGCCGCCGGTGACTTGTTCGCGCTTGATGCGCGCCATGCCGGCCGGGTTGCCATAAACAGTGCTTGCGTCGTCGGCAGAAGAAGATCGCCCGGCAAAACCAGTCCCCATCCCACTGATGCTTTGTTCGTTGAGGGCAAAACCTGCCGCAAAGATTTGTGTGGAAGCAAGGGTAACGGCGAGGCTAAGGGTGGTTTTGAGCATGACTTTTTTCATTATTAGAACTCCTGGTGATCACCGGGGCGAAAATTACCAACATTTTCGTCCCAGCGCTATAGCCTGTATGCCTTGAGTTAGAGCGGTTTTGTAGGACAATCCGACCAAAATGGCGACCTGATGCGAGAACTTGTGAAACCGCCCGGTCAGCAAGCGACCTGATTCAGCGGTGAAACACAGGTTTGCCGGGCATAGGTGAAGTCGCGCAAACGGCCTTGCGGTTGAAAGGTCTGGCGCCAGATACGCGCCATGCCGAGCAGGTCGGTCGGAGCGGGGAGGGTGGGGTTTTGTTCTTCTACCAGCAGCCAGGCGATGGCCGTGGCGTAACGCAGGTTGACGGTCAGTTCCAGATGCGGGCCGCTGAGGAACGCATGCTGACTGGCTAGGCCGCGTACCAGGCTGGCGCGCTCCGGATCGAGCGCCAGATAATCGTCCCAGAGGGCCTGATGGCGATGCTCGGCAATCCGGTAGAGGCCGTGGCCACGGCGGTCATGCAGGGCAGACCCGAGGGCGGACTGGCTGGCGGCGATACCCAGCAGCAGGGATTCGGCAGTTGCGCAGTGGCGTCCCAGATAAATCAGTGTGGGACGGATCACATAGCGGCACAGTTCGCTGGCAGCGATACCCATAACACCCTCGGTTCTTGTTGTTGAGGGCGAGTCCTGAAGGGGCCTTGGCAGCAGTGGATCGACTCAGGCTCGCCGCAAGCGGGTCAAGCCGCTTGAGTTGAAGTGTAGTGTCATATTCAGCGTGTAAAGGCCTGTTTTTAAAATATTTCCGCCATCGCATTCCGGGCGTTAGATCGGAACATGCTTAGAAGCGCAGCGCTAAAAGTGAAATATCAGGCAATAAAAAGCCCCGCTTTTCAGCAGGGCTTTGCTTTTGCAGCCTGTCCGGCTTTCAGGCAACCAGTGCCTGACGGGTACGCTCGATCACGGCCTGCAGCGGTTCGGCGCTGGAGTATTGATCGGGGTACAAACGCTCGCTGTGACGAGCGATGCCGTGTTCATTGACCACGGTGAAGCTGAAGCAGCCTTTGCGAGCGGCCATGATCAGGCAGTTCATTGGAGCAAAAGCGTTGGTTAGGGTGCGAATGGCATCCTGAGTCTGGATTTGAGTAGACATAGTTATTAGGTGTTCCTACAAATGACACGGATAAGAACCGTGCAACGTTAAAACGTTCCAGTAACGTTGATCACCATTGATCGAACGAAGAACCCGACTGGAACAAAGCAGCCAGTTTGAAGCGCTGATAAATGTGCGCGCTTGGGCTGGCAGGTAGGTACTTAGGAGGACAGGCATCACAGCGAGGGCAAAGGTTCTGGGCCCGGGGTGAAGATCCTGATCAATTTGCAGGTTGGTTCGGTCAGAGTAAGTGTTCTTCGCAACGCCCTTTGTTTTCGTTCAAAGGCAGCGTCGTCGCAAGATTTACCTGGAAACCATCGAGGGGTCGTTCCCGCTTTTTTCGGCAGTGTCTTCCTGTTGGAAGTTGACCGTGGGGAGATGTTCGACCGGAATTGACTTTCAGCTTGGTACTAACGCCGCGGATAGTAACGGATCCGTTCGGGCGAAGCAAACCCCCTGACCAAAAAAAGGATCACAGGGAAAGGTCGTGTCGCACCGTCCGTCGGCGTGCATGCTTTTCGCAGAGCCTCTCGGTCGCTCGCAGCTACGCAAAATGACCCGAAAAAGCGCACGCATATAACCGGCTCACAGGTACTTGTGCACATTAGTTGCGCAGAGCGTAACGCAACTGTCACATCGATCCTGACTCCAGTCGCTGCCTGTATCAAAAGTTTAAGTCAATGAAAAATATCGTCTTTTTTTGTTGGTGAAAAAATCGTCAGTTTGACTGCGAGCCCCATTCCATAAGGCTTTGCGGGGATCGTAGAGCGGTTGTCCACTGACTTATCCACAGCTTCTGTGGATTGTCCCTAGCGCTTGCTCTAGCACGGGCGTGCCGGGTTTTTTTCGACTTTACCTGTAAGAAAAAGAGAGTAAAGTGGCGCGCCTTCCGATCTGTCCCGCAGTGCTTTATGAAGTTTCGCTCAGTATCAGACTCTGTTACCTCCAACCCGACCTCTGTTACCGCTCCCAAGCGTTTTTCCGTGCGTGTGGCCGAATGGCTGCTCGATGCGCCGCGCCTGAGCGACAGTCCCAGCGCCAAGCACCTGGCCGGCCGTCTGCTCAAGCAACCGGCCCGTGAAGGTGTGGTCGCTGCACAGAGCCGTCTCGGCCAATTGATTTGCCGGGAGTGCGGCAATGCCCGTGACCGGCGTATCGGTCAGGAGTTGCTGCGTCAGGCCGCCCGTGCCGGTGACCGTCGCGCGCAGCAGGAACTCGGTCTGATCCAAGCCTGCGCTCTCCTAGCCCTGACACCTTGGTTATCCTTCAGGCTTTATCCGATTGGCAGGAGTCGCTATGGCTATGGACTTGACCAGCGTATTGCTCGGTCTTGCGGCGGCAGGGTTGCCGCTGTTGGCGCTGGCTTGGCAACTGCAACGCAGGGCCAGCAACGCCCAGGCCGATCTGGCCTTGCTCGAAGAGCGCCTGGCGATGGCGCAACTGGCCCAGGACGGCCTCACCGCGCAGCTTGAAGCGAGTCGCGATGAGATCGCCGACCTCGGTCAGGCTAACGCCGCCAAACAGGCAGACCTCGCCGCCCTGCGCCGCGAAGTCGAATTGCTGCAGATCGAGCGCGACGACGCCCGCGACGCCTCCCACGCCTGGAACCTCGAACGCGCCAACAAGGACGCCGAGTTACGCCGCCTCGACGCCCACGCTGCCTCGCTGAGCGCCGAACTGCGAGAGCAACAGGAAAGCCATCAACAACGTCTCAACGACCTGCAAGGCTCTCGCGATGAACTGCGCGCGCAATTCGCCGAGCTGGCCGGCAAGATCTTCGATGAGCGTGAGCAGCGCTTTGCCGAAACCAGCCAGCAGCGGCTCGGGCAGTTGCTTGATCCGTTGAAAGAGCGCATCCAGTCCTTTGAAAAACGCGTTGAAGAAAGTTATCAGGCCGAAGCCCGCGAGCGCTTCTCGCTGGCCAAGGAGCTGGAGCGTTTGCAGGCGTTGAACCTGCGTCTGAGCGACGAAGCGACCAATCTGACTCGCGCGCTCAAGGGCCAGAAAACCCAGGGCAATTGGGGCGAACTGATCCTCGAGCGCGTTCTTGAGCACGCGGGTCTGGAGAAGGGCCGCGAGTATCAGACTCAGGTCAATCTCAAAGGCCCGGACGGTGAGCGCTTCCAGCCCGATGTGATCATTTATCTGCCCGGCGACAAGCAGGTGGTGGTCGACTCGAAAGTCAGCCTCACGGCCTATCAACAATATGTTGCGGCTGATGACGACACGTTGGGGCAGGTCGCGATCAAGCAGCACGTATTGTCGCTGCGCAATCATGTCAAAGGTCTGGCCGGCAAGGATTACAAGCGTCTGGAAGGCTTGCACAGCCTCGATTTCGTTTTGCTGTTCGTACCGATTGAAGCGGCATTTTCTGCGGCATTGCAGGCTGAGCCGTCGCTGTTTCAGGACGCTTTCGACCGCAATATCGTGATCGTCAGTCCGACAACGCTGCTGGCCACGCTGCGGGTGATCGACAGTCTGTGGAAGCAGGAACGGCAGAGCCAGAACGCCCGGGAAATCGCCGAGCGCGCGGGCTGGCTGTACGACAAGTTCGTGTTGTTTATTCAGGATCTGGACGAAGTGGGCAATCGTCTGCAGCAACTGGACAAGGCTTACAGCTCGGCGCGGAACAAGCTGACAGAGGGGCGCGGTAATCTGGTCAGCCGCAGTGAGCAGTTGAAGTTGCTCGGTGCGCGGGCGAGCAAGAGCTTGCCGGCGGATTTGCTCGAGCGGGCGATGACGGATGTTGATGGGTTGGTTGAGTTGCCTGAGTAAATTCAAAGGCTCGTTTTTTTCTGGCTGATTGGGGGCATATCCGTTGCTGCGGTCGTGGCGGCTGGCGGTTTCGCCCTTACGGCGACTCACTTTTTTTACAAACGCCTAAAAAAAGTAAGCAAAAAAACGCTTGCTCCTACGTTCGGCCCTCGCAAGCTCGGGTCCCTTCGCTCCGGGATCGATCCGGGCGCAGCGGCTACGGTTTGCTTCGCTGCACCTCCTTCCGCTGTGTACGACTGCGTCGTACGGTCGCTGCGCTCCCACGCCCGGATCAATCCCTCCACTCAGCCTTCCGACGTCGCCGGTGGATCAAAAGCAAGATCAAAAGCACTCGAGCTAACGCTCATTGTTGAGTGGGGCGGCTGCGCCGCGGGCAGCTTCGCTGCTTTGCTTTTCTATGGGAGCGAGCCTGCTCGCGAAGGCGTCTGCAAGATCACTCTCTACAACGGCAAATACCGACTCAGCAGTGCCCGCAATGCCGCCGGCTTCACCGGTTTGGCCAGGTAATCCAGGCCCGCCGCATGCACTTGCGCCACGGTCTCCGGGCGTCCATCCGCGCTGATGACCACGCCTGGCACGGGTTCACCCAGGCGTGTGCGCAACCAGGCCATCAGCTCTGTGCCGGTGTCGCCGTGGTCGAGGTGATAATCGACCAGCGCCAGTTGCGGCCGCACGCCTTCATTCAATATCGCTGCGCATTCTTCGCGATTGCGCGCCGTCCACACTTGGCAGCCCCAGCGGCTCAACAGGCTGTTCATGCCGATCAGGATGCTGTCTTCGTTATCGATGCACAGTACCTGCGCGCCGCTGAGCAGTTTTCCGTTCAGTTCCACCGTGGCGCTAACTGGAGGCGTTTGCGTGCGGGCGATCGGCACTGTCACGCTGAACACACTGCCGCGCCCCGGCCAGGAGCGAACGCGCAGGGTATGCCCGAGCACGCGGCACAAGCCATCGGCGATCGCCAGACCCAGGCCCAGGCCTTTTTCGGCGCGGGTCTGGTGGCTGTCGAGGCGTTTGAATTCTTCGAAAATCACTTGCTGCTTGTCTTCCGGAATGCCCGGGCCGCGATCCCAGACTTCCAGGCACAGTTCGCCACCGCGCCGACGCACGCCCAGCAGCACCGGGCCTTTGGCGTATCGGAACGCGTTGGTGAGGAAGTTTTGCAGAATCCGCCGCAGCAGTTTGATGTCGCTGTCGATGCGCAATTGACTACCGCGCACCCGGAACGTGAGCTTTTGCTCTTGGGCCAGCGCCTTGAATTCTGCGCCGAGGGTGTCGAACAGTTCGTTGACGGCGAAGGGTTTGCGATCCGGGTTGATCTTGCCGTTTTCCAGGCGCGAGATGTCCAGCAGATCGCTGATCAGGTCTTCCGCCGAACGCAGCGAGCTGTCGAGATGTTGCACCAGCTGCTGCGCCTCTGCGCTCAAGCCTTCATTCTGGTGGGAGAGGGCGGCGGAGAACAGTCGCGCGGCGTTCAGCGGTTGCATCAAGTCGTGGCTGACGGCGGCGAGGAAGCGGGTTTTCGACTGGTTGGCCGCCTCGGCGTTGCCCTTGGCTTCGGTGAGCGCGACGTTGAGTTGCGACAATTCCTGGGTGCGTTCGCTGACCCGTTGCTCCAGCCCTTCGTTCGCCTCGGTCAGCGCCTGTTCGGCTTCACGGAACGCGGTAATGTCGGTGAAGCTCATGACAAATCCGCCGCCGGGCATCGGGTTGCCGATCAGCTCGATCACCCGGCCGTTGGGGAACAACCGTTCGGAAGTATGCGCGCGGCCCTGACGCATCCAGTGCAAGCGTCGCGCGACGTGCACTTCTGCTTCGCCGGGGCCGCACAAGCCGCGTTCGGCGTTGTAGCGAATGATGTCGGCAATCGGCCGGCCGACGCTGATCAGGCCGTCGGGGTAGTTGAACAGCTCCAGATAACGCCGGTTCCACGCCACCAGTTTCAGCGACTGGTCGACCACGCTGATGCCCTGGGTGATGTTCTCGATCGCGCCTTGCAGCAGCGCGCGGTTGAACTGCAGCACTTCCGAGGCTTCGTCAGCGATTCGGACTACGTCCTCCAACTGCATTTCCCGACCTTCGATGGCGGCCTTTACTACGGCGCGCGTCGAAGAAGCGCCGAGGACACCGGCGAGCAAGCGTTCGGTGTGGGCAATCCATTCGCTGTCGGCGTTCTGGTTGGGGTTGAAGCCCTTGCCCTGACGGTAGGCGAAGCGAATGAAGCTCTGCCGCGCGCGTTCTTCGCCGACGAAACGCGCCGCCAGTTGCAGCAGATCGTCGATCTGTACCGCCAGCATCGAACGAGCATTAGGTCGTGCGCTGATTTCCTGACCGATAAAACGCCCGGCCTGCCAGTGCTCGGAAACCCGCGTGCGCGACAGCACCGAGACCCAGGCGAACAGGGTGAAATTACCCGCCAGCGACAGCACCACGCCTTGGGTCAACGGGGTGATCGGCAGGTTCAGCGGATTGCTGTGCAGCCACGCCAAGCCGGGGAAGCTCGCCAGTGACCAGCCGAGACTGTGCGCGGCAATCGGCAGCACCAGTGTGTAAAACCACAGGAAAGTGCCGGTGGCGAGGCCGGCGAACACGCCCCGGCGGTTGGCCTGTTTCCAGTACAGCGCGCCAAGCATCGCCGGGGCCAGTTGCGTTACCGCCGCGAAAGCGATCTGGCCGATGGTCGCCAGGCTCGCGGTCGAGCCAAGCAAGCGATAACTGACATAGGCCAGCAGCAGAATCACCACGATGCTCACGCGGCGCACCGAGAGCATCCACTGGCGGAACACCTCGAACGGGCGCTCGGCGTTGTTGCGGCGCAACAGCCACGGCAACAGCATGTCGTTGGAAACCATGGTCGACAGCGCGACGCTGGCGACAATCACCATGCCGGTCGCTGCCGATGCGCCGCCGATAAACGCCAGCATCGCCAGCGCCGGATGGGCCTGGGCCAGCGGCAGGCTGATCACGAACGAGTCGGGCAGCACATCACTGGGCAGCATCATCTGACCGGCAAGGGCGATCGGTACTACAAACAATGCGGCCAAAGCCAGATAGGCGGGGAACACCCATTTCGCCAGTCGCAGATCCTGCGGGTCGATGTTCTCCACCACGGTCACGTGAAATTGCCGCGGCAGGCAGATGATCGCCATCATCGCCACGCCGGTCTGCACCACCATCGATGGCCAGTTGATGGTTTCCTTCCAATACGCCTCAAGGCGCGGGGCGAGCATCGCCTGATTGAACAGGTCGTCGAAACCGTCATACAGGCCGTACGTGACGAAGGCGCCGACGGCGAGAAAGGCGAACAGCTTGACCAGCGATTCAAAGGCAATCGCCAGCACCATGCCACGGTGGTGTTCGGTGGCGTCGAGGTTGCGCGTACCGAAAACGATGGTGAACAACGCCAGCACCAGCGACACGATCAGCGCCGTGTCCTGGGCGCGGGTGCCCATGGCATCGGCGCCGGCGCCGATCAACAGGTTCACGCCGAGGACGATGCCTTTGAGTTGCAGGGCAATATAGGGCAACACGCCGACCAGACAGATCAGCGCCACCACCACCGCCAGCGATTGCGATTTGCCGTAGCGCGCGGCGATGAAGTCGGCGATGGAGGTGATGTTCTCCTGTTTGCTGATCATCACCATTTTCTGCAGGACCCACGGCGCGCCGACCAGCAGCAGGATCGGCCCGAGGTAGATCGGCAGGAATGACCACAGTTGTTCCGCCGCCTGACCGACCGCGCCAAAGAACGTCCAACTGGTGCAGTAAACCGCCAGTGACAGGCTGTACACCCAGGCGCGCACCCGTGGCGGCAACGGCGTGCTGCGACGGTCGCCGTAGAAGGCGATTGCGAACATGATGGCCATGTAGGCCAGGGCAACGACGGCGATCAGCCCGGTGGACAACGACATGCAGCACTCCCGACAAAAGACTCCCCGGCACTCCTGCCTGGGCGGACAGTCTCGCACGCGCGCGGCGGTTAGTCAGTGTCGATCAAGGTCGTGGCGTGGTGGGGTGTCGCAGGCGGGGTACCGGGTGGTTCTTGTGGTGACTGGGAGGACCTCTTCGCGAACAGGCTCGCTCCCACAATTGGAATGCATTTCCTTGTGGGAGCGAGCGCGTCAGTCCCGACGCAGCGCAATATCGATCAGGCGATGGAGCTCTTCAATCTCCAGCGCCGTGGCCGAAAACAGAATCCGGAACACCACCGGCGCCACCACCAGATTGATCAAGCGATCGACACTCGGCGCCTTCTCATCGGGATAGCGATCGACAATGGTCTGCAACTGCGCACCAATGATCGCCACGCAATAGCCCGGCGTAGCGCTGGCCTGCACGTCGCGCATCATGTTGCGCCCGACCTCTGAACTCATCTCGTCAAGATACTGCTCGGCCCACGCACGGATATCGCCGCGCAGGCTGCCAGTGTTCGCCGGCTCGCTGTCCGGGCGCATGCGGGCGAGGGCGACGTCCGCCAGCAACGCCGCCAGATCACCCCAGCGTCGATAAATCGTCGACGGCGTTACCCCCGCGCGGGCGGCGATTTGCGGGACGGTCACGGTGGAACGTTCCTGCTCTTGCAGCAGCGCATTGACCGCCGAATGAATCGACTCCTGCACCCGGGCACTGCGGCCACCGGGGCGTAAACCTTCTTTAATAGCCATGCGGCAGACCTTAACACAAAGAATTTGCTTTAAGCGCTGGGCGGTAGCACACTGCGCAAAAGCAAAAAATTAGCTTTTGTGGAGTGTGCCCATGACCAGCCCCTTGAATAGTGTCGCTTCCCACCGGTCGAGCTTGTGGTTTCTGGCGATCACCTTACTCAGTTTTCTCGCCGCTTCCACCGCGCCGACGCCGTTGTATCACTTGTATCAGGATCAACTGCATTTCTCGGCAGCGATGTTGACGCTGATCTTCGCCGTTTACGCTTTCAGTCTGTTGGCAGCGTTGCTGACGGTCGGTTCGCTTTCCGACCATCTCGGACGCAAACCGGTGATCTTTACCGCCGTGTTGCTCAATGCGCTGGCCATGTTGCTGTTCATTTATGCCGACAGCGTGGCTTGGCTGATCAGCGCACGAGTGTTGCAGGGTTTTGCCACTGGCATGGCCACTGCCGTATTGAGCGCAACGCTGCTCGATACCGACCGGCAGCAGGGGCCGCTGATCAACAGTGTCGCGCCGTTACTCGGGATGGCTCTGGGCGGTTTGGGTTGTGGCTTGCTGGCAGAATTTGCGCCGGCGCCGTTGCAGCTGACTTACTGGTTACTGTTGGCACTGTTTGTGTTGCAAGGCGTGTATGTCTGGCGCCTGCCGGAGAGTGTCTCGCGGCAAGGTGGGGCGCTGGCGTCGTTGCGACCGACCCTGCACGTGCCGGTGCAAGCGCGTTCAACGTTGTGGCGGGTGCTGCCACTGAACACCGCAACCTGGGCGCTCGGTGGTTTTTATGCCTCGCTGGCACCGTCGTTGGTGCGCACCGCCACTGGCTCTACCTCCAATCTGATCGGTGGCGCTACGGTCGCGGCGCTCACCGTGACCGGTGCGTTGATGATTTTCATGATGCGCAATCGTCCGGCCGCTCAGGCGTTGCGGCTGGGCGCGAGCTTGCTGCCAATCGGGCTGGTCCTGATCCTGCTCGGTGTGCATGGCGCCAGTCTGTCGCTGTTTTTCTTTGGCACCTTGGTCGCCGGTTGCGGCTTTGGTTCGGGCTTTCTCGGTGCGGTGCGCAGTCTGGTGCCGCTGGCTTTGCCGCATGAACGAGCCGGGTTGATGTCGGCGTATTACGTGCTCAGTTATCTGGCGTTCTGTTTGCCGGCGTTGCTTGCCGGGCACTTGGCGCGCAGTTTCGGGTTGCTGGCGACCACTGATGGTTACGGCGTTGTGTTGATCGTGCTGGCCTTGGCTGCGCTGCTGCTCAGTCTGCGTCCGCAGACAGGCAGAGTTTGCAGCGCTCCTTGAGCGCATGTAGAGACTTATCTGCAAAACAGATAACAGTTAGAGATATTACCCGTTATATCGATATTCGATTCGGATCTACCATGGACTCAACCTCACCAGAGGACAGGAGTTCATGATGATTTGCCCTAACAGTGTCACCCCCGGCTACAAACCTTTCAGCCAGCTGCAGCATCCGCGTGAAGTGATCCGCCAGTTCACGCCGAACTGGTTCGCCGCGACTATGGGCACCGGTGTGCTGGCATTGGCGCTGGCTCAGTTACCGCTGGCCATTCCCGGATTGCGCGCCGTGGCCGAGGGGCTGTGGCTGTTCAACATTCTCTTGTTCAGCCTGTTTACCGCTGCCTACGCCGCGCGCTGGATTTTGTTCTTTGACGAGGCGCGGCGGATTTTCGGTCATTCCACCGTGTCGATGTTCTTCGGCACCATTCCCATGGGCCTGGCGACGATCATCAACGGCTTTCTGTTGTTCGGGCTGCCGCGCTGGGGCGACGGTGTCATTCAGCTCGTTGAAGTGCTGTGGTGGATCGATGTAGCGATGTCGCTAGCTTGCGGTGTGTTGATTCCGTACATGATGTTTACCCGTCAGGAACACAGCATCGATCAGATGACCGCGGTCTGGTTGCTGCCGGTGGTGGCAGCGGAAGTGGCAGCGGCCAGCGGTGGCCTGCTCGCGCCGCATCTGCCCGACGCCCATGGACAACTCGTCGCACTGACCACCAGCTATGTGCTCTGGGCATTCTCGCTGCCAGTGGCGTTCAGCATTCTCACCATTTTGTTGCTGCGCATGGCCTTGCACAAACTGCCCCACGAAAACATGGCCGCGTCGAGCTGGCTGGCGCTGGGGCCGATCGGCACCGGTGCGCTGGGCATGTTGCTGTTGGGCGGTGAGGCACCAGCGATTTTTGCCGCGAATGGTCTGCCCGGCGTCGGTGAAATTGCTTCAGGCCTGGGTCTGGTCGCTGGGATCACGCTGTGGGGTTTTGGTCTGTGGTGGATGTTGATGGCGCTGCTGATCACCGTGCGTTATCTGCGTGACGGCATTCCGTTCAACCTCGGCTGGTGGGGCTTCACCTTTCCATTGGGCGTGTATTCGCTGGCGACGCTGAAACTGGCAAGTATCCTCAACCTGACATTTTTCAGTGTGTTCGGTACGGCGCTGGTGATTTTGTTGGCGGCAATGTGGCTGATCGTCGGCAAGCGCACCGTGCAGGGCGCGTGGCGAGGCGAGCTGTTTGTCTCGCCGTGTATTGCAGGTTTGAAGAAATAATCCGAAAAGTTTAGGTAAGGTGTGGCCTGGATCGTGGTGCGGGATTCCAATAACAAGCACCCAGGCCTCACTACCTAACATCAGGAAACACGGAAGATGAGTCACCCCTCACAGTTCAACCTGTTGCGCACCCGGCGCTTTTTGCCCTTCTTTATTACCCAGTCGCTCGGCGCGTTCAACGACAACGTCTTCAAGCAGTCGTTGATCCTCGCCATCCTCTATCGGCTGACCATCGAGGGCGATCGGTCGATCTGGGTCAACCTCTGCGCGCTGCTGTTTATCCTGCCGTTTTTCCTGTTCTCGGCGCTGGCCGGGCAGTTCGGGGAAAAATTCGCCAAGGACGCGCTGATCCGTCTGATCAAACTCGCGGAAATCGCCATCATGGCCGTAGGATCGATCGGCTTCCTCTTCGATCATCTGTCGCTGATGCTGGTGGCACTGTTCGCCATGGGCACTCACTCGGCGTTGTTCGGCCCGGTGAAGTATTCGATCCTGCCGCAGGCCTTGCGCGACGATGAATTGGTCGGCGGCAACGGTCTGGTGGAAATGGGCACGTTTCTGGCGATTCTCGCCGGCACCATCGGCGCCGGGATCATGATGTCGTCCGAGCACTACGCGCCGGTAGTCTCCGCAGCGATCGTCGGCATTGCCGTGCTGGGTTATCTGGCCAGCCGCAGCATTCCGCGCGCGGCGGCCTCGTCGCCGGAAATGCGCCTGAACTGGAATATCTTCAGCCAGTCCTGGGCGACGCTGAAACTCGGTCTGGGCCAGACACCTGCGGTGTCGCGCTCGATTGTCGGCAACTCGTGGTTCTGGTTCGTCGGGGCGATCTACCTGACGCAGATCCCGGCCTACGCCAAGGAATGGATGCACGGTGACGAAACCGTGGTCACGTTGATTTTGACGGTGTTCTCGGTAGGGATCGCGCTGGGTTCGATGCTCTGCGAAAAGCTCTCCGGGCGCAAAGTCGAGATCGGACTGGTGCCGTTTGGCTCGTTTGGCCTGACCGTGTTCGGCCTGTTGCTGTGGTGGCATTCCGGTGGGATCCCGGACAGCTTCACCGGCCATAGCTGGATTGCCGTGCTGGGCTTCGTGCACACCTGGGCGGTGTTGATCGACATCCTTGGCCTCGGCATTTTTGGTGGCTTCTATATCGTGCCGCTGTACGCGCTGATCCAGTCGCGTACGGCTGAAAACGAACGGGCGCGGGTGATTGCCGCCAACAACATTCTCAACGCGTTGTTCATGGTGGTGTCGGCGATTGTTTCGATCGTTTTGCTGAGCGTCGCCAAGCTGTCGATCCCGCAACTGTTCCTGGTGGTGTCGCTGCTGAACATCGGCGTCAACGCCTACATCTTCGAGATCGTTCCGGAATTCAGCATGCGTTTCATGATCTGGCTGCTCAGCCATTCCATGTACCGCGTCGAGCACCGCAACCTTGAAGCGATCCCGGACGAGGGCGCGGCGCTGCTGGTGTGCAACCACGTGTCGTTCGTTGACGCCTTGCTCATCGGCGGTGCCGTGCGTAGGCCGATTCGCTTTGTCATGTACTACAAGATCTACAACCTGCCGGTGCTGAACTTCATCTTTCGCACGGCGGGCGCGATTCCTATCGCCGGACGCCAGGAAGATATCCAGATCTACGAAAAAGCCTTCACGCGCATTGCCCAGTATCTGAAGGACGGCGAATTGGTGTGCATCTTTCCAGAAGGCAAATTGACCGCCGATGGCGAGATCAACGAGTTTCGCGGCGGCGTGACGCGGATTCTGGAGGAGACGCCGGTGCCGGTGATTCCGCTGGCGTTGCAAGGATTGTGGGGGAGTTTCTTCAGTCGCGATCCGAACAAGGGTTTGTTCCATCGCTTGTGGTCGCGGGTGACGCTGGTGGCGGGGCCGGCGATTACCGAAGGGACGGAGCCGGCGAAGTTGCAGGTGTTGGTGGGGGAGTTGCGCGGATCCGTTAGATAGCTGTTGACTGGACGGCCCTCATCGCTGGCAAGCCAGCTCCCACAGGTTCGATGGTGTACACCAATCTTGTGGGAGCTGGCTTGCCAGCGATGGGGCCGGTGGCTTAAGCGCTGACCTTGAGCCCGATCAAACCCGTGACGATCAACGCCACACTGACCAGCCGAATCAATGCCATCGACTCACCGAACAGAATGATCCCGGCGATCACCGTACCCACGGCACCGACACCGGTCCAGATCGCATACGCCGTACCCAGCGGCAATTCCTTCATCGCCAGACCGAGCAAACCAAGGCTGATGGCCATGGCGGCAACGGTCAGGGCGGTGGGGAGCGGGCGGGTGAAGCCGTCGGTGTATTTCAGGCCGACGGCCCAGCCGACTTCGAACAGGCCGGCGCAAAACAGAATGATCCAGGACATGCAGGACCTCCATCGATTGACGGGGTCGTCCCCAGATTAATGACTCGATCGAGCCGCAGGGTCGTCCCCGCGTTGCGCAATATAGTGACGAGCATTAACCCGGGGATCAAGTTTTCAGCCTCAATCGGCAGCCCGTTGCGCGAGGTTGTCGCGGTCTTCCTTCTCGCTCATGCGCCGGAAGTACGTCGACAGCAGTGCTCCGGAAATATTGTGCCAAACGCTGAACAGCGCGCTCGGCACCGCCGCCAGTGGCGAGAAATGCGCACTGGCCAATGCCGCGCCCAGCCCCGAATTCTGCATGCCGACTTCCAGTGCCAGCGACTTGCGCTGCGCCAGCGGCAAGCCGAACAGGCGCCCGGTGAAGTAGCCGAGCAAGTAACCGAAGCTGTTGTGCAGCATGACCACGGCCATGATCAGCAGGCCGGACTCGGCGATTTTCGCCTGACTCGCCGCGACCACGGCGGTGACAATAATCACGATGCTGACCACCGACACCAGCGGCAACACATCCACCGCATGCCGCACCTTGTCGCCGAGCAGCCGCTGCGCGACCACGCCGAGAACGATCGGCAACAGCACCACTTGCAGGATCGACCAGAACAGCTCCATGAACGATACCGGCAGCCACGCCGAGGCCAGCAGCCAGATCAGCGCCGGGGTCAACAGTGGGGCGAGGAGGGTAGTGACCGCGGCAATCGCCACGGAAAGTGCCAGATCACCGCGTGCCAGCCAGGTCATCACGTTCGAAGAGGTGCCGCTCGGGCAGCAACCGACCAGAATCACCCCGACGGCGATTTCCGGCGGCAGGTGAAACACCTGGCAGAGCAACCACGCCACACCGGGCATGATCACGAAGTGCGCAACCACGCCCAGCGCCACCCGCCACGGATGGCGAGCGACGGCAGCGAAGTCGTCGAGTTTGAGGGTCAGGCCCATGCCGAACATCACCAGACCCAGCAGCGGCACGATCGCGCTTTTCAGGCCGATGAACCACGCCGGTTGCAGGAAGGCCACGACGGCAAAAATCAGAACCCAGTAAGCGAAGGTATTGCCGACAAAGCGGCTGAGTGCAGCCAGTGCGCGCATGGCTTGATCCTTATTTTTGGTTACACCACAAAACATTGTGGGAGCGAGCCTGCTCGCGAAAGCGGTGAGCCAGACACATTAATGTTGTTGGCACACCGCATTCGCGAGCAGGCTCGCTCCCACAGGTTAAATACTCGTCAGTGTCAGATCCCCTGCGGCATCTCTTCCCCACCCAACGCTTCAACCAGCGCCGGCAGGAAGTCGCCGAAGGTCAGCATCATCAGGGTGAAACTGGCATCCAGTTGGCCCAGGGCTTCGTCGCCACCGTCCTGTTCCGCCTGATCCTGCAACAGATCCTCGAATTTCAGGCGTTTGACGGTCATCTTGTCGTCGAGCATGAACGACAGTTTGTCCTGCCACGCCAGCGACAGCTGAGTGACGACTTTGCCGGTGCTCAGGTGCAGCTGGATTTCTTCGCTGGTCAGGTCTTGGCGTTTGCAACGGACGATGCCGCCGTCTTCGTGGGTGTCGCGCAGTTCGCACTCGTCCAGCACATAGAAATCGTCGGCGGCTTTCTGCGTGGTGACCCACTCGGTCATCACCGCAGTCGGTGCCATTTTCACGGTCAGCGGACGCACGGGCAGGGTGCCGATCACTTCGCGCAGGGTCGACAGCAGGTCTTCAGCACGTTTCGGGCTGGCCGAGTTGACCAGGATCAGGCCCTGTTTCGGCGCGATCGCGGCGAAGGTCGACGAACGACGAATGAACGCGCGCGGCAGAAACGCCTGGATGATTTCATCCTTGATCTGGTCGCGTTCCTTCTTATAGACCTTGCGCATCTGCTCGGCCTCGATCTCTTCGACCTTTTCCTTGACCGCGTCACGCACAACGCTGCCCGGCAGAATACGTTCTTCCTTGCGCGCAGAGATCAGCAGGAAATCGCCGCTGACGTGTACCAGCGGCGCATCTTCGCCCTTGCCGAACGGCGCAACGAAACCGTAAGTGGTCAGCTCCTGGCTTGCACACGGCCGCGCCAGTTTGGTCGCCAGTGCAGTTTCCAGCGCCTCGGCGTCGACAGGCAGGTCTTGGGTCAGGCGATAGATCAGCAGGTTCTTGAACCACATGGGGCGAGTCACTCCTTTATACAAAGGGGGGCATTATTGTCTTCGCCGGGGCATAGGCCAACCCTTCACTAAGCCTTTGGAAGGCCTCGGAAAATTATTTAAAAAAGTGCTTGCCAGAGGTGGGGGTGCTCCGTAGAATGCGCGCCACACCGAAGCGAAGGGTGATTAGCTCAGCTGGGAGAGCGTCTGCCTTACAAGCAGAATGTCGGCGGTTCGATCCCGTCATCACCCACCATTCGTTTCAAGTGTTTAGCGCAGCGGTAGTTCAGTCGGTTAGAATACCGGCCTGTCACGCCGGGGGTCGCGGGTTCGAGTCCCGTCCGCTGCGCCATATTCGGTAACCTGGACCACTGAACGCCAGGTCGCCACGGAAAAACCCGCTGAAGCGGGTTTTTTTCTGTCTCAAGGTTGTACCCGCGGGATGTATCGTTTCACCGGTTTTCAGATTTTTTTGAAAAATATTCAATTAAATCAACACTTTACGAAAACCTGTGGCATAATGCGCCCCGTAACGAAGCGAAGGGTGATTAGCTCAGCTGGGAGAGCGTCTGCCTTACAAGCAGAATGTCGGCGGTTCGATCCCGTCATCACCCACCATTCGTTTCAAGCGTTTCGCGCAGCGGTAGTTCAGTCGGTTAGAATACCGGCCTGTCACGCCGGGGGTCGCGGGTTCGAGTCCCGTCCGCTGCGCCATATTCGGTATCTGGAACTGAACGCCAGACACCACAAAAAGCCCGCCTTGTGCGGGCTTTTTGCTGTCTGCGATTTATAAAATCGCCGCGCTACTGCGCCGCATTGCGGGCCTGCCGATAATCGCTCACCGCCTCGTACACTGCCTTGCGCAAGCGATTGATCCCGCCAATCGGCCGATGCGCCTCGATGCCGAACCACGGGTTGAACGACAGGTTGTCGCATTGCAGATTCAGCGCCGGCGTGTCGAAGTCCTGCGCGGGCAGGGTGATCCGCGCCACGGTTTCAAACGGTGCATCCTGCTCACGCCACTCAATGCTCGTGTCCTCGATCGGCATGTATTTGTTCGCGTCCTGGCGCTGGATCTGCAAGGCGAAGCACGCCGGCACCCGATCCGTCGACAACTGCTGATTCAGTGCGCTGCGCAGGAAATTCGGCAAGTCGTGATTCTGTTTGGGCAGCGTATACGCCGGGCAACGCTCCGGATCCGGCACGACGCGGAATTTCGCATTGGCCTCACCGAACTTGTAGGGCGATACCGAGAAATATGTGGTCTCGGTCGGACTGTCCGGCGGCGGTGACAGAGTGGCCAAGGCGATAAACAGATGGCGGACCTGCCAGGTGCGCGGATCCCATGTCGGAAAAAACGCCATGACCTTCTTGCCGTCAGCCTGCGCCGCCACATTCTGACGGTACTCGGCGACATTGCTGACAAAGAAATTCGGATGGCTGAACATCACGAAATCCTGTTCATGCTGCTCCTGGCGATTGCCGAGCAGTTGCTTGCCAGGAACCTCGAACAGCTTGATTGCCATCCCTCGCGCGTCGCGAATGCTGTCGAATTGCGGATAGGCATTGCCGTTGGACAACCGGATCAGCGCCTGCCAGGTCTTGCCCGGCTCGCTGAACACACCCTGTCGCAGCGATTGCGCCAGTTCCGGTAACACCTGCACTTGCGCCTTCACGCAGCCATGCGCCTTGGCGTGAGCATCGCGCAGATAACGCGTGGGTTCGCGGTGCTGGTCGACGATGCGCACTGCGGTTTGGATGACGTCCTGGGTCATCGCCGCTTCGCCTGCTGGAATCTGTTCCTGCGCCGACACCGGCCCGCGATGCTGCCAGGCAAACCATGCGGTGGCGATGGCCCAGCCGAGCATTGCGATGACCAGCAGGATCAGCAGCGTCTTGCCAAGCAAACGCCCCAACCACAGCCAGAAACGCGCGAGTGGCGGCAGTTCTTTTTTGAATGTCGGCATGATCATGGCAACTGCGCCTCCAGTGGACCGCCCAATACTTTCAGGTATTCGAGCAGCGCCCAGCGCTCCTCGGGTTGCAAGAGTCGGCCGATCACCCCGTTGCCGCGAGCGCCGGCGCGGAATTCGTGGCCGCTGTTGCGGTTGCCGCTGATGCGCGTGTCGAACAGAAAACCGTTGGTGAAAGGCTCGGTGCGATAGCCGAGGTGGCGCGGATCGTATTCGAGCGTGCCTTTATAGAAAGTAGTGGCGCGCTCATCCTGCGGTGACAGCAACTGATAGATGCTCGGCACCGAACCGTTGTGCAGAAACGGCGCAGTCGCCCACACGCCAGCCAGCGGTCGGGCCTTGTAAGCCACTTTCTCGCGCACGCCGATCGGCAGGCCGAAACCATCCATGCGCGGTTTTTCTTCCGGCGTGATCTGCGCGTCGCGATAGGCACGGTTTTCCACGAACGCGGTGACGTAAGCCAGGCCCTTGGCCACCGACAATTGGCTCAGATCAAGCGGCTCCTTGGGTTCGGGGTGCAGTTTGACGTCCATCTTTTTCAGCTCATTGACATCCCATTGCAGTGCGCTCAGGTCGAAACGGTGACTGGCAATGTTGTTGGCCGCATTCGGATCGGTGCCGATCACCTCCACGGGAATCATGTGCAAGTGCTGCACCCAGCGTTCGCCTTCCTGCGATTGGCGCGGGACATGGCAGCCGGCGCAGTTTTCCGCGAACAGCGCGCGGCCTCTGGCGGCCAGCGGCTTGTCGATCGCACCGAACAGATCTTCCGGCCAGGTCGGCGGCTTCAGCTGCTGCAAGGTTTCTTCGATAGCGTGCAGATCGCGCACGCGCACGCTGGAGGGATAGCGCGCAGCGCCTTGCAGCGGCTGACCGTTGGCGTCGAAGAAATTCAGCGTGGCACCGACGCCGAGCGCCTCGCCGATATTGCGCGCCATTGGCTGCTGGGCCGAGCCGTTCCACTGCACCCAGTCGAACGTCCACATGTCCCACAGCTGCGGGTAATCCACCGGGGCATCGGCCACGCGGTAGTTGGCAGGGGAAATCGCATCGCCAAACGTAGCGTTGGCAATCCGGCCGAACGCATCGGTGCGCCCCGGGCCTTCCTCGGTCGGATAGAGGCCGCGATGAGTGTCGTTCCAGGCCACTTTGACGAAGGTGTTCAGCGATGTCTTGAACTCGCTGCGCAATTGTTCGCGGCGCGCTTCGTAATCATCTCCGAGCACCTGGCGGGCGAAGCGCTCAAACTTCCATGGGTTGTAGTAAGTCGAGGCGAGACTGGCGACCAGAGCCTGTCCGAAACTGCCACCGCGCAAAGTAGGAACGCTGGAAGGCAACACGTGCTGTGCACTGCCGCCATCGATACGCACGGCCTGGCCTTTGAAGCGCAACTCGCCGGTGTGGCAAGCAGCGCAGGTGATGTCCAGATAGTGCTCGGAGGCGTTGCCGGGACTCTGGTGCCGGGCAAAACCGACGGGGAGGTTGCCGGGATTGTTCGCGCTAGCTTCCTGCCGCGGGTCGACCAGGAAGCCGAAACGGGCGAGATATTCAGGGGAGGCGAAGCGCTGCTCGGAGAAGGGCAATTCCAATGCCTGGAACCACTCGTAACGCAGGCCTTTGACTTGCGTACCTTGGGGCGTGAAGTAGTAGGTCTGCCGTTGCTCTTCGCTCCATTGATCCAGGTAACGTACCTGTTGCGGCGGGGTGTAGAAGGGCAATTTCGGATTGGCGACGTAATAGACGATCACTGCGAGGACGATTACCGCCAGCACGATCAGCAGAGCGAGAACGCGGGATAAGAGGCGCAAGTTGAACATCCTTGTCGAATTGTTGCGCTGTTATGCCTGAGCGGCGCTGGCTGGGCAAGTGGCCATTACGCCAGATACTGAGTCAGGAGCCGACGAGCCTTGTCGTCCGTGAATGACAGAAGCTTCATCCAGCCATCGTCCAAATGCGTTTTAATCCCTGAACTTATCGGAAGATTCCTGCTCTCATGCCGGTAGCCATTGGTCGTGGCGGCCTGATAAGCTCGCGGCTTTACTCGATTGCCCATTCGGCGCATGAACAAGGAAATAGCATGAAACAGCATCGGTTGGCGGCGGCGGTAGCCCTGGTTAGCCTGGTACTCGCGGGTTGTGACTCGCAGACCAGCGTAGAGCTGAAAACCCCGGCGCAAAAAGCTTCCTACGGCATCGGCCTGAACATGGGCAAAAGCCTTGCCCAGGAAGGCATGGATGATCTGGACTCCAAAGCGGTAGCCCAGGGCATCGAAGATGCCGTTGGCAAGAAAGAACAGAAGCTGAAAGATGAAGAACTGGTCGAAGCCTTCGCCTCGCTGCAAAAGCGTGCTGAAGAGCGCATGGCCAAGATGAGCGAAGAGTCGGCAGCCGCCGGCAAGAAATTCCTCGAAGAAAACGGCAAGAAAGCCGGTGTCACCACCACCGCTTCGGGCCTGCAGTACGAAGTAGTGAAGAAAGCCGATGGCCCACAGCCTAAGCCGACCGACGTCGTCACTGTTCACTACACCGGCAAGCTGACCAACGGCACCGTGTTCGACAGCTCCGTCGAGCGCGGCAGCCCGATCGATCTGCCAGTCAGTGGCGTGATCCCGGGTTGGGTTGAAGGTCTGCAACTGATGCACGTTGGCGAGAAGTACAAACTGTACATCCCTAGCGATCTGGCTTACGGCGCTCAGTCGCCAAGCCCGGCAATCCCGGCCAACTCCGTTCTGGTTTTCGACCTGGAACTGCTGGCCATCAAGGATCCAGCCAAAGAAGACGCCGCTGCCAAGTAACACGCAACGGCTCGAAAACAACGCCTCGCACATGCGGGGCGTTGTTGCATCTGCAGGTCAGGGAAGGTAAACAGAGCGAACTGACAGCGATCAGCACAGTCATAGCTTTGAGGCTGCCCGCGCTAGACGCCCTGAGCTGCCAAGTCAATGAAATATTGGGCTTTTTTATGTGAGTAAAAAACGCCCGATCTGAGCGCAGCCCTTATGAAACGGGGCTCTCAGCGCTGAAATGCAGCTCTGTTCACAAGGTTATCCACAATTTGTGTGGATAACATTTCAACGGGAAGAATAGATGAAAGCTCCGTGGAATTTCGCTCGATTCCTGCCGTTGGCCGGTCGCCTGCTGGCCCGTGGACGCCTGCCGACCCTATTGTTTGCCGTGGCCAGCAAAGGCGCCGCGCAAGGCAATCGCTTGGGCAAACTCAAGGATGATCTGCGCTTGCTGCAGTCGTTATGCCTGGCCTACTGGCGTGGCGAGTATCGCGCGATCAGTGCCAAGTCGCTGATTTCGGTGGTGGCGGGCCTGATGTATTTCCTCAGCCCGGTGGATGCCATTCCGGATTTCATCCCCATGTTCGGCATGCTCGATGACATCGCTGTCCTCGCCTGGTTGATGAAAACCCTCGATGACGAACTCAACGCCTTCCGCCTGTGGCGCAAACGCCAGCAACCCGAAAAGCTGGCGGTGGTTGAACGCCTCCCTGATACCCCTGAACAATTGCAGCTGCAAGGCCCGAAAAAACCCTGACTGACCAAGTCTGCCTACAGATAGATACCACTCGCGACCTTAGCCGCTGTTAGGATTACACTTCTAGGGAAAAGTGCCGACTCGCTAAGTGGTGTTGTCCTACGGGGTAGTCATGGATATTCAGATAATTGCACGCGATGGCGAACCCGAATACGCGGTTCTGCCGTGGGCTCAATATCAGGCTTTACTGAAAGCAGCAGGGATCAACGCAACACCGGCGCCGCAGCCAGCAGCGCCGCTCGCCACCTCGCCGGAGCCGATTCTTCCGGGTCTGGATCAATTACGCAGTTTGCGCGAAGGGAAGGGCATCGCCATCGAGGCGCTGGCCCGCACGGTAGGCATCAGCCCGTCTTACCTGGCCATGATCGAAAGTGGTGAGCGTCAGCCCGACGCCGCGATTCGCCGCAGCCTGGCCTGGGAACTGACGGTGCCGGGTTGGAGGGATGAATCGTGAGCGTACGCATCAGCCGTCAACATTGGGACGGATTGCTGGGGGAACTGGACCAGGCGCGCCGTCAGCGCCATCTACTGACCTATCGAGCCTTGCTTGAGCGTTTGCAGCTACCGACTCCGGCGATGCAGACGTTGACGGCTGCACTGGAGCATCTGGCCGCACTGGACGCCAAAGCCGAGCAGCCGTTGCGCAGTTCGCTGGTCATCAGTCAAGGCGCCAGTCGTTTGCCACGTACCGGGTTCTTTGAATGTGTCGAGCGTCTGGGGCGTTTTTCCGGGCCGTCGGATGGCGTCGCGGCGGCTTCCTGGCATGCGTCGGAAGTGGTGCGGGTCTTCGAATACGAATACCCGGAATCGGCGGAGGCCTGAGTGTTTCTGCGGCTCAAGGCGCGGGCCGGTTACTGGCTGGCCCGCCGGCTGTTTCATTGGTCGTGGTTCGTTCGCCAGCCGCGTGGCTGGCGCTGGCTTGAAGGCCAGTTTGCGCGCATGGCCAACCTCGGCAATGTCGATGCTCAAAGCTTTTATGGGCACATTCTGACTTTTCGCGGTGTCGGGCTAGGCGCGCGTGAAGAAGGCGTGCGTCTGCTGCGTCTGGCGGCGTTGGCCGGCGACGGTAAAGCGGCGTATCAAGTCGGCGTCATCAGCCTCGCCGGTACCCCGAGCAAGGCGCCGGATCCCGCTGAGGCCGCTCGTTGGTGGAGCATGGCTGCCAAAGCCGGCCACCCGTTGGCCGAGCTGAAGCTGCAACAGCTGAAGGCTGGTGATTCAACGCAGTAATTCCATGTATGTCTTCTAAGTAAACGCGGCGTGAGGTTTTCCTCACGCCGCGTTTACGTTTCTGCCTGCACGTTTTTCGCTTGATGCTGGATTGCAGATTAGTCCTACATCCTTTGCCTACTCGCCTGACTTCTTTCCTCTTTGATCCCCCGCACAGTTCCCGCGACTAATTTCTTGCGCGAGGGACCGCTCATGCTCCAGCCCGTTTTTCAGTCCACCTTGTTTGCTCGCGTGTGTTGATGGAAGCCATCGCGCGCATCGAGCAGGAACTCGACAGCTTTCCGCAAACGCTCAGCCTCTACCGCAAACAGCTTGATCACTGGTTCAGTCGCAGGGCGGACCAGATCAGCGAGGCAGCAGACCTGCCGTCGCTGGTGGGTATGGAGCGGATCATCCGCTTCGGCGATAGCAGTACGTCGGTCAGCAGCAGCGACGACGAATTTTCCTCCAGCGTCTTCCAGTGCCCGCACGGCGGGCTGATGCAAATCGAGAGCAAGTTCGAATCGGTCTACGACATCCCGCTGGGCAACATTTCCGTCGATGTGGTCGACGTGGATAGCGGCAAGACCAGTCCGGTCACCCTTGATCAGCAGGGCAAGGCTGAATTCAGAGGCGAAGAGGGCAAGTTATACCGCGTTCTGGTCCACAGCGCTGTCACCTCCAGTCAAGTCGACGAGCTGTTCAAATCCTATGACGGTTTGACCGGCGAACTTGAGCGCTGGCTGCGTAGCGAGTGGCAGGGTTTCAAGCCGCAGTGGTCACAGTCGGTGGCAACCGCAGCCAGCAACGGCATGCTCGCCGGCAGTTGGGCGGCCATCGAGGGGGTATGGGACAGCCTCGGTCTGCTCTCGGAAATTCTTCAGGACCCCGGCAAGTTTGCCGAGCGTTTGGGCAGTGGCGCGGCTGAGCTGATCGAGCTGGCACAGACCGCTCCGGATCTCATGGAAAAGCTGCAGTTGCTGGTCAGTGACGAAGCGGCGATGTGCTTGCTGCTACGGTCGGCGAGTCTGTGGCTGGACATGCTGCCGCCCAGCGAGGTTGCCGGCAAGTCTGCTGAAGTAGCGTCGATGATGATCGTGCAACTGATCATCGATGTGTTGATCAGCGTGGTGCTGACGTTTGTCGGAGCGGGGGCGGGGATCGCTTATCTGACGCTGCGTCTGGCTGACCGCGCTACGCAGCTGTTCAACGTCGCCAAGCGTCTGGTCAAGGCGCTGTTCAGCATCGTCAACGCCTTTATTGAATACGTCGACCGCTACAAAGCCGTTGCCGCGCGGGGCATCGCCGCCGGGGTGAAAAAGGGTCGGATGCAATTGCGCTGGGATGCCAAGCGCAACGCCATGTTGAAGAAAGACGAACAGCACGACGACGTCCCCGATCAAGCGAAAAACCCCAACGGCGATGCCGCCGATTGCGTGCCCAAAACCTGTACCAATGGCTGCCCGGTGTCGATGGTCACCGGCGAAGAACTGCTGACCCTGACCGACGCGGTGCTCGACGGCGTGCTGCCCTTCGAGTTCACCCGCTTGTACCGCAGCAGCGCGGTCGAGATCGACATCGGCCTGGGTTTCGGCTGGAGCCATACGCTGGCCCATCGGCTGACCTTCGACGGCGATGGCGTGATCTGGATCGATCATGAGAACCGCCGAACCCGCTTTCCCTTGCCCAATGTCGCGCGTCCGGCGATTCACAACAGCCTGTCGCGGGCGGCGATCTTTCTCGGTGATGAGCCGGAAGAACTGATTCTGGCGTTGGCCGGTGACAGCGCACGGTTTTACCACTTTCGCGCCGGCCGGCTGACCGCAATCAGCGATGTCTTCGGTAATCGTCTGACCCTGCAACGCGATCGCTCCGACCGCATTCAGCGTCTGGACACCGGCGCCGGGCGCGCCCTGCTGTTGCGTTATGACCGCGCGCAACTGGTGGCGGTCGATTATCAGGTGTTTGTTCAGGGCGAGTGGATCACCGAGCAAAACCTCGCCACCTACAGCTTCGATGCCCGGCAACGCCTGCTGGTCGCGACCAACGCGGTCGGCGACAGCGAGCGCTACGACTACGACGACCACCACGTCATCCTCCAGCGCCAGCTGACCGGCGGCGCGAGCTTCTTCTGGGAGTGGCAGCGCGAGGGCAAAGCCGCCCGCTGCGTGCGGCACTGGGCGTCGTTCTCGCAGATGAACACCCGTTACGTCTGGAACGATGACGACGCCAGCGTGACCGTGCATTACGTCGACGGTACCGAAGAAGTCTACGTCCACGACGAGCGCGCGCGGCTGGTGCGCCAGGTTGCGGCCGATGGCGGCGAGCAGCTCAAGGCCTATGACCAGCAGGGGCGCTTGATCGCCGAGCAGGATGCGTTGGGCGCGGTTACCGAATACCGCTATGACGAAGTCGGACGGCTGATCGCGCTGATTCCGCCGGACGATGCACCAACGTCCTACGAGTACCGCAACGGGTTTCTCTACAAGCGTTGCCGTGGTGAGGCGGTGTGGATCTACCGGCGCAACGCTGAAGGCGCCGTTACCGAAGCGGTCGATCCCGACGGCCAGGTCACGCATTACTACTACAACCTGCGCGGGCAATTGCTGTCGCTGCGTTATCCGGACAGCAGCCGCCACCGCTGGGTGTGGAACGAGCTCGGCCAGCTCATCGAAGAAACCCTGCCCGATGGCGGCGTGCGGCGCTTTTCCTACGATGCGCTGGGCCGGCGGATTACCACTCAGGACGAATTTGGTGTTGTCAGCCGTCAGCAGTGGGACGCGGCTGGCCGACTGATCCTGACGACTTCTCCTACGGGCAGCACGCGCGCCTACAGCTACGGCGCCTACGGCCAGATCACCGCCGAACGCGACGAGCTCGGGCGCATCACCCGCTATGAATATGACGATGATCTGCACCTAGTCTCGCGGCGGATCAACCCCGACGGCACCCGCGTGCAGTATCGCTATGACCATGCGCGGTTGTTGCTGACCGAGATTGAAAACGAGTCGGGCGAAAAATACCGACTGGATTACACGCCGACCGGATTGATCCGACAGGAAACCGGGTTTGATGGACGGCGCACGGCTTACGTCTACGACCTCAATGGTCATTTGCTGGAAAAGACCGAGTTCGGCGAGCAGGGTTTATCGCTGGTCACCCGGTACGAGCGCGACGCGGCTGGAAGGTTGCGAGTCAAAACCCTGGCCGATGGGATCAAAGTCCGCTACGACTACGACCGCCTCGGCCGATTGATCGGTGTCGATGACGGCCAGAACCATCCGCTGGCCTTCGAGTATGACCGTCAGGATCGCTTGATCACCGAGCATCAGGGCTGGGGCACTCTGCGCTACGCCTATGACGCCTGCGGTCAGCTCAAACGCCTGCGCCTGCCGGACAACAGCAAGCTCGATTATCACTACGCCAAGGGCGGTGCGCTGTCGGCCATCGACCTCAACGGCACGCCGCTCACGCGCCACGTCTACCAGTCCGGTCGCGAGCAGCAACGCCAGCAGGGTCTGCTGCTCAGCGAATATGCCTACGACGATCAGGGCCGCTTGCTCGCCCATGCTGTAGGTCATCGCCACGCCTCGCTGTACCGCCGCGATTATGCCTACAGCGCCAATGGCAATCTTGAGCACATCGCCGACAGCCGCCACGGTCAGCGCACCTACGGCTACGACGCCCTCGACCGGTTGATCCGCGTACGCCACTCGCGCGACGAACTGCCCGAATCCTTCGCCCACGACCCGGCCGGCAACCTGCTGATGCAGGACCGCCCCGGTCCCGCCCAGATCAAAGGCAATCGCCTGCTGATGCAGGGCGACCGCCATTACGACTACGACGCCTTCGGCAACCTGATCCGCGAACGCCGAGTCCACGGCCAGACCCTGGTCACCGAATACCGCTACGACTGCCAGCACCGCCTCATCGGCCTGACCCGCCCCGACGGCCAGACCGCCACTTATCACTACGACGCCTTCGACCGCCGTATCCGCAAAACCGTCGACGGCGCCGTCACCGAATTTTTCTGGCAAGGCGAACACCTCGTCGCCGAAAGCAGCGCCACGCAATACCGCAGCTTCCTCTACGAACCCGGCACCTTCCGCCCACTCGCGATGCTCGACGGCAAAGGCCCGAAAAAGGCCTGCCCCTTCTACTACCAACTCGACCACCTCGGCACCCCGCAGGAACTCACCGACTACAGCGGCGAAATCGTCTGGTCCGCGCAATACGACGCCTACGGCAAAGTCGCCGCTGTGACCCTGGCCGGCGAAGACTACCTCGACCAACCGCTGCGCTTTCAGGGGCAGTATTTCGATGTTGAAAGTGGGCTGCATTACAACCGGCATCGGTATTACGACCCGAGGCTTGGGCGGTATCTGACGCCGGACCCGGTGAAGCTCGCGGGCGGGTTGAATCAGTACCAGTACGTACCGAATCCGACGGGGTGGGTGGATCCGTTGGGGTTGAGTTGCATTTGTCCACCGTCAGCGCCGCGACGTCCGATGCGATACGAGGCTGGTCGCGTGGTCGTCGAAGAGGGGGCGCCCCCGCTGCCAAAGATGACGGCGCAGGAACGACGGGCGAGGATTGATGAAGTGGCTGAGGAGAATGCAAAGCGGCGTGTGAGTGAGTATGAAGAACTTTATGACATGCACACTGTGAAAAAACATAGTTCGGAAATTCCCGATCGGGCACTAAAACAGCGAGCTATCAACGGCGCTGATCCTCACACAGGTGTCGTTCCGAGGCCTCCCAGAGGAAATCCAAGTTCACAATTTCACAACTGGCGAATGCATTTGGGGGCATTAAACAAGGCGATGACAAGGAATAAAAATGGCTTGATCATGCATACGGGTGACGATCAGCATGATACTCCGATAGTTAGGTTGGAATTGCCTGGAGCAGGGCGAGGGTACAAACCGAATAGGCGGGATTCGCAAAATCCGGTTTTGAATGATGATATGAGCTGGTTTGAAGTTAAGTTTGATAAGACAAATACGCAAGAACCATTTACGGGCTTTCCTTCGGAGAAAAAATAATGTTGAAACATCCGTATTTAGATAGGCCTTTCAATCCAAGATTTAGCTGGTTTATTGGCGTTTTTGATGTTTATGATCAAGAAGAGACCCGAGGTCTAGAGCTCGGCGTATATAATCCGAATATACCTACTGACAGGGAAAATCTTATACGGAGGTATTGTCTGAAACTGCCGTATCTTTCGTATAGGCATAAGTTGGTTCTATTTGAAGCCCTAGAGTCAGCGTTAGATGATTCAAGCTACGATTTTAGTAGCTTATTTGATATTGATGAGTGCGAAACTTCCAGTTGGCCTAGGGGGGAGTGGTATTCGTTAAATAGTCCGCGTAGCTTTTTTGAAGAAGTTTTTCGCTTGGCGAAAGAGGTCTGGAGGGAAGACCTTGAGAAGGCTGCTGGTGAGGATAGATCTACATGGTGAGGACGATATCTCAATAAAATGATCATTATTTTCTTTGCTAGTTGAACTGATATTAAAGCCAGCAATTAGTTGCGTCGGCTTGCCTTCGTTGCAGCCCTGCTCCTACAGGGATCTTGTCGATATTCAGCGTTGTCCAATTAGATGCGGCAAATGGAGGTCGGGCGCGATGAGGCTATCAATCAAATAAACACTAAATCCCACAACCCCCTTCGCATGATGCTTAGCCTGCGAGGCCATCTCCGCAAGCTGGCTGGCATCAAGCGCTGCACAAGCTTCAGGTCGCAAATGCACCACCCCAATCGATAACGACAACAACGCAAACTCCTGCCGCACACCCTGGCGATTCGGCGCAATAAAACATCCCGCCTCAAGGTGTTCAGGCCGATAGAACCGGCGGCATTGGCTTTGGAAGTCGTCGAGCAGTTGGTTGAGGCGTTTGCGCCAGTCTTCGGGGCCGAGGACGAGGAGGAAGTCGTCGCCGCCGATGTGGCCGACGAAGTCGCGGGTGGGGTCGATGCGTTCGTTGAGGCATTGCGCGAGACAGAGCAGGACTTCGTCGCCACGGCCGTAGCCGTAGATGTCGTTGAAGGGTTTGAAGCTGTCGATGTCGACGTAACAGATGATCGACTCGCGGGCCTGCTGCAGCAGGCGGGTGAGGCATTGCTGGATCGGTACGTTGCCCGGGAGCAGGGTGAGGGGATTGGCGTAGCGTGCTTGCTGGATTTTCAGTTCGGTGATCAGTTTCAGCACGTCGATCACCCGGCCGAGGCCGAGGTAACTGCCGTTGAGGGTGATGATGAAGTCTTCTTCGATGCGCTGGCGGGCGCGGCTGGTGATCAGGCGGCTGACTTGCTGGAGTGACTGGCTGATTTCCACGGCGAGGAAGTCATCGTTCATCAGGCGGCTGATCGGTTTGCGCGCGAACAGATCGGTGGCAAACGGTTTGAGCAGTGCGTCCGACAGCGAGTGGCGATGGACGATGCCGCAGGGCTGGCCTTGTTCGTCGAGCACAGCGAGTGAATTGAGATTGGCCTGGCGGCGGAAGGCTTCCAGTACCGTCGCGGTGGGCGTATCGCGTTGCACGGCGGGCTGGTCGTTGAGCAGGGCGCTGAGGTCGCTGCCTTCGTCATTCAGCGCGACGGCGCTGCTGTCGTGTTTGGGCATCATCGCGCGAGCGTCGCGGGATGGATGTTCCTGAGGGCGGCCGAGCAGGTAGCCCTGCACCAGGTCGACGCCCATTTCAGTCAGCACCGCGAGTTCTTCCGGCAACTCGATCCCCTCGGCAATCACCTGCGCGCGCGAGGCTTTGGCGATTTGCAGAATCGAGCCGACAAACTCTCTTTTCAACGCATCCTGATGAATGCCATCAATGAAGTGCCGGTCGATCTTCACGTAATCCGGACGCAATTCCGACCACAGGCGCAGGCTCGAATACCCTGCACCCAAGTCGTCCAGCGCAATGGAAAAACCCATCGCCCGATAGTGATGCAGAGCGGTTTGCAGCAACTGAAAGTCATCGATCGGGGTCTGCTCGGTGAGCTCGATGACCACCTGGCTCGGCGCAATGCCCAAGTCCTGCAGCAGTTGCAACGTTCGTCCGGGTTGGTGCGCGGCTTCGAGCAAGGATTCTGGCGAGACGTTAAGGAACAGCTTGCCCGGCAGTTGCTGCTCATTGAAGCGGCGACAGGCGCTTTGCCGGCAGGCGATCTCCAGTTCGCTCAATCGGCCAGCCTGTCGCGCCACGGCGAACAGGGCAATCGGCGAGTGAAGAGGGCTGTTGGACGGGCCACGGGTCAGGGCTTCGTAACCGAGAATGCGGCGTTCGGAAAGACAGATGATCGGCTGGAACAGGCTGTGTAAACCGCTTTGAGTCAGGATCGAGCTCAACGCGCTCAGCTGTTCGGTCGTGGTCATGGCAGTCTCTGACGATAAAAAAAGGACCGGGAGCGCTTGCTCCCGGTCCTTTATTGCACGACAGAATGATGACTGTTTGATGACGATCCGGGGATCGTCAGCACTAAATTGCCATCACTTACTTCTTGGCCACCTGATTGCTCAGTTTCAGGTAATCCAGCAGCACGCGCCCGGTTTCGCTCAGGTAGGCATCGTCTTCCGGTTTGACCTTGTCCGGCTCGGCAGCGGCCAGTGCGTCTTCGTCTTCTTTCTTCAGCTCTTTGAGCGGTTCTTCGCCTTTGGCCTTGCGACGGATGTTCTCCATCGCCAGTTGCTTGGCGTCGATGTCGGCGTGCTGGGCGCGACGATCGGCTTCGTTGAGGCTGACGGTTTTTTCTTCCATCAGTTTCTGCGCCAGGGCCAGCTTGTCGCGGATGAACACGAACTCGGCATCCTTGTTGGTGCGCGCGTCATGTTCGGACTTCAGCTGGGCGAGGAACGGCTTGAACGGATCGGCCGCTGGTTTGATCGCCGCGCGGATGGTGTCCCACGGCATGGCTTCCGGCAGGGCGCTTTCACCGATTTCCTTGGTGTCGATCAGCGACGGGTAGTCGATGTCCGGCAGTACGCCCTGATGCTGGGTGCTCTGCCCGGAGACACGGTAGAACTTGGCCAGGGTCAGTTTCAGTTCGCCATGGTTCAGCGGCTGAATAGTCTGCACGGTGCCTTTGCCGAAGGTCTGACCACCGATGATCAGCGCGCGGTGGTAGTCCTGCATGGCGCCGGCGAAGATTTCCGAGGCCGAGGCGGACAGGCGGTTGACCAGCAGCGCCATCGGGCCTTTGTAGAACGCACCCGGGTTTTCGTCCTCGAGGACGTCGACACGGCCATCGGCATTACGCACCAGCACGGTCGGGCCCTTGTCGATAAACAGGCTGGTCAGTTCGGTGGCTTCCTGCAGGGAGCCGCCGCCGTTGTTGCGCAGGTCGATGACCACGCCGTCGACTTTTTCCTTTTGCAGCTCGGTCAGCAGCTTCTTGACGTCGCGAGTGGTGCTCTTGTAGTCCGGATCGCCGGCACGGAAGGCCTTGAAGTCAAGGTAGAAGGCCGGGATCTCGATGACGCCAAGTTTGTAGTCCTTGCCGTCCTGTTTCAGGCTGAGGATCGACTTCTTCACGGCCTGGTCTTCAAGCTTCACCGCTTCACGGGTGATCGGCACGATCTTGGTGGTCTGGTCGTTCGGCGCATTGCTCGCCGGGATCACTTCCAGGCGCACCACGGTGCCTTTCGGACCACGAATCAGTTTGACCACTTCGTCCAGACGCCAGCCGACCACGTCGACCATTTCCTTGTTGCCTTGGGCAACGCCGATGATCTTGTCGGCCGGAGCGACCTGCTTGGTCTTGTCCGCCGGGCCTGCCGGCACCAGACGCACGACTTTCACTTGATCGTTGTCGCTCTGCAACACGGCGCCAATGCCCTCGAGGGACAGGCTCATGTTGATGTCGAAGTTTTCCGCGTTATCGGGCGACAGATAGTTGGTGTGCGGGTCGTAGGACATGGCGAAGGTGTTGATGTACGCCTGGAAGATGTCCTCGGCACGGGTCTGGTCGAGGCGCGCCAGCTGATTCTTGTAGCGCTTGGTCAGGGTTTCCTGGATCTGCTTCGGGTCTTTGCCGGCGATCTTCTGGCGCAGCACTTCGTCCTTGACGCGTTTGCGCCACAGGTCGTCGAGTTCTGCGGTGGACTTGAGCCAAGGCGCGTCCTTGCGATCGATCAGCAAGGTCTCCTTGGTGTTGAAGTCCATCTTGTCGACGCCTTTGTTCAGCTCGGCAAGGGCGAAGTCCAGACGCGCCTTGACGCGGTCCAGATAGCGCTTGTAGATGGAGAATCCGGCGTTGAGGTCGCCGCTTTTGAGGAAGTCGTCGAACTGGGTCTTCCACTTGTCGAATTCGGCGATATCGCTGGCCATGAAATAGCTGCGCGACGGGTCGAGCAGCTTGATGTAGCTGTCGTAGATGATCACCGAGCGCGCATCGTCGAGCGGCGGCTTGCTGTAGTGGTGACGCTTGAGCAACTCGACGACGTTCAGACTGGCGATGACTTCATCGCGATCAGGCTGCAACTTGTCCCAGCTGTTGGCTGCGAATGTGGTGCCCGACACCGGCAACAGGCCGATACCGATGAAAAGAGCGAGGGCGGTGCTGGGGAGCAGATGCTTCATGCTGATTCGACGCGGGGACAATTGATAACGCATATTAGGCCGTCTTTGAAGTCGCCGGTTCTTTGAGAGCCGGTCGCATAATGCAAAAAGCCCGGCGCTACAGCTTCGGGCTCAGTCCAGACTCACTATGGAGGCAGTGTGAAGGCATTGCAAGGCGTTGAAGGTCAAGTGGCATGGGTTGAAGAGCCGAGTCCTACCTGCGATGTAGGACAAGTCCGCATCCGGGTGGCGGCAGCCGGCCTCAATCGCGCCGATTTATTACAGAAGGCAGGGCTTTATCCGCCGCCTCCCGGTGCCAGCCACGTGCTCGGTCTTGAGTGCTCCGGGGTGATCAGCGAAGTCGGTGCGGGCTCGTCCTGGCAAGTCGGCGACCGGGTTTGCGCCTTGCTGGCCGGGGGCGGCATGGCCGAAGAGGTGGTCGTCGACGGACGGCACGTGCTGCCGGTGCCCGAAGGTGTTTCGCTGATCGAGGCGGCGGCATTGCCCGAGGTGTACGCCACCGTCTGGCTGAATGTGTTTCAACTTGCAGCGTTGAAGCCCGGTGAGAAAATTCTCCTGCACGCCGGCGCAAGTGGCATCGGTTCAGCCGCCATTCAGCTGTGCAAAGCCTTCGGTAACCCGTGCTGGGTCAGCGTCGGTTCCGCCGAGCGCCTGGCTTACTGCGAAGCGCTGGGTGCGCAGGGCGGCGTGGTGCGTACCGATGATCTGGAGAGCCTGCGCGACTTCGGGCCGTTCGACGTGATTCTCGACCCGGTGGGCGGCAATTATTCAGCATTGAACCTCAAGCTGATGGCGCTGGACGGGCGTTGGGTGCTGATCGGTTTGATGGGCGGGCGCGAGGCGAAACTGGATCTGGCGCAGGTGTTGGCCAAGCGTGTGCAACTGCTCGGTTCAACGTTGCGCAGTCGTGGCGATCAGTTCAAGGCGGATCTGCTCAGTGACCTGGGCCAGCATGTCTGGCCGCTGTTTGCCGAGGGCCGCTTGCGTCCGCAATTGGCCAAAGCGTTTGCGGTGAAGGATGCCGAAGCAGCGTTTGCCGAACTGGCGAGCAATACGGTGGCGGGAAAGTTGGTGTTGGTGATCAATGAGGGTTTGAGCTGACAGCAAAACAAGGTCAAAAGATCGCAGCCTTCGGCAGCTACAGAGGCACGCATTCCAAAAGTAGGAGCTGCCGAAGGCTGCGATCTTTTCCTTTTATTTCCAGAGGTGGATCGGCCAGCCGGACTTTTCGGCGTGCTCGAGCAGCACCGGATCCGGATTGACCACATGCGGGAAGTCCACCTTAAGCAACAACGGCAGATCGTTACGCGAATCGGAATAAAAACTCGCGCCTTCGAGGTTTTCTTCTTCGGCATCCAGCCATTCCAGCAAGCGGGTGATCTTGCCTTCGCGGTAAGTCAGGGTGCCGACGGTGTTGCCGCTGTACACGCCATGGGCGACTTCCAGGTCGATGGCCAATATCTCGTCGATGCCCAGACGATCAGCGATCGGGCGAACCAAGTGCGCACCGGATGCCGAGATCACCAGAATCCGGTCACCGGCCTTGCGGTGGGCGGCGATGGTTTTGGTCGCGTCGCTGAAGATGATCGGCTCGATGAAATCTTCCACCCACGGGCCAACCAAGTGCTCGATTTCCTCAGGGGTGCGGCCAATCAATGGTTCGAGACTGAAGGCCATATAGTCTTCCATCGCCAGATGTCCGCGGCCATAGGCATCCATCAGTTCCTTGTCGCGCTGCATGAACGACTCGCCATCGACCCAGCCAAGGCGGACCATCTGCTCACTCCATAGCGAGGAGCAGTCGCCGTGGATCAACGTTTCGTCCAGATCAAAAATTGCCAAAGCCATCGGTTCTCTCCGAGAACAGCTTCAAGCCATGAGGCTTCAAGCTGCAAGAATTGGAATCAAGTACGCCGCAGTCTACAACTTGAAGCTTGTAGCTCGAAGCTTGCAGCTGCTTTTAAGCTACTTCGCACAGGGCCGTCGGATCGATGGAAAGTGCCAGGCGCTGTCCGTCGGGATGCAGATCGGCGGCGGAGCGGTTGAGTACGTCGACCACCAGTTCCACGCCGCGCGCTTCGACGCGATAGCGAATGACGTTGCCGAGCAGGCTGTGACTGCGGATCTGCGCATCGAGTTCGCCGTCAAGGCTCAGTTCGATGGCTTCCGGGCGGATGGCGATGCGGTGGTTGATCGGCCGTTGCAACAGCTTCGACGCAGCCTCGGCGTCGAGCAGGTTGTAGTTGCCGATGAAGCCGGCGGCAAATACATCGACCGGCGCGGTGTAGAGGGTTTCGGCGTCGCCGCTCTGGACGATCTTTCCCTGATTCATCAGGAAAATCCGGTCCGACATGGTCAGCGCTTCTTCCTGATCGTGGGTGACGAAGATCGTGGTCAGGCCGAGTTCGCGCTGGATCTGACGAATCTGTTCGCGCAGGTGTTTGCGAATCCGTGCGTCGAGCGCCGACAGCGGCTCATCCAGCAGCAACAAGCGCGGGCGGGTTACCAGTGAGCGGGCGAGGGCGACGCGCTGGCACTGACCACCGGACAGTTGATGCGGATAGCGGCTGGCGAAGTCGTGCAGTTCAACCAGTTTCAACACTTCTGCCACGCGCTTGTGGCTGTCATCGGCGTTGACCTTTTGCATGCGCAGGCCGAAGGCGACGTTCTGTTCGACGGTCATGTTGGGGAATAGCGCGTAGCTTTGAAAGACCATACCGATGCCACGTTTCTGTGGGCTCAACGGCACGATGTCGACGCCATCGAGCAAAATCTTGCCGCCATCCACCGGGGTCAACCCGGCGATGCAACGCAGCAAAGTCGACTTGCCGCACCCGGACGGGCCGAGCAGGGTGACGAACTCGCCTTTGTTGATTTCGCAATCGATGTCGCTGAACACCGTGGTGCCGGCATAACTTTTCTGCAGGTGTTGGACGCTGACGTAGCTCATTCGCTTTTGTCCTTGTTCAAGATGTTGGCGATCCAGGTCAGGACCAGCACGAAAAAGAAATACGAAATGACCAGCGCACTGGTGAAGTGGCCGCTGCTGTTACGCATGTTGTTCAGGTACACCTGCAGGGTTTCGTAGCGGGTGCCGACGAGGATGTTGGCGAACACGAATTCACCGAAGAGGAACGAGAACGACAATAGCAGCGCCACCATCAGGCCTTTGCGCAGATTCGGCAGCACCACCAGAAACGCCGCTTGAAAAGTGCTGGCGCCAAGCAGTTGCGCGGCGTCCATCAGGTCGCGCAGGTTGATCGCTTGCAGGTTGTTGGTGATCGCGCGGTACATGAACGGCAGCGCCACGGTGAAGTAGCAGCCGATCAGAATCCACGGTGTGCCGACCATCGCCATCGGCCCGGAACCGTAGAGCTGCAACAGCCCCACCGAGGACACCACCGGCGGTACCGCGAAGGGCAGCAGGATGAGGATGTTCATCAGCGCATCGAGTTTCGGAAAGTAGTAATGCACGACGAACAGCAACGGCAGGATCAGCACCACCGACAGCACCAGCGCGCCGACACACACAATCAGCGACTGGCCGAATGCATGCAGAAAGCGCGGATCGCTCCACAGCTGGATGTACCACTTGAAGGTGAAACCGCTGGGCAGAATCGTTGCCGACCAACTGCTGGCGATCGAATAGACCAGCGTGCCCAGCAGCGGCAACAGCAGAATGGCGAACAGCAGATAAACCACGACGCGGTGGTAGAGGCCGGCCGGGCCGGATTCAGCGCGAGACATGGTAGCTCCTCTTCAACAGCAGTTGATGCACAACGGTGACGATGGTCATCAGCGCCACGAGCACCACGGCCAGTGCGCTGGCCAGGTTCGGATCGAGAGAAATGTCGCCGGACACCATGGCCGCGATACGAATCGGCAGAACGTTGAAATTGCCGGTGGTCAGCGCATAAACCGTGGCGTAGGCGCCGAGGGCGTTGGCCAGCAGGATCACGAACGTGCCGAGCAACGCCGGGGTCAACACCGGCAGGCCGATGTGCCGCCAGAACTGCCAGCCGTTGGCGCCGAGCAGTGCGGCGGACTCGCGCCAGTCTTCACGCAGAGCGTCGAAAGCCGGGTAGAGCAGCAACACGCCGAGCGGGATCTGGAAGTAGGTGTAGAGGATGATCAGGCCGGTTTTCGAATACAGATTGAAGTCCTGAATGATCCCCGACTGTTTGAGCATGATGGTGATGCTGCCGTTGAAACCGAGCAGGATGATGAACGCGAACGCCAGCGGCACGCCGGCAAAATTGCTGGTCATGTTGGCGAAGGCATTGACGAAGTTGCGCAGCTTCGAATCGACCCGGCGCAGGGAGTACGCACCCAGCACGGCGATGATGATGCCGAATACGCTCGACCAGAAACTGATCTCCAGGCTGTACTGGATCGCCTGCCGATAGAACTTCGAACCGAAGATCTTGCTGAAGTTGGCCAGGCCCCAGCCGGACTCTTCCGATTGCAGGCTGTTGATCATCACCCAGACCAGCGGGGCGATTTCGAAGACGATAAAGAACAGCGCGAAGGGCACCAGGCACAGCGCCGCGAGCCATTTGCCGCGATTCATGGCATTCACTTGAGCAGCTCCCGGCACACAGGTTTGTCGTGGGGTACGCCGAGCAGTTCGCAAATTGTGCCGCAGAGCTCGGTCTGCGTCGGCGTGGCGTCAGGGTTGAGGCTGAACGCATTGCCGAGAACGAACAGCGGCACCTGACGTTCTTCCGCCAGCAGGCCGTTGTGCGAACGATCGTTGTTCATGCCGTGGTCGGCGGTCACCAATACCTGATAACCAGCGTCGAGCCAGCTCTGCAGATAGTCGGCGAGGATGACGTCAGCCGAGCGCGCGCTGTTGCGGTATTGCGAGCTGTCGAGGCCGTGCTTGTGCCCGGCGTCGTCGATGTTCATCGGGTGGATCAGGAGGAAATCCGGCGCGTGACGCAGGCGCAGGTTCTCGGCGTCGGCGAACAGGTGCGAATCCGGATAATGATCGTTCCAGTAGAAGTGACCGTACTGGATCGGCAGCGTCGGATCGTTGGTGTGGCGGTCGCGCGCAGCCACGAACGGTGAGCGGTTATACAACTCGCTGACCCAGTGATACGCCGCAGCGGCGGTTTTCAATCCGGCATCGCGGGCGTAGTGATAGATGCTGCGCTGGTTGGACAAGCGCGAGACATTGTTGTGGACGATGCCGCTGTCGATCGGCGGCACGCCGGTGAGAATACATTCGTAAAGCGGTCGGGACAGGGCCGGCAGTTCGCACTCCAGTTGATAGAGCGCCGCGCGTCCTGCGCCAACATAAGCCTGCAGATGCCCCATGGCGTGACACGCAACCTCGTAGTTGAGGCCGTCGAGCACGACAAGGATGACGTTGTGCTTCATAGGGGCGAGAACTCCGCGAAATTCAGATATTCCGAAATCAACCCGATCCCCTGTGGGAGCGAGCCCGCTCGCGAATGCAATACATCATTCAACAGTGATGTCGACTGACGCGCCGCCGTCGCGAGCAGGCTCGCTCCCACATTCGGATCTTCAGCGGATCCCGAACAGGGGGATCACAGGATTACTTCATCTCGACGATGACTTCCTCGTTCCACTGCTGCGGCAGGGCTTTGGAGGTCTTTTCCCACGCGTCGGCGTCCTTGACCGGCGTGACCTTCTTGTACTGCTCGTTTGGCAGCAGTTTGGCTTTCACGTCTTCCGGCAGTTGCAGGTGTTCGGCGCGGATCGGCCGGGCGTTGCCGCGGGCGAGGTTGGTCTGGCCGGCGTCGCTGAAGATGTATTCGCGGGTCAGCTTGGCGGCGTTGGGGTTTTTCGCGTACTTGTTGATGATCGTGGTGTAGCCGGAAATCACCGAGCCGTCCGATGGAATCAGCACTACGTAATCATCCGGGTTGGCCATCTTGGCCTTGTAGCTCAGACCATTGAAGTCCCAGACCACGCCGACTTCGATCTCGCCTTTTTCCATGGTGGCGATGGTCGGGTTGGCCATCGACAGACGACCCTGTTTGGCTAGATCGGCGAACAACAGCAGGGCGGGCTTGATGTTTTTCTCGTCACCGCCATTGGCCAGTGCGGCAGCGAGGACACCGTTGGCGGCCTGAGCAGCGGTGCTCACGTCACCGATGGAAACCTTGTATTTACCGGTTTTCAGGTCAGCCCATTTGGTCGGCACGTCGGAGCCGTTCAGCAGCTTCTTGTTGACGATGAAGGCGATGGTGCCGGTGTAGGCCAGCGCCCAGTTGCCGTCCTTGTCCTTGGCCCAGTCCGGAATCTGATCCCAGGTGCTTGGCTTGTACGGTTGCACCACGCCTTGCTTGACCGCGATCGGGCCGAAGGCAGCACCGACGTCACCGATGTCGGCGGTGGCGTTGTCTTTTTCAGCAGCGAATTTGGCAATTTCCTGGGCCGAGCTCATGTCGGTGTCGATGTGTTTCAAGCCGTAATTCGCAGCCAGGTCATCCCACGTGCCTTTCCAGTTGGCCCAGTTGTCGGGCATGCCGACGCTGTTGACGGCGCCTTCCGCTTTCGCAGCGGCTTCGAGGGTTTTCAGATCGGTGTCGGCAGCCATGGCGGCGCTGCACATAGCGATGGTCGAGCCTAACAGTGTTGCCAGGAAAAGCTGTTTCATTCCGAAGCTCCTTGGTCGTGTTCAACGCTGCGATTGCGGTTGGTATTGGTCTAGGTCAGCAATACCTGAGCCAATTTAGGTCGGCTGGATGACATTTTGATGTCGATGGCCGCGTGGCTGAACTTTTATCTGCCAATGTCAGGACGGTGCCAGATCAGCGTAGACCATACCCAAAGGCCCGTAGGACAGGGGACTTGGCCGATGTATTGCAAGCCGTGAAAGCGACCGTTCGGTAGTTTTGTCATCTGTCGGTCATCTGCACTGCCTAGGCTTGCAACATACGAAGGCGCTTTGATCGGCGTTCGGATTTGCCCCGAAACAGTGCTGGTCTAGTCCAGATAGGTAACGTTGATGCGCGATGAGGCAACGAAAGCGGTGACAGCGATTGGCCAGGTGCTGCAGGAGCAAATCGATCACGGTTTGCTGGCGGCCGGGAGCAAGTTGCCCGCTGAACGCAAGCTCAGCGAGTTGTTCGGGACGACGCGGATCACTGTGCGTGAAGCGCTGTTGCAGCTTGAGGCGCAGGGGCAGATTTACCGTGAGGAGCGGCGCGGCTGGTTCGTGTCGCCGCCGCGTCTGGCGTACAACCTGATGCAGCGCAGTCACTTTCACGCCATGGTCAGTGCGCAGGGACGCGAACCCTCGACCGAGGTGATTTCGGCGCGGTTGCAACCGGCTTCCGCGGCGGTGTGTGCGTGGTTGCAACTGCCGGCTTTGTCGAGCGTGATTCAGATTTGCCGCTCGCGGCGCATTGATGGGCGACTGGTGTTGTATGTGGAGCACTATCTGAATCCGCAGTTTTTTCCGGGGATTCTTGATTTCGATTTGAATCAGTCGATCACCGAGTTGTATGCGCGGCATTTCGATTTGCACTATGGGCGGGTGCGGTTCGAGATCGTGCCTACGTCTTTATCTGTCGATGCGTCGGCGGCTTTACGGGTGTCGGTGGGGAGTCCGGGACTGAGGATTGCTCGGGTCAATTATGATCAGCATGGGCGGTTGATTGATTGTGATCTGGAGTTTTGGCGCCATGATGCGATTCACGTTGGGGTTGATGTGGTTTGATCCTTGGCGGCCTCTGGGCCGACCAGGTTCTGGTTGTTTTCGGGTGTTTATCCGTTGCTTCGGGTGGTGCTGATGGCGGTTTCGCCCTTACGGCGAGTCCCTTTTTCAAACGCCAAAAAGGAACCAAAAGGCTTTGCTCCTGCGTTCGGCCCTCGCAGGCTCGGGTCCCTTCGCTCCGGGACCGATCCGGGCGCAGCGGCTACGGTTTGCTTCGCTGCACCTCCTTGCGCTGTGTCTGGCTGCGCCAGACGGTCGCTGCGCTCCCACGCCCGGATCGATCCCTCCACTCAGCCTTCCGATGTCGCTGGCTAGGCAAGATCAAGAGCACGCGAGCTAACGCTCATTGTTGAGTGGTTAGAAGCGGGTGGTTGGCTTGGGATTTGTGGTGGGGCTGCCCCTCACCCCAGCCCTCTCCCGAGGGAGAGGGAGCCGATCGTTGGGCTTTTCAGAATCTGAGTTCGACTCGGTATCTCAGTCGGCGTATCTCTCACATTCACCGCGGTCAGTCCCCTCTCCCTCTGGGAGAGGGCTAGGGTGAGGGGCTTTTGACGTTGAGGGTGTCTTATTTGCCCACCTCGGCGTTCGCATGCAGATAATCCGTCGCCAACGAAGCCAATGTCCTCACCCCGACCACTAACGCCGACTCATCGACAAAGAACCCCGGATTATGATTCGGCGCAGCTTTGCTCATGTCCTGATCCCGCGGGGTCACGCCGAGAAACACGAACAACCCCGGCGCTTCTTTGGCGAAGAACGAGAAATCCTCCGCTCCACCCACCAGCGGCCCCTGCACCACGTCATCCTTGGCGGCCCACTTCAACGTCGGCAGCATTTTCTCGGTCAGTGCCGGGTTGTTGATGGTCGGGTCGTATTTTTCGATGATGGTGACGTCGGCTTTCGCGCCGCCGCTTTCGGCGATTTTCTCGACTGTCTGGCGCACGTCGCTGTGCAGTTTCTGGCGGATGCCGTAGTCGTAGGAGCGGATCGTGCCGGTCATGTCGAGCGATTCGGGGATGATGTTGTAGCGGGTGCCGCCATTGATGGTGCCGATGCTGACCACCGACGGGTACGAGGAAATGTCGGTGCGGCGGCTGACCACGGTTTGCAGGCCGACGATGGTTTGCGCGCCGACGGTGATCGGGTCGATGCCGTCCCAGGGGCGGCCGGCGTGGGTTTGTTTGCCGTGGATCTTGATGCGCAGGTCGTCGGAGCTGGCCAGGGTCGGGCCGGGGCGGTAGGCGATCTGGCCGGCGGGGACGCCGGCCCAGACGTGCAGGCCGAACACCGCGTCGGGTTTCGGCGATTTCATCACGCCTTCCTCGACCATCATCTTCGCGCCCCAGGTATTTTTGCCGTCGGGAATGAAATCGCTCGGACCTTCCTCGGCGGGCTGGAAGTAGAACACTACGGTGCCGGGCAAGGTGTCGCGCATCCCTGTCAGAATTTTAGCTGCGCTGAGCAGGATCGCGGTGTGGGCGTCGTGGCCGCAGGCGTGCATGACGTCGACTTCCTTGTCGAGATACGTGCCTTTGGCTTTCGAAGCGAACGGCAAGTCGGAGACTTCCTTGACTGGCAGCGCGTCCATGTCGGCGCGCAAGGCCACGGTCGGGCCGGGCAGGGCGCCTTTGAGAATGGCGACAACGCCGGTGCGGGCGACGCCGGTTTTCACTTCCAGGCCCATGGCTTGCAGCTGTTTGGCGACCAGTTCAGCGGTGCGTTTTTCAGTGTTGCCAAGTTCTGGATGAGCGTGAAGGTCGCGGCGGGTTTCCAGCAGCTCCGGTTCGAGCTTCTGCGCCTGCTCGGCGATGCGCGTGCGGGCGCTGTCCATCGTCGCGGCGCTGGCGTGGCTGGCGACCAGGGTGAGCAAAAGGGTCTGGGCAATGCGCGTCAGTTGCATGGGCTTCTCCTTGATTATTGTTGTTGGCTTCCTTGCCTGTGACAAAGGCTTTGCACGCAAGTGCGATCGGGTCCGGAAAACGCTATGCGCTCCGACGGATTTACGTTTGAGCATAAGTTATCAGCGAAAACTCCTACCGCTTTATCAGTTCCGTCCGGCGTGACAGATAAAACGCGGGCGATAACCATGTACCGCACCGCACAAGATCTATTTCCATAAATTTCTCCAGCTACCGGTCACGTTATTGGCTGTTTGAGGGTAACGGGTCAGTGTGACAAAACTATTGTCCATGGAGGACTTATAAATGCAGCGTAATGGAATAACGCTTCCGCCGATTGTTGTGCGTCCGGATAAACAAGATGAATATTTACATTATTTAGGTGCAGGGGACGGCTCGGGACCAGGCATTAACTTTGCGCCGTTGGGTGAAATACTCGATATGGAAAGTATCTACAAAGATACTTCCAGAAATATTGCTCAAGTCATCGAACATGAACTGGCAGAAGTGCGGGCAGCAGGCGACCAAAGTGTATTGCCGCCTTTGGATGCGCTGGCGCGGGAGATGCGATTCAGGGAGTCGCTGACGACACGAAAATTCAATGCGTTTTTCGTGGCGAGAGACGTTGCCATTCAACGTTTCAGTCATGCCCAAATTGAAACGTTTTTTAACGGTGGCCGGTTACCGCAGGTAAATCGGCGAGGCAGTAGTGTCAGCGTTCGGCAGGCCTATAGCGCCTTGTTCAATGCCAAGTTGTTGGTCGAAGGCATCAACTTGTTGAACAGCCAGTCGGCCACGGTCAAGGGCATGATTGCCGTGGTGCAAGCGCAGGAAGCCGAGCGGATCGCTCAGGAGCAGGCGCGGTTGGCGGCGGAACACGCCCGGCAGATTGCACAGGAACAGGCCCGCGTTGCTCAAGAGCAGGCGCGACGGCTGGCGGAAGAACTGGCGCGGCAGGCCGCCGCCAATGAACTCAGGCGGATCGAAGAAGAACAGGCCCGTTTGGCGGCTGAGGCACTGGAGCGCAAGCGTGCCGAGGAACAGGCGGCGCTTGAGGCTGAAGCCGAAGCACGCAGGGTGGCTGACGAAAAGCGCCGGCAGGACACCCCCGGTGGGCACAGTAGCCTTTTGCGCTTTCAGGGCAATACCAGCCACGCCCAACTGGTATTTGCGACGTCCGCTGGTGCGGTCGCAATTGCCGACAGCCTGATGGCGGGTCTTGCCGGTTCGATTCGCTCGGCGGTGGCAGGTTTATCGGGGCTGGCTGCTGGCACGGCGTCGGGTCTGATGGTGGGGGTAAGTGCGTTTGTCTACTCCCCGGTGTTGGGCAATGGGGAATTGCCTGAACGCTTTCTGCTCAGCCTCCCACTGGCAGATCTGCTGCCCGGTCAACTGCCTGATCTGGACAGGCTGGCAAGCGAAAGGGCACGACTGAATCTGCCGGTGCGTTTGAGCGCCCGGCCGCTGACGGGCTCTCTCGCCGAACTGCTTGTCGTTCCGGTAGCGGGGACAAAACGGCCTTCCGGCGTTCGCGTGGTTGCAGCTGGTTTCAACGCAGGGAACAACACTTACAGCGCGACCCTCACTGACATCCCGCCGACAACCGCGGTCTGGACTCCCGCAGTAACGCCGGCAGACAGTTCAACGCTGTTCCCCATCGAGAATCCGGCCCCACCGCGATATATCGGCGGCAACCTCGTGCCGATTGAAGGGCGGATCGACACTTATCCGGGTCGGGGCAACATCCGTTTCGACGACTTCATTCTGGTGTTCCCGTCGGAGTCGGGTGTGCCACCGCAGTACGTCATGTTCCGGGATCCGCGCAATGATCCGGGGGTGGCCAGCGGTTATGGGGAACCGGTTGCGGGTGGGTGGCTGGAGGCGGCTATGCAAGGTGAGGGGGCGGCAATTCCATCGAGAATTGCAGATCAGTTGCGAGGCAAGCAGTTCAACAGTTTCAGGGCTTTCAGGGAGACTTTCTGGAAGGCGGTGAGCGCTGACGTTGAGCTGGCGATGTGGTTTGATCCAAATAGTCTCAGTGCAATGAGCAAAGGGCGGTCAGCGTTTGTGAGAGCGGGTGATCGAGTCGGTAAACGAGTGAAACTTGAGCTGCACCACGTCTCATCGTTATCGGACGGTGGGCAGTTGTACGATATTGATAACCTGCGTTTGCTAACTCCGAAGCAGCATTTGGCAGTTCATAAGGGAGTCGAGTAATGAAAAAGTTAATGATCAGTGATATGTCCGAAGAGCAGTTTTTGCATTTTGTACAAAAGATATGTCAATCGGATTACGCGACTGAAAAGGGGCATACCTCAGCTGTTATGGAGTTTGAACGACTGAGCGAGCATCCAGCCCGTTCCGATTTAATCTATTACCCGGAACCGGGCAAAGGTGGTCCGGAAAACATTGTGGCGGAAGTAAAAAGATGGCGGGCCGCCCACGGCAAACCTGGTTTCAAAGACCAGTAAGCGCTGCCCCCTATTGGCGCATCTGCCGATAGGGGGCTCAAGGGGACTCAATCGCTTTTCTTGACCTCCACCCCAGGCGTAATCACCTGCACACTCATCCGCGGCGTCGCCAGATCCAGCCCCGCCTCATCCAGTTGCCTTTTCAGCGACAAATTGAACGCCCGGGAAACTTCCCACTGCTTGATCGGCGCAGTCTTGAACCGTGCGCGCAAAATCGCGCTGCCGGACTCGAAACTTTCCACACCCTGAATCTCCAGCGGCGACCAGATGTTGCGGCGTTGCAGCGGATCGCTGCGCATCTTCTGGCCGACGTCGCGCATCAATTTGATCGCGTCGTCGATTTCCATGTTGTACGGCACGGCGACGCGGAAGATCGCGTAGCCGAATTCCCGCGAGTAATTTTTGATGCTCTTGATTTCGCTGAACGGGATGGTGTGGACGATGCCGTCGATGTCGCGCAGGCGCACGGTGCGGATGGTCAGGCCTTCGACGGTGCCGAGGTGGCCACCGACGTCGACGTAGTCGTCGATGGCCAGCGAGTCTTCGATGATGATGAACAGGCCGGTGATCAGGTCAGCGACCAGCGACTGCGCACCGAAGCCGATGGCCAGACCGATCACGCCGGCACCGGCCAGCAGCGGCGTGACGTTCATGCCCATGTTCGCCAGGGCGACGATCAGCGCAATGATAAATATCGCCACGAACAGCACGTTGCGGATCAGCGGCATCATCGTCTGCGCCCGGGCGTTGGCCAGGCCTTTGCGCGAGCGGGTGAGGGCGTGGTGCACGGCGGTGTCGGCGAGGATCCAGATCAGCCAGGAGAAAATCAGCGTGCCGATCAGGCTGAATAGTTTGACGCTGATGTCATGGCCATCGCCTTCGGCGAACGCGATCAGCGAATGGCCCCAGACGCGCAGGCCCAATTCGATGAAGATCAGCCACACCAGCAAATGCGTCAGGGTATAGAAGAAGTTTTTCAGGCGCTCCGAATACAGCGCATGGCGTTTCGGCCCGCGTTGCGGTTTCAGTGAATGGCGGCGCACCAGGCCGTTGATGACCATGCACAACACCAGCAGCACTGTGCAGATCAGCGACTGCCGCAGGGCGGTGCTGGTGTCGCCGGCGGAGACGAAGGTGGCGAACAGCGAGATGCCGACCAGCACCAGTGCCGGCACGTACCAGAAGGTGCCGAGGATTTCGATGGTGTCGCTGAGGGCGCGGCGTGTCAGGCGCCGCGACAGCGGTTGGTTGCGGATCAGGTGCGCGATCGGCCGACGGAAACGCAGGATGAACAGGCCGGTCGACAGCGCCGCCAGCACATTGGCGGTAGTCGCGGCGGTGTGCGCCAGATGTACGCCCAGGCTCTCGACCAAGCGCGGATCGCTCAACGCTTCGCCGAACGCGGCGAAGCTGCCGATCAGCCACAGCGGCCGAAACGCTTGATGACGCAGGATGTACAGCGCGCGATGACGGTGCGGGCCGTCGAGCAGGGAGAAGGCGATCACACAGATCGCCGAAAAACAGGTGCCGACCACCAAGGCATACGCCAGCACCATCGCCAGGCTTTTGCCCAGCGAAGACGGCAGCACGTAGCTCATGTACACCGTGATCACCAACGCGATCAGCCACGGCCCAAGCTTGCGCAGGGCAAAACGCAGCATATCGAGGGCCTTGGGATGTTGCGGCAGTTCTTCGGTGAGGCCGAAGCGCAGACGCACGCGGTGGCCAAGCCAGATCAGCGCGGCGGCGAGCAGGCTCCAGACCATCAGGATCACCGCGAAACCGAAGATGATCGGCAGCCATTCATTGGCCGGCAGCAGCTTGCTGGTCAGTTCGTCCTTGGCCAGATCGAATTCGTTGGACCAGCGGGTAATCGGGCTGTCGGCGCCGGAAAACTGTTTTTCGAAGTTGGCGAGGGTGCCGCCGATCAGGCCCAGCACGCCTTCTTCCGGGGTGGTCTGAGCTTTCTTCGTGGCGTCGCGCAGCTTCTTCAGATCACTGAGCAGCTGCGCGCGTTGCTTGTCGTTTTCCAGCGACTTGATCACTTCGTCCAGCGACTGGCCGAGGGGTTCCACGGCTTCAGGCTGCGGTTTTGAAGTGTTGAGCAGGCCGGGCAGACCGACTGCCTGGGCGGGCGCCAGCGGCAGCAGCGTCATCAGGAAGACAAGCAGCAGACCGGGCAAAGCAAAAAGACGAGCAAACACCAGAAGACAACCTCGCGATAGGCGGATGCGCTGGAGTGTACGAGGCCCCTTGGCGCAATGCGAGCCGGGCGCGGTCATTCGTTGAGTTTGGCGAGGATCTTGTAGACCACCGTGGCGAGGATCATCAGCATGCCGACCCACATGGCGAACACCCCAGCGTTCTTGTCGCGGAAGTTGAAGCCGATGGCCAACAGGATCATTCCGCTGAGGATGGGAATGAGCATGGCGTGGAAGGAGGACATCGAGATCATGGAGACTGCCTTGTCTGTAGAGGATGCTTGCAGTCTAGGCGGGTTTTCGAGGCAGGGTGTGATGTGGCTCAGGAATGCATCAGGCCGAGAGGATTCTGCTGTCTGCACAGGCGCTTTCGCGAGCAGGCTCGCTCCCACAGGTTGATTGGCATTCCAAGGGGAGGTGACTGGCTCCCACAATGAAATGCAGTTCAATTGTGGGAGCGAGCCTGCTCGCGAAGCTTGTCAGCCGTTACGGCAATTCACGGCTGGCATAAAACGCGCTGAGCACTTTGACCAGATGCGCCAGATCATGGCTGCCGCACAGTTCGCGAATCGAGTGCATGGCAAAGGTCGGCAGGCCGATGTCGACGGTGCGCACACCCAGATGGCTGGCGGTGATCGGGCCGATGGTCGAGCCGCAGCCCATGTCGCTGCGCACCACGAAGCTTTGCACCGGGACTTCTTCGGCCATGCACAGATGGCGGAAGAAGCCGGCGGTTTCGCTGTTGGTGGCGTAGCGCTGGTTGCTGTTGACCTTGATTACCGGGCCAGCGTTGAGTTTCGGCCCGTGGTTGGCGTCGTGCTTGTCCGCGTAGTTGGGATGCACGCCGTGGGCGTTGTCGGCGGAGACCAGCAGGGATTTCTGAATGGTGCGGACGAACTCGTCGCCTTCCGGCAACAGGCGGCGCAGGGTTTGTTCGAGCATCGGGCCGTCGGCACCGCACGCCGAGCAGGAGCCGACTTCTTCGTGGTCGTTACAGACCAGCACGCAGGTTTCGTCGGTTTCGGCGGTGAGCAATGCTTGCAGGCCGGCGTAGCACGACAGCAGATTGTCCAGACGCGCACCGGCAATGAAATCGCCGTTCAGGCCGATCACCGCCGCGCTTTGCGTGTCGTAGAAACTCAGCTCGTAATCGAGGACGACGTCGGCATTCAAGCCGTGCTCGCGGGCCAGTTGATCAGTGAGCACGGCGCGGAAATCGACGCGCTCGGCACCACCGAACCGGGCGAGGATCGGCGGCAGTTCGGTCTGCGCGTTGATCGCCCAGCCCTGGTTGGCTTCACGGTTGAGGTGAATGGCCAGGTTGGGAATGATCGCGATCGGTGCCTTGAAGTCGATCAACTGGCTCTCGACCTTGCCGTCACGGCGGAAGGTCACGCGGCCGGCCAGCGACAGATCGCGGTCGAACCACGGCGCCAGCAGCGCGCCGCCGTAGACTTCGACGCCCAGCTGCCAGAAACCCTGACGCTGCAGTTCTGGTTGCGGCTTGACCCGCAGGCACGGGCTGTCGGTATGGGCGCCGACCAGACGGATACCGTCGTGCAGTGGCGAGTTGCGGCCCATTTTGATCGCGACGATCGAGGAGTCGTTACGGGTGACGTAATAGCGGCCGTTGGCCTCGGTGGACCATGGCTCGCGCTCGTCGAGACGCACATAGCCGGCGGCCTCCAGACGCTGAACGAGGCTGGCGGTGGCGTGGAACGGGGTAGGAGAGGCCTTGAGAAAGTCGATCAGGCCCTGGTTCAACTCTGCGCGCATAAGAAACTCCAGACAGCAATGGGCGGCAGTTTAACGCATCGCTCCAGCCCGTTGGGCAAGTGCTTTGAATTCGCTGTGCAACGCTGTCAGGGGTGATGAAGGATGCGCTTGCGCAGGTAGGCAATGATCGCTTGTTGATCATCCTTTCTGGCCGGTTTCGGCAGGCGTTTCGGCCACCCCTTGCCGCTGCCTAAGAAGGCTTTTTTTGCGCGACATTGTCCCAGCGAAGGATTTCCCGCCAAGCCGATGCCCACCATTGGTGACGGCAGATTTCGTAATACTGATGGTGTTGCCCGGGTGGGCGTCAACCGGTGATCAGTCTGCCACTGAGGAAGACTTCTCGGCGCTGCTTGCGACCGACGTATTCATGTTTGCTCAACTGATAGACCGCCTCGAACCTGTCTCTCGATAGACCGGGCAGCGCGCTGAGATATTGATCGACCAGGCGATCGTAGGCGGCTTCGGTAATGAACTTGTAGATATCCCGACGATAGAAGAAGCCGAGTTGAAAACCGAGTGTTTCACTTGCGTGCGCGGTCGGGCCGGCGAAGCAGTTTTCAAAGTCGATGGCTTTGAGTGGCCTTTGCGTTTGCTCGGGCACCATGATGTTGCCCACCCAGAAATCCATGTGAGTGATGTTCTTGCTGGCGAGCGAGCTGAGCAGTTGAAACGCGTCGAGGATGAAAGCTTCGATGTTTGCGGGATTGCGTCTGATGCATTCGGCGCCGTCGATATGGCCTTCGAGCAGGTGAGTCAGGAGGAAAAATTCCTCGGTCAGGCCGAGTCTGCTGCGCGTATAGCCATAGCCCTTCAGCGCAGGCATCTCCACGCCCCGGCGCTGAGCTTCGAGGGAATTCATCAGTTCTTCGAGCGGCCAGTCGAAGCGGCCGTTGCGTTGCGGTTTGTTCAGACTCACCCGCACCTTTGCCTTGAATGTGTCCAGTGGCTGGACCTTGGCGAAAAGTGGTGTTTCACAGGACGACAACGGTGCGCTGGCTCGGGTCAGTTTGTGCGCGCGGCGTTTTTTAATGAGCTGCTCCAGGGCCTGGCGTGCCTGGATGCTGGGTGCTTCGCTCAGGTGCAGGGTGGTGTTACCGAATGCGCACACGATGGGGTATTCGGATTGAAGTGTTTTGCTGCAGAACACGGAAGAGGCCTCCTGCCTGATATCGAAGTGCCATGATTTTATATTTGATTACAATTTTATGACAGTTCTTTACGTCAATCTATTGCCGGTGGAATTCTGGCAGGACAAAAAAAGCCCTTCGCAAGGAAGGGCTTTCAAAGTATTTACGCATTTCAGAATGGCGCCGGGCACTCGAAGCGCAGGCGTTCGCCGGTTTGCGGGTGAGTGAAGCTGAGCATGCTCGCGTGCAGGCACAGACGTGGCCAGGCCGCCAGCGCTTGCTCGTGGGCGTAGAGCCCGTCACCGAGCAGCGGATGGCCGATCGACAACATGTGCACGCGCAGTTGATGCGAGCGCCCGGTGATCGGTGTCAATTCGACCCGGCACCACTCGCTGCAACGTTCCAGCACCTTCCAGAACGTCAGCGCATGTTTGCCAAATTCGTGATCGACCACATGCCGTGGCTTGGTCGGTGGGTCGTAGCGCAGGGGCAGGTCGATGCTGCCGCTGTCCAGTTCCGGCTGACCCCAGGCCAAAGCGGTGTAGGCCTTTTCGGTTTCGCGATCATGAAACTGCCGCGACAGCTCGCGATGGGTGTCGGCATCCCGGGCCAGCAGGATGATGCCCGAGGTTTCCCAGTCCAGACGATGGACGATGCGCGCTTCCGGGTAGCCGTTTTCCTGCAAGCGGGTAATCAGGCAGTCCTTGTTGTCGTCAGCGCGACCGGGCACCGAGAGCAGTAGGGTCGGTTTGTCGACCACCAGTACGGCGGCGTCCTGATGGATGATGCGGATGTTGGACAGCGGCATTAAAACAGCCTCGTAACAAATGCCAACGGCGGTTCAGGACCATTCCACGGGGGAATGGCCCTGAACCGCCGTCATACCTGCCGGATCGACTCAGCGATCGGGCAGGGTGATGTTGAGTTCCAGAATCGAGCAACTGCCCTGGCTTTCCAGTGCAACATGTACGTCGTCGTTGCCGATGTTGACGTACTTGCGGATCACGTCGACCAGTTCCTTCTGCAAGGCTGGCAGGTAATCCGGCGTGCTGCGCTGGCCGCGCTCATGCGCCACGATGATCTGTAGACGCTCTTTCGCTACCGAGGCGGTACTTGGCTTTTTGTTGGCACGAAAGAAGTCAAAAAGGTTCATTACCTACCTCCAAACAGGCGCTCGAAGAATCCCTTCTTCTCGACATCGAGGAATCGGTGGGCTTTTTCTTTGCCCAGCAGGCGGTCGACGGTATCGCTGTAAGCCTGACCGGCATCGCTCTGGTCGTCGAGAATCACCGGCACGCCCTGGTTGGAAGCCTTGAGCACCGCTTGGGATTCCGGGATGACGCCGAGCAGGGTCACCGAGAGGATTTCCTTGACGTCTTCAACGCCGAGCATCTCGCCCTTTTCAACACGCTCCGGGTGGTAGCGGGTGATCAGCAGGTGTTCCTTGATCGGGTCTTCGCCACGTTCGGCGCGGCGCGATTTGCTCGCCAGCAGGCCGAGCATGCGGTCCGAGTCACGTACCGAGGACACTTCCGGGTTGGTCACGACGATCGCTTCATCGGCGAAGTACATGGCCAGGTGCGCACCTTTCTCGATGCCCGCCGGGGAGTCGCAGACGACGAACTCGAATTGTTCCTTGAGCTCCATCAGGACTTTTTCCACGCCTTCGACGGTCAACGCGTCTTTGTCGCGGGTCTGGCTGGCCGCCAGTACGTAGAGGTTTTCCAGGCGCTTGTCTTTGATCAGTGCCTGTTGCAGGTTGGCTTCGCCGTTTACCACGTTGACGAAGTCATACACTACGCGGCGCTCGCAACCCATGATCAGGTCGAGGTTACGCAAGCCCACGTCGAAGTCGACGATCACTGTTTTGTGGCCGCGCAGAGCGAGACCGGTACCGATAGCGGCGCTGGTGGTGGTCTTACCCACACCACCCTTGCCGGATGTAACCACGAGAATCTTGGCCAAGGTGTTTCACCCCTAAGGAAGAAGGACTGTTCAGCCCCTGAAAAACATCTCTTGAAAACTACTGCAGTCGGACAGCCTTGGCTGGAATTTGGCTTTGGGCCTTTTTCCTACTTCGTTTGAGCCGTTTTCGCTACGTTTTAGAGATGCTTGGAAAATGCGGCAGTATCCGTTAAAGCCGAATGATGTTCAACACGTCGCCTGACAGGCTGACCTGGACGCCCGAGCCCCACATCGGATCGCGACGCAAATCCTCGGAGACCTTGTAATGACCGGCGATGGAGATCAGTTCAGCGCTCAATTGCTGACAGAAAATCCGTGCCTTGGTGTCACCTTTGACGCCGGCCAGCGCACGGCCGCGCATCGGGCCGTATACATGGATGTTGCCATCGGCAAGAAGTTCCGCCCCCGGACTGACCGAAGAGACCACGACCAGATCGCCACCCTGGGCATATATCTGTTGGCCACCACGTACTGGCGTGGTGATTACGCGGGTCGGTTTGACGCTCGGCTCAGGCGGCTTTTCCGGCTTCTTTTTGACTTCGGCTTCCGGCGTCTCCAGCGGGCGCTCGCGGGCGCCGGAGGGCGGTAGCACGGGGATGTCGATGGCGATGGCAGCGGCGATGTCTTCGATGCGGCTGGCACGAATGGCCAGGGTACGCAGGCCGTGTTGACGGCAGACGCGCATCAGCCCCGGCAGGTCAACCGCGCCCTGATTCGGCGGCAGTTTGTCCAGCGCCAGGACCAGCGGTGCATTGCTGAAAAAATTCGGCGCCTGGGCGACTTTGGCGGCCAATTGCCGATCGAGGCTTTCGAGGTCGTTACGGGCCAGTTCCAGCACAGTGATGGCCAGCATGCTGCCCTTGAGCTGGAATACGGGATCTTGGTCTAACGGGTCGGTTTGGCTCATGTCGGCATACAACGGCTTGTCACTAAAAGTGCCGAGACTTATAACGAGAACGCCCGCGAGCCGCAAGCCGGGTCGAACGATGTAGAATGCGCGGCCACTGTATTTACGGAAGCTTTAATGGATCGCCCGCGTTTTCGAAAAGCATATCTTGCTCCGCGCTTCTGGCCGCTCTGGTGCGGCCTGGGGCTTTTGTGGCTGATCGTGCAGTTGCCGTATCCGGCGCTGCTGACCATCGGTCGAGTTTTAGGCGCGTTGATGTATCGCGTCGCCAGCGACCGGCGAACCATCGCCCGGCGCAATCTGGAATTGTGCTTCCCGGAAAAATCCGCCGCCGAGCGCAAACGCCTGCTCAAGGAAAACTTCGCCTCCACCGGCATCGCCTTCTTCGAAATGGCGATGAGCTGGTGGTGGTCGCGCGAGCGTCTGGCGAAACTGGCCCACGTCGAAGGCCTTGAACATTTGCAGAAGGCCCAGCGCGAAGGCAAAGGCGTGATCCTCATGGCCGCGCATTTCACCACGCTGGAAATCGGCGCGGCGCTGCTCGGCCAGCAGCACACCATCGACGGCATGTACCGCGAACACAAAAACCCCTTGTTCGACTTCGTCCAGCGCCGTGGCCGCGAGCGGCACAATCTCGATTCGCTGGCGGTGGAGCGCGATGACGTGCGCGGCATGCTCAAACTGCTGCGCTCGGGACGGGCGATCTGGTATGCGCCGGATCAGGATTACGGCGCCAAGCAGAGCATCTTCGTGCCGTTGTTCGGCATTCAGGCCGCCACCGTCACTGCGACGACCAAGTTTGCGCGGCTGGGCAAAGCGCTGGTGGTGCCGTTCACGCAGGAACGTCTGGCCGACGGCAGTGGTTATCGCCTGGTGATCCATCCGCCGCTGGAAGACTTCCCCGGCGAGAGCGAGGAGGCCGATTGCATCCGCATCAATCAGTGGGTCGAGAGCGCTTTGCGTGCCTGCCCCGAGCAATATCTATGGGCGCATCGGCGCTTCAAGAGTCGCCCGCCGGGTGAGCCAAAACTTTATCCCAAGCGTCGTTGATTAGCCGATCTGACAAGCACCGTGGAGTGTTGCGATGAGTCCTGCTGAACCGGTCACAGGTTTGATTCTTTCCGGCGGCGGGGCTCGGGCGGCTTATCAGGTCGGGGTGCTGGCGGCGATTGCCGAGGTGCTGCCGGTCGGCGCGGACAATCCGTTTCCGGTGATCGTCGGCACCTCGGCCGGGGCGATCAATGCGGTCAGCCTGGCCAGTGGCGCCCCGGACTTTCGCGCCGCCATCGAACGCCTGACCCAGTTCTGGCAGGGCTTTCGCAGCCACCGCGTGTTGCGCAGCGACTGGCCGGGCGTGATCCATCAAGCCAGCCGCTTCGTCAGCCACAGCCTGCTCGGCCTCGGTCGACAGATGCCGGTGGCGCTGCTCAACAGTTCGCCGCTGCGCGAACTGCTCGAGGAAAAACTGCACCTGCCCGGCATCGCCGAATCCATCGCGCGCAAGCAATTGCATGCGGTGGCGGTGACCGCGTTCGGCTACGAATCGGGGCAAGCGGTGACGTTCTATCAGGGCGGCGGCACCATCGACGCCTGGCTGCGGCACCGCCGCATTGGCGTGCCGACGCAATTGTCGGTCGAGCACCTGTTGGCCAGTTCGGCGATCCCGCTGTTGTTCGCGCCGGTGAAAATCGGCGAGGAATATTTCGGTGACGGCGCAGTACGCCAGTCGGCGCCGATCAGCCCGGCGCTGCATCTGGGTGCCAGTCGCGTGCTGGTGGTGGGCGTCAGCGGCAACCCGCGCGGCGTTGATCCGCAGCAGCCGCTGGAGCGCGCCTACAGCGGCCATCAACCGACGCTCGCGCAGATCGGCGGGCACATGCTCAACAGCACGTTTATCGACAGCCTGGAGAGCGATATCGAGCTGCTGCAGCGTCTGAATCAGTTCAGTCATTTGCTCCCGGCCGGCACGCCGACCCGTGCGCTGGGTGTGGCGCCGGTGGAGGTGCTGGTGATTGCGCCGAGTCAGCCGATCGACGAAATCGCCGCGCGGCATCGCCAGGAGCTGCCAGCGGCGCTGCGCCTGTTTCTGCGCGGGCCGGGCGCGACGAAGACGAGCGGGGCGGGGGTGCTCAGTTACCTGCTGTTCGAGGCGGGGTATTGCAGCGAGTTGATCGAGTTGGGGCGGCGGGATGCGTTGGCCAAGCGCGAGGAACTGTGCCGGTTTTTGCGGATATCCGAAGCGGTGGCTCCTGCCTGAAATCTGCGGTGAGGCCTTCGCGAGCAGGCTCGCTCCCACATTGGAACTCGGTCTGAATGTGGGAGCGAGCCTGCTCGCGAAGCTTTCAGGGTCAGAAGTGGAACTTGACCAGGAAGCTTGTGGTGCTCTGATCGGTCTTGAAGTACTGGCTGTCCTTGATCCCGTACTTGTCCGACCAGTAGTCGTACTCGACACCGACATACAACTGCTTCTCGCCGAAATTCAGCGCCTTGCCCAAGTCGTATTTGACCTGTGGATTGAAGTGCAGGTTGGCGTGGTAGTCGCCTTTGGAGTTGGAATCGTTGTCGACTACCCAGTCCATGAAGCCGTCGATGAGAATGTTCGATTTGCCCACCGGGATGGTGTAGGACCAGACCGGGGTGATCTGCCAGACATTGTCACCGGCGCGTGCGCCCTGGGTGTGACGCTGATAGAAGTTCAGCTGGAAGTAGTCGAAGCCAGGAATCGCCAGGTCGAAGCCCGGACCGATCAGGTACGACTCGGTATCGCCTTCACCGAACTCGTAGGTCATGGCCAGCAACACGTCAGTCACCGGGCCGAAGGCCAGTTTCTGATCGAAGATCTTGCCGAACGACAGGCGCGGGCTGAGCTCGCCGTAGTAGGTGTTGGAGCCGACGCCGCCATCATCCTTGCCGTTGTAGAAAATCTTGTCGATGAACAGGAAGTTGTCCCCATACTTCCAGGCATCGGCGTGCTCGAAGGTCACGGTTTGCTGAATGCGCGGGTTGACCTGGAAGTCCTTGCCATACAGGTAGGTCAGGCTGTTGTTCTGCCACTGCAGCAGGCCTTCGGCCATCGCCTGGCCGCCGGCGAACATCGATCCGGCCAGCATCAGGCTGGTGCACATACGTTTCATTCGGTTGCTCCCAAAGTAGGTGTTCCACGTTATTTTTTTAAGTTCGGCGCTCTGATGTGGCGCCTTTTTTCGTACCGCAAATTTCATCCGATCGGTCAGCTTTCATTGCTGGTAGCAAAAGCTGCGCCAAGGCTTTTGAAAAACCAAAAAACGCCCGTTCGGCTGCTGAAAAACAGTCGACGAGCGTGTTTTCGGGATGCCTCAGGACTGACCGTAGCCGGGATAAGTTGGCTTTTCGGTCAGAAATTGAATTCAGGCTTTTTTTTAGAGCGAATTCGGAAGGCCGCGGAGAATACTGACTCCTCGGCCGGCGCTCAAGTGCCCCGCAACAGAGCACCGACGACAGGCATGGCGCACGGTTGCGGGCCATCTCAGAAGTGCACCTTCAGCAGCAGGCTGGCGGTGTTCTGGTTGGTATCGAACGCGTGGCTGTTTTCGATGCCGTATTTGTTCTTCCAGTAGCTGTACTCGGTGCCGACGTATACCTGTTTCTGGCTCCAGCCCATGGCTTTGCCGAGGTCATATTTGATCTGCGGATTGATGTGCAGGTTGGCGTGGTAGGTACCGCGCGAGTTTTCGTCATTGTCGACGACCCAGTCGAGGTAGCCGTCGATCAGCACATCGGAATTGCCCAGCGGAAAGCTGTAGGACCATGCGGGGGTGATTTGCCAGACACCATCGCCGGGCCGCGGGCCTTCGGTCTGGCGGCGGAAAATGTTCAGGGTGACGTAGTTGAAGCCGGGCACTTTCAGATCGAAGCCGGGACCGATCAGGTAGGCCTCGCTTTCGCCTTCGCCGTACTCGTAGGTCATCGCCAGCAGCACATCCTTGATCGGGCCGAACTCGATCTTGCGGTCGAGGATCTTGCCGAAGGACAGACGCGGGGTGAACTCGCCGTAGAAGGTGTGCGGACCTTTGTTCGGGTCCTCCTTGCCGTTGTAGAAGATCTTGTCGACGAACAAAAAGTTGTCGCCGTACTTCCACTTGTCGGCGTGCTCGAAGGTGACCGTCTGCTGATAGGACGGGTTGATCGCGAAGTTCTTGCCGTACAGATAGCTGAGGCTGTTGCTCTGCCAAAGCAGCAGATCGCCGGCCATGGCCTGACTCGCGGCCAGCAGGCCGCCACTCAACAGAACGTTGCTTTGCGTGCGGATCATCTGTTGCTCCCTGTTGTTTTTATTGTTTGAGGCACAAGCAGTTGCGTAGTCCTGTGGGAGCGAGCCTGCTCGCGAAGCGGTTGTGTCAGTCGCCATCAATGTTGAATGACACAGCGCTTTCGCGAGCAGGCTCGCTCCCACAGGTGGTGTGGTGGTTTCAATCAGTGCGCATGGCAATCATTGATCGCCGCACGCTCCTTGCCGCCGAGGATGTTGAACAGCAGGTTCAGGGTCAGCGCGCTGAGGGTGGCCATGGCGATGCCGCTGTGGGTAATCGGGCTCATCCACAGCGGCAGGTGGGCGAAGAATTCCGGACGTACCACCGGGATCAGGCCCATACCGATGCTCACCGCGACCAGCAGCTGATTGCGGCGGTCACCGATGTCCGCCTCTTGGAGGATCTTGATACCCGTCGCGGCGACCATGCCGAACATCGCAATCGCCGCGCCGCCCAGCACCGCCGGTGGAATCGATGCCACCAGAAACGCCGCTTTCGGCAACAGGCTGAGGACGATCAGCAGGCCGCCGGCAACGATGGTCACCGAACGGCAGCGCACACCGGTCATCTGCACCAGGCCGATGTTCTGCGCGAACGAGGAGTGGGTGAAGGTGTTGAAGAAACCGGCGAAGAACGAGGCGCCGGCATCGCACAACAAGCCACGACGGAGCATGCGCGGGCAGACTTCCTGGCCGGTGATCTTGCCCAGCGCGAGAAACATCCCGGTGGACTCGACGAAGATGATCACCACCACCAGACACATCGACAGAATCGGTGCCAGCTCGAATTTCGGCATGCCGAAATGCAGCGGGGTGACGAACTGAATCCACGGTGCGTTGGCCATGCCGCTGAGGTCGACCATGCCGATCGCGCCGCACATTACGTAGCCCAGGCACATGCCGATCAGTACCGAAATATTGACCCAGAATCCGCGCATGAAGCGATGAACCAACAGAATGGTCGCCAGCACCAGCGCAGCGATGGCCAGATAAATCGGCGAACCGAATTGCGCGGCGTCGACCCCGCCACCGGCCCAGTTCACGGCCACGGGGAACAGCGATAAACCGATCGAGGTGATGACCGTGCCGGTCACCAGCGGCGGGAAGAAACGCACGACCTTGGACATGAACGGCGCGATCAGCATGCCGAAGAAACCGGCAGCGATCGTCGCACCAAAGATCCCTTGCAGACCGATGCCGGGCATGCCGGCCATGGCCACCATGCTGCCGACCGCAGCGAAACTGGCACCCATCATCACCGGCATGCGAATACCCATCGGGCCGATGCCGAGCGACTGCACGATAGTGGCGATGCCGGCGACGAGCAGGTCGGCGTTGATCAGGAAGGCGATTTCTTCACGACTCAGGCCAGCGGCCTGTCCGATGATCAGCGGCACCGCGATGGCACCGCCGTACATCAGCAGAACATGTTGCAGACCGACCAGGATCAGTTGCAAAAGGGGCAAACGCTGAATGGCGGGTGCGTCGGGGATGCGCGCTTTGGACAGCTCGGACATGCAACACCTCGGATCTTTTTTATTCTTGTGATTAACAGCTGCCGGGTTGCTTGCAGCTGTTTCTTTGCATCAGGGGAACCGCGTTTCGGCGGCTATTCGCGAGCAGGCTCGCTCCCACAGGATCTCTGTAGGCGTGAGCCTGCTCGCGATGCTTTCAACGATTAATTGGTCTGCGCTCCCTGAGCGATCCATGCACCGATCAGGTCACGTTCCTGCTGGGTCATCTGGGTGATGTTGCCCAGTGGCATGATCTGCGTGGTGATGGCTTGCGCCTGGATGCGCGCCGCGTTCTGGCGAATCTGCTCGGGGGTGTCGAGTATCACACCGGCAGGAGCAGCGCTGAACAACGGGCTGGTCGGCTTCGACGAGTGACAAACCGTGCAGCGTTCCTGAATCACGTGGTGCACTTTGTCAAAGCCGGGACCAGCATTGGAGGCTTGCGCCGGTGCTGCGGCAGGCTCGGCAGGTTGCGCTGCTTCAGCCGGTTTTGCGCCACCCCCCAGCGCCGTTTCCGGCAATGGCTGGTACTCGATTTTCGCCGGTGCCTTGGCCACTTCAGGTGCAGTCGACATCGGCGTCGGGCCGGTGACGTAGGCCAGGCAGATCATGCCCACCGCTGCCACCGGCAGGGTCCAGGCAAACTTGTGGCTGTCGTGACGGGTGTTGAAGTAGTGACGCACCAATACCGCCAACACCGCGATCCCGGCCAGGATCAACCAGTTGTACTGGCTGCCGTAAGTGCTCGGGAAGTGGTTGCTGATCATGATGAACAGCACTGGCAGGGTGAAGTAGTTGTTGTGACGCGAACGCAGCAGGCCCTTGGCCGGCAGTGCCGGATCAGGCGTGCGGTTCTCGGCGATCGCCGCGACCAGTGCGCGTTGCGCTGGCATGATGATGCGGAACACGTTGCCGACCATGATGGTGCCGATGATCGCGCCGACGTGCAGGTACGCACCACGACCGCTGAACACTTTGCTGAAGCCATAGGCGGCGGCAATGATCAGCACGAACAGGATGAAGCCGAGCAGGGCGGGTTTCTTGCCCAGGGCCGAATCGCAGAGGAAGTCGTAGACGAACCAGCCGACGATCAGCGAGCCGATACCGATGGCCACGCCTTCAGGACCGCTGAGGCCGCTGCCGGGTGCCACGAGGTAGAGCACCGGATTGGAGTAGAACACCACGCACAGCAGCGCGATCCCCGACATCCAGGTGAAGTAGGCTTCCCACTTGAACCAGTGCAGGTTGTCCGGCATGGACGGTGGGGCCAGTTTGTATTTTTCCAGGTGGTAGATGCCGCCGCCGTGGATCGCCCACAGATCACCGGCCAGGCCGGTTTTCGGGTTGACGCGGTTGAGGTTGTTCTCCAGCCAGACGAAGTAGAACGACGCGCCGATCCAGGCCACGCCAGTGATCATGTGAACCCAGCGCACGCTCAGGTTCAGCCATTCCAACAGATGTGCTTCCACAGTCTTTACCTCTCGCCTGTCACTCTTGTTGTCGAGTGATCAGACCTTCTCTTATTGGTGGGGGGCGAGGATCAACCGCTCATCCTCTTTGAAAAAATGCTCATCGCAGTTATTGCCTGTGCCACTGCGATCAACCACCAGGAAGTCATCCCGCTTTTCGATCGTCAGCACCGGGTGGTGCCAGACGCCGCGATGGTAATTGATGCCCTGCCTGCCGTTGGTGACGAAGGCGCGGACCAAGCCTGATACAGGTGCATCGCCAACTGGCGCGACCACGATCAGAAAGGGGTTGCCGAGCAGCGGAATGAAAGCCTGGCTGCCCAGCGGATGGCGTTCCAGCATGCAAACGGTCAGCGGCATGTCCTGCGCGTCGGCGCGGAAAATGCTGATGATTGCGTTGTCCTCAGGCGTAGCGGTTTCGACCGTCGCCAGCTTGTGGAAGCGCATGGTCGAACCGTTGTTGATCATGAAGTGATCGCTGCCGTCGGTTTCGATCACGTCACCGAAAGGGGCGAAGGCTTCTTTGGTCAGCGGTTCAATCGTCAATGTGCGCATGCTGTTCTTCTTTTCGTTGAGTGATCGTTCCCACGCTCTGCGTGGGAGTGCAGCCCGTGACGCTCCGCGTCACATCCAAAGCGGACGCAGAGCGTCCAGTGATGCATTCCCACGCAGAGCGTGGGAACGATCATTGCGGTGTTATTTAGCCACCTTGCCGAGTACACGCAGGCGACTCACGCCACCATCCGGGAACACGTTCAGGCGGATGTGGGTGATCGGGCCGAGTGCCTTGATCTGCTCGACGAAGGTGTGTTCGGCGTGCATTTCCAGCTTCTGGCTTGGCAGCAGTTCGCGCCAGAACAGCGACTGGGTTTCGATCTGGCTGTCGGTGCCGCCCTTGACGAACGCGCCCTGGATCGAGCAGGTGTCCGGGTAGTTGCCTTTGAAGTGCAGGGTGTCGACGACGATTTTTTCGATCTCGCCCGGATGACCCAGCGCGACGATCACCCAGTCATTGCCCGGTGTGCGACGACGCGCGGTTTCCCAGCCGTCGCCCATGTTGATGCCACGGCCCGGGTTGAGGATGTTGCTCATGCGGCCGAAGTGTTCGTCGGAGCAGGCGAGGGCGCGGCCACCGTTGAGGGCTGCTGCCAGGTCCACTTGCTCGTTGTCGCCCACAGCGGACCAGTCGCGGAACGGAATGCCGTACACGCGCAGACGGGCAACACCGCCGTCCGGGTAGATGTTGAAGCGCAGATGGCTGAACGCTTTGTCGTTGCTGATTTCGTGGTAGTGGTGGCTGTTGCCCTGCAGCTCGACGGCCGACAGCACTTCGGTCCACTGGGTGTTTTCATCCGGCTCGCCCGAGGCCAGGAAGCACGCTTCCAGCGAGGCCGATGGCGGGTAGTTGCCGGTGAAGAATGAAGTGTCGATGTCCACGCCTTTGATCGAGCCCGGTACGCCCAGACGGATCACCGCGCTGTCGAAACCTTCGAAGCGCTTGCGGCGCGACTCCCAGCCGTCCATCCACTTGCCGTTGTCATCGAACACGCCCTCCTTCCATACGGCCGGGGTCGGTTGGAACAGACGATTGGCGTCTGCGAACCAGTCATCGGTGACCGAGATGATTTTGGTGCCCAGACGGGCGTCGGCCAGGTTGACGTATTTTTCGAAAGGTACGGCGTAAGCTTTCATTCTTCTTGTCTGCCTTTAAATTAGTGGCTGGGGATGCTCGCAGGGCCCTGGGCGTTTGCGCGTTCATTCACGCTCGGGCCAGGCTTGCTAAAGAGTCAGTAAACGGAACAGGGCAATCTTGTTGATCTGCGCCAGCGCGCATTTGAACTCGGCTTCCACCGAATTGTTGATGCGCGTTTCGAACGCCGCGAGGATCTGATGCCGGTTGCTGCCTTTTACCGCCATGATGAAGGGAAACTTGAACTTGGCTTTGTAGGCGTCGTTCAGCTCGGTGAAGCGCTGGAACTCTTCGGCCGTGCATTGGTGAATACCGGCGCCAGCCTGTTCATTGGTGCTGGCTTCGGTCAGTTGGCCCTGGACGGCGGCTTTGCCGGCCAGGTCCGGGTGAGCGTTGATCAGGGCCAGCTGGCTGGCATGATCGGCGCTCAACAGGATATCGCTCATGCGCTGGTGCAGGGTTTCGATCTCGTCGATCGAAGCGTCCGCACCGAGGTCGTAGGCCTTTTCGGCCACCCATGGCGAATGTTCGTAGATGTCGGCAAAGGCTTTGACGAAAGCGTCGCGGCTCAGGGTCGACGGTTGCAGGGTTTGAAAGCGGCTCATTTTGCAGTCCCTTGGTACGGGTGGGTTTCTTGCCAGTGACGCGCGATGTCGACGCGACGGCTGAACCACACCTGTTCATGACTTTTGGCATATTCGATAAAGCGCTTGAGCGAAGCGAGGCGACCAGGACGGCCGATCAGGCGGCAATGCAGACCGATCGAAAGCATTTTCGGCGCTTCGGCACCTTCGGCGTAAAGCACGTCGAAGGCGTCTTTGAGGTATTCGAAGAAATCGTCACCCTTGTTGAAACCCTGCACTTGCGTGAAGCGCATGTCGTTGGTGTCGAGGGTGTAGGGGATCACCAGATGCGGTTTGCCGGTCGGGTTGTTCGGCTCCCAGTAGGGCAGGTCGTCGTCGTAGGTGTCGCAGTCGTAGAGGAAACCGCCTTCTTCCATGACCAGGCGACGGGTGTTCGGCCCAGTGCGGCCGGTGTACCAGCCCAGCGGACGTTCGCCGGTCAGTTCGGTGAGGATGCGGATCGCTTCGAGCATGTGCTCGCGTTCCTGCGCTTCATCCATGTACTGGTAGTCGATCCAGCGGTAGCCGTGGCTGCAGATTTCATGGCCGGCCTCGACCATCGCACGTATCACGTCCGGGTGACGCTGGGCGGCCATGGCCACGGCGAAGATGGTCAACGGAATGTCGAATTCCTTGAACAGCTTCAGAATCCGCCAGACGCCGGCGCGGCTGCCATACTCGTAAAGCGATTCCATGCTCATGTTGCGCGCGCCTTGCAGCGGCTGAGCGGCGACCATTTCGGAGAGGAAGGCTTCGGATTCCTTGTCGCCGTGCAGAATGTTGCGCTCGCCACCTTCTTCGTAATTGAGTACGAAAGACAGGGCGATCCGGGCATTACCCGGCCAGTGTGGGTGAGGAGGGTTACTGCCGTAACCGATCAGGTCGCGTGGGTAGTCAGCGCTCACTGCAGTCTTCCTTCTTGTACGTTGACAGATTGGTGTGGCGGCCTGGCAGGCTGGCGTCACAGCGATGAGCTGATTGTATACAACTTTATTTACATTTTGTAAGCCTGAATTTTCGCATTTTTCACCGGCCGTCATCTTTTGCTACTAATGGTTCAAGCCTGCAAGAAACCTGCCTGACCAGTCAGCTAATGAATAGAAGGTTCAATGATCAGGCGCTTTGCTGGTTGATTGGCGATAAACGCCCGGATGGCGGGGGTGAGGCGAAAAATGTCGTTTTTATTGTGTACAATTTTTTTGAAAAGTGTCTTAATCAGTCGCTCGCCGCAGCGTTTCGTGCTCTGAAACGGTGCGGTCTCCTTTTCAACTGACTTCGGGAGGCGCGAAGTCTGACCGTTTGTTGCGGCCAGGCGCGCAGAATCAATGGGACGTTTGACAACACACGTTTTGGACGCTGCACACGGTTGCCCGGGCAGCTCGATCAAGGTCGAGCTGTACCGCGTTGAAGGATCGCACCTGGAATTGGTCGCCAGTGCGACAACCAACAGCGATGGCCGGGTCGATGCGCCGTTGCTGCAAGGCGACGATTATCGCACCGGGGTTTATCAGGTGCAGTTTCATGCCGGCGATTACTACCGCGCCCGTGGCGTACAACTGCCCGAGCCGGCGTTTCTCGATGTCGTCGTACTGCGTTTCGGCATTTCCGCCGAGCAGGAGCACTATCACGTGCCCCTGCTGATTTCGCCTTACAGCTATTCCACCTATCGGGGCAGCTGACCCCCAAGCAGCTGCCCCCACCGGGAAGCGACTGCGCATATAGCTTCTTTGGTCTTTCGCCCGCTCACACTGCGGGCTTTTTTTTGATCAACCGCAGCGTCGCCTTCAGCGCTCCCGGATAATGAATACCGAATCCGGAATGCCGTCGACTTTCAGCACACCGCCAATCAGCCACGTCACTTTGTGTTGCGCGGCAGCGACGGTCAGCGCCGCAAAAGCCTCGGCACCAATCCTGGCGGGCAGACTCGGTTCTGTCAGTTCATTGCCCGGTGTGTGAGACAGGCCAGCCTGATCGACACTGCCCAGTTTCAGAAAGAACACCCGATCATGGTTCGCGCGCTTGAACACCAGCGTCGGCACCCGATGCTCGTATGTCAGCGGAAACACTTCATAACCGCTGCGCACCAGCAATGCGCCGAGCAGGCGCCGCAGATTCAGCTCCGTCGGATAGGTTTTGTAGTGAGCCCATTCGACGGCAAAACGCTACGGGTCGAACGTCAACCGCTGCAATTCGCTGTCGGCTTGCGAGGGCATGGGAATCAACCTCTTCCCCCTGACTTCGATATCGGGGGCCACGGCCAGCATGCTCACAGGGTCGGCAAATTCCGGCGCGGTGGAAAATGGTCGTTGTTTCCATTGATTCAGCGCGGTGTGGATGTTCACCAACCCGGTACCAGTGATGGTCAAAGAGTGGTCGGCGAGCTCGAACAGGCGTCTGGCGACGGCCCGGGCAGTGTGGTCGGAAAAATCGGGAAACGCTTGGCCAACAGTTGTCGAAATCGGCGCTTCGAAAAAACGTTTGCCGGGATGAATTTCTCCTGGGTCGTTGCCGATTCGGAACGTGGCCACCGGTTGCAGCTGCGGTGCGGTCCGTAACATGTGCTCGAAAGAGTTGAAGTCTGTCGGGAAAAACTCCGGATGGAGAACGAAATACACTTTTGGTGCCGGATTGGAGCCCACGGGCACGATGGGGTAGTGCAGCCAGCCCAGTTGCACGGATGGCACGGCGGGAGGCGTATTCAAACGGCCCCAGGGCAACCAGAAATAAGGCGTCTGGTCGCTTTGTTCAGGAGACGGGCGAGCCAATGTCTGCGCTGGCTCGGCAAGCCGTGGCCGCTTGCTCGGGCCGGGTATTGCGTCGTCGGGCTCGGTAGGTCGAGGACGGCTGGCGAGCGCGGTCTCGGTCCATGCGAAGTCAGCAGGTTTTCGCCGCCAGAATACCGTGCCGGCAATCTGTTCGAAGAAAATCGGCGGCGCGTCGTTTGTCGACGCGAAGGCTTGCTGATACTCGCCGGCCGTGTTTTTACGGACCATGACGGTGCCATCTGCCGTGGTGACGAAAGTCTGCTTGAGCTTGTTGTAACGCAGCCCATCGGTGGCGAGCTCAGGTTTGGTCAGTGTGTTGGCGTCGGCGGCGGAAAGGTACGAAGGGCTTAGCGATGCAGCTGGCGTTATGCCGCGAACCGACGCGGATTGCCCGTCCGGACGCTGGATGCGCCAACTCGCCTGGCCTTTGATCCTCGTCAGCAGCGGACCGGCAATGCCGAGGGCAAAGCTCAACGGTAAGTAATAGTTGCCCTGCAGATTCTGTTCCACAGCAAATCGGCCTTCGTCACCGATTTGCGCATAGGTGCGTTGATCAGGCCCGGTAAAAAGCCCGCTGTTCTCGGCAATGGCGGTCAACTCGTTCCAGCGTTCCTGCGGCCAGGCGATCGCACCTCGAGCGGCGTCGTGGAAGGCGAGGGCGCTGTCCGGTATCCCGCTCAGAACAACAGCAGGCTGGCGAGCGATCGAGCTGGAGGATGTGCGCGGTGTTTGCAAGTGGGTGGCTGAATCGGTGCGAGACAGTGAGCTGTCACCGCCAATATTTGGGCTGCGACCTAAAGTCGAGGAGGCAGGCTTGGGTGTGGCGGACGAATCAGTTGCAGTAATCGTGGCAATTTTCTTGGGCGGGTTGGCCATTTCAAAAAACTCATGTAGATAAGGCGCGAGGCGCCATCAAGCGCCCCGACGCGAGAGGTGAGCGCACTCATCCCCAGCGTGGGGAAAGGGGCTGCGAGAGGTGCGTATTGGGTTGGCGAGGGTCGACCGGTTTGCGGTCAGGCTGGCGGCACGGTGATCAAGGATCGTGGTTTGAACAGGTAAGGCGATTGATGGACACACTGATTCAGAACGCGCAGCTCGGATGATTCAATGCGCGACTTGTCTCTGCTCAGCACCCAGCCGTGCGCAGGAAATTTGTAATTCACTGCTTGCCCGTCATATGCGGCGACGATATGTCGGCCGCGCATTTCTGCATTTGCCATGAGGAGCAATGCTTCGGGCAACCCTTTGGAGGCGTCAGGCTCGGTAAAAAAACGGCCATCAATGCCGTCCAGGTACACTCGGTCGAAAGACAGGTCGACGGTATGTACAACTCCGTGTTCGGTAATCACCCGGATCTGATCGATCAAGTCCTCGCTTTCATATACGGGTAGATGGATAACGCAGGTGCCGATACGCAACTGGCTGTTTTCCAGAGAAATATCGACCTTGCCGAGTTTCGTCGCGTCAAGTTCCCACAGGGAGGAATAAGGCAGCCTGATCTCTGCGTTGGCCAGCGCGCCGGGCGTCGAAAGGCGTATCGTCATGTCGGCCACCAAGTGGATCAGATAAGTGGAACCATTGCCTTCAAGGCTTTCCACTGCGATCTGGCGGGGCGATGAGAACAGTTCGGCGCATTCGTTGTGCGAGCTCATAGCGTGAGCTTCGTTCTCTGGTAACTCGAAGAAGTACTTGCCGCTGCGCATTTTCAACGGCAGGGGAGCTACATGGGTCCAGGTCGTAAGTTTGTGAAAACCATAGTTTTGAATTTCGGGGACTAAATAGTTCTCCTGAGAAATAGTGGCGTTTGCAGCGACTCCGTCGTTGAAAATGATGACGTATTTCTGTTGTACCGGGTAAGCGATAGCCCGCAGTATCTTTTCCATATTCATGGGGTCCGTACCGCCTCGGGCGAAAGCGAGTTGAAACAATGTCACTGTCTTGTTTCCGAAGTGGTAAACAAGGTCGCACTTCACCATGAGGTCCTTGGCAGTTTCCGATTGGCGGGCCGTATAATTTTCCTCGACTTTCGTCAGCTCGTCGCTGGCATAATCCAGGTAGATTCTGGTGACTGTGTCGGTTTTTTCCGTCGAATAGAAAACGTTGTTTTGGCGAGAGCGCGGAATGAAGTAGCTCTCGTTTTCATGCAAACTGATGCGGCACTCTTCCTGATAGAGAATGCTTGGCGTCCTGGGATTGCCGTACTTGATTATGGAGTAATCGATAGTCACCGGTTCCTCGGGCTCGATCATTTCAGGCAAGACAGGTTTTAGATGGAAATCGTCCCGTGTCAGGAAAGTAAGGTTGTTGTTCCTGCGCTTGTATTTATTTTCCGCTTTCTCGTAGACACCGTGAATTGTGACGACGTTTTGCCTGTCCGAATAATCGAAAGTTGAAGTTATCACCAATGATCCGTTACTTATCTTCCAGCTTTCTATCAGATCCTTTGCCCAGTTCAAGACAATATGACTCGGCTGCCGGCCATCCTCGATAATGGAAAAGTGACCAATCTGATGGTCGATGAAATATTCATCGCTCCCGGCTTCTCCGGATGCGATGGCACCGCAGTGCAACAGATAGATCTGGTCGTTGCCGCCGCCTGCGGTGATAGTGTCGAATCCGCGCGATTTGATGATGTTACGGTCAGAGGTGCCGACTACAGTGCTCGCTGCAGAGTCTACAGTTTCAACATTTTCGATACTTTCAATCAGACTGTGGAAAATGTACTTCTTCCCGTCCTCTTCGGCGGCATCCGGCATTACGGTGTGCAACGTACCTGCCGATAGGTCCACGTCGTAGCCGATGTCAGGTTTCACCGGCCTGTGCAGGACGCCGCCCAGCACCAGCGTGTCATTTCCCGCACCGCCCTTGAGCTTCGAATATTCTGCAACGTTCTCGCGCTGACGGATGTGGTCCGCAGCGCCTTCAAAGACGAAGCGGTCGTCCTTATCGCCTCCGGTCAGCTCCTTTCTACCGGATTTGTAATGAAAGGCGTTGGGTTTGGCTTCGACGCCCTGAATCGAGTCCCGGCCATCGCCGATAAGCCACAGAACACCTTTATTCCCGGCGGCGGTACCCAGCTCGGCGCCGGGGGTGTCCGTGGTGACGCCAGCGCGGGCATCAATTGTGTCGTCAGCGCCTTTTATCACCGGCACCTTGACCGTTTTCCACGAGTCCTGTTTGGTCCACCAGTTACGCGTCCAGACCTCGGTCGGCTCAAGGTGTACTTGCGTTTTGCCGTTGACGATGGCTTCGGTACTGCCCTTCAGCGCACCATCGAGCAGTTTTCTCGCGGTTTCCTTCGCTTGCCGTGTGTGCTGCAGCATGGCCTTTGCCTGCGAATAGCGATCCTGGACATCCTGATCGACGTCCATCATGCAGAACGAAAACCAGCCCGAGCGCCAGCGCTCTTCGACACTCAGCTCGATGTAATCATCGATGTCATCGACGATTCGCACTGCACCGTAAACCTGGGAGCCGATCGCCAGGATCGCTCCGGCCGCCAGACCTACAGGCCCTGCGAAGGCGAAACCGGCCATTGCGGCTGCGCCGAGTATGACCGTCATGGCCGCGCTCGCGATGCTCAGTCCGGCGCTGACGTAATGGTCCATGGCTTCCTTGCCCGTCGCGTTTTCAGCGGCGTTCAACGACCTGACTGCGGTGAAGATGTCGAAGGGCAAGGTCAGCACGCCGCCGATCAGTCCACCGGAGCGACCGAGCCTGACGGCGAATCGGGTTTTGGCGAAATCCTTGTAGGCGTTCTGTCCCGCGGTGAGCATTTGCGTGGCGATCTTGTTCACCGCGACGTCAGTGGCAATGGAGGCGACTTCTGTTCCGATACCGGCGCTGTTTATTACAACTTCCGTTGTATTGTTGGTTTTAATGGCATCGACAACACCGCGCAAGCCCATGAAGATACCGAATCCCTGAATGCCGATACTCGAGCCCAGGGCCGCGTAACTCTTGGCGGCCGCCGCCCAGCGTGAATTATTCCTGGGCATGCGGGCATGACCTAGATCGAGCTTCTGCGCAGAATCAAGGAGTTGTGCCAGTTTGCCGCGGTAAGGGTGCAAATCAACATCGCTTGCCGTTGGTTCGCGAATCAGAGCAGGGGCGGTCAATGGGCGTTGGCTGGCCAATTCAAATAACAGCGTCGATAGCAGATAACCATCTCGCCCGGTAGAGGTCGTTATAAGACTTTCAATTTTCTCGGCACTAAACTGCAATGAGTTGATAAGTGAACGTCGGGGGCGGCGGAAAAATGTGTTCTGACCGTTTAGCGGTTGACCATCAATAGTTGCGCCCAGAGCGTCCAGCGAAACTCGCGTAATCGACACTTCCCCAAGTTGTAATGGGCCAAATAGAGTGTCCACATGTTTCAATTGGTCCGCTTTGCTGTGCGCAATGCTCAGCGTCGAATCGTTATGCTCGTTGGTTTTAAGCAGCATGTCAGTGATGACAACGCTGTCGGCGGGTTTTTTATCGTTTTTCAACGAGTCGGTAGAAATCGACGGCTCGATAAGAGTGGCCATTTGAACTTCCTTGTTCTGGCAGGTTGTTGTTTAAGCGTGGCGGGGATCTTACGGCCAGGTTTCGCAATCTGTACATCGCCGGGTTGTTGCGGTGTATTGCGCCTTGATCATTCAGCTAATCACGCTGAAGTTGATACATGACAAGCCATCGACTTTCGAATCCATTCGATAGGGATGGCTTGATAAGTTGCAATCGGTCTGGATTCGATTAGTGACTACTGAGCAAAGAAGCCGCGCCGGCGCCCCCGAAAAGGCCCGCGCTGATGCGGTTGAACCAGCTCTGGCCCTTGCCGCTGCGCAGATAGCGTGCAGCGCCATGCGCGCCCAGTCCGTAAGCCAGTTTGCAACACAGATCAAGCACCACCCACGTCGCGATCATGATCAGCAACTGCGGCAGAAACCGCTGTTGCGCACTGAGAAATTGCGGCAGAAACGCGGCGAAGAACAGGATGTCTTTCGGATTGCTCGCGCCCAACACAAAAGCGCGCCCGAACAGTGTGCGAAAGCGCGGCGCCGGTGCAGCCAGGGGCACTTCAGCGCCGACCGACGGCTGGCGCGATTGCTGCCAGCTCTGCCAGGCGAGGTAGAACAGGTAGAGTGCGCCAACGATTTTCAGCGCACTGAACAACTGTTCGGAGGCCAGCAGCAGTGCGCCGAGCCCTAGTGCCGAAGCGCTCAACAGGCAGATCGAGGCAATCACTCCGCCGAGAAATGCCGGATAGGACCGGCGCAAGCCGTAATTCAGACTGTTGCTGATCATCAGCAACGACAGCGGCCCCGGGATCAGGATCACTACCAATGCAGCGCCACTGAACAGCAGCCAGGTTTCCAGACTCATCGCTTTGCTCCTTTGTTGTTATCGAAATGCACAAAAGCCCCACCCGCGAGGGTGAGGCTGAATTGAAGCGTGAACCGCGCAGCGCTTACAGGAAGATGAACTTGGCGATGAAGATCGCGCAGAGCACCCACAGGCTGACGGAGATTTCCTTGTATTTGCCGGTGCCGGCCTTCAATGCCACATACGTGATGAAGCCCAGAGCGATGCCGTCGGCAACCGAAAAGGTCAGCGGCATCATGATCGCCGTGACGATCGCCGGAATCGCGTCAGTCGCTTCGTCCCATTCAATGTGGGCCATGCCGCCCATCATCAGCATGGCCACGTAGATCAGTGCACCTGCTGTGGCATAAGCGGGAATCATGCCAGCCAACGGTGCGAAAAACATTGCCGCTATAAATAGCACACCCACAGTGACCGCGGTAAGACCAGTCCGACCGCCAGCGGCCACACCAGCGGCACTTTCCACATAGCTGGTTACTGGAGGGACACCGACCACCGCGCCGAATACGCTGGACGCGCTGTCGGCTTTCATCGCCCGCGAGAGGTTTTCGATGCGCCCGTCAGCCGCGACGAGGTTGGCGCGCTGGGCAACGCCCATCAGGGTGCCGGCGGTGTCAAACATGTGCACGAAGAGGAAGGCCAGCACCACGCTGATCATGCTGACGTTGAACACGCCTGCAACGTTCATCGCCATCCAGGTCGGCGCCAGGCTCGGCGGCGCAGACATGATGCCCTCGTAGTGCACCAGGCCCAGGCCCCAGCCGGCAAGGGTGACGGTGATGATGCTGATCAGAATCGCACCGAATACGCGGTGGTAACTGAGGATCGCGATCATTAGAAAGCAGATCGCGGCGAGCAGCGGGCCGGGTTCACGCAGCGAGCCGAGTTTGATCAGCGTCGCTGGGCTGTCGACGACAATACCGGCGGTTTTAAGCCCGATCAGGCCGAGAAACAGGCCGACACCAGCGCCCATCGCAAAACGCAGACTGACCGGAATGCTGTTGAGCAGCCACTCGCGAATCCGCGAAAAGGTCAGGAACATGAACAGCACGCCCGAGACAAACACCGCGCCGAGGGCGGTTTCCCAGTTGTAGCCCATGGTGCCGACCACGGTGTAGGTGAAGAAAGCATTGAGGCCCATGCCCGGCGCCAGGCCGACCGGCCAGTTGGCGTAGAGCCCCATCAACAGGCAGCCCAACGCGGCAGCGATACAGGTGGCGACGAAGGCTGCGCCGTGATCGATCCCGGCATCGGCCATGATGTTCGGGTTGACGAAAATGATGTAAGCCATGGTGATGAAGGTTGTCAGACCGGCAATCAGCTCGGTCTTCACCGTGGTGCCATGCAAGCTGAGTTTGAACAGACGCTCTAGCAGGCCATTGCGTAATGGCGGCGTGAGCTCGAGCGGCGGTGCTTCGGATTTGCGGCTTTCCACAGCGAGTACTCCTCAAGAGTTTTATTGTTATTTCCAGGGCCGGACCCATGAGGGGTGGCAGCGGCCCTTTGAGGCATACGCGAATTTGTTGACCGTGTAGTCAGGAACTCGCACGCAGTGGATTATGCTTTTGTGTACAAATAAAGCAAATATTGTTTTGGTTTTGTCGCCGATTTTTTTGCTGATAGGGATATATGCCCATGCAGGATGGCTTCGCGAGCAGGCTCGCTCCCATCTTTGTAAAGCGTTCCCGTGTGGGAGCGAGCCTGCTCGCGAAGAGGGCGGTCCTGTCAATCAAGATGCGTCTGACTGCCCCCAAGCGCCAGATTCACCGCCAACCACCCATTCACCGCCGCTTCCCCAGCCTCGGCAAACACCCGCTCGAGCAATTTCACCTGCTCACGGCGCAACGCCTGCTCGAACCTCGCGCCTTCCGCCGTCAGCTCAAGCAGGCGCTTACGCTTGTCCGTCTGTGAAGCGACGCTGTCGACCAGATGCATTTCCTGCAACTGGCGCAGGGGCATGTTCAACGCTTGTTTGCTCACGCCCAGCAGGGCCAGCAACTCTTTCACACTCAGGTTCGGATAGCGCGCGATGAAAAACACGATGCGCTGATGTACCCGCGAGAGTCCGCGGCGCTCGAGCATTTCATCCGCCTTGGCCGTGAACGCCTGATAGCCGAAGAAGAACGCTTCCATGGCCTGTTGCTGACTTGCGGGGTTTTTAAGGTCAAGCATGTTGACGTACTCGCTCAAGCTGTCGTAGTTTCAGTCAACCAGTTTGACTCATTTTTTACCTGCCTCGCTACGGTGACCACCATGGCTTTTTCCGAACGTGTCTCGCGCCTGAAAAGTTCTTTGATCCGAGAAATCCTCGCCGCCGCCCAGCGTCCAGAGGTGATGTCGTTTGCCGGCGGTTTGCCCGCTGAGACGATGTTGCCGAAGGTGGAGTGGGACGAGATGCCGCTGTCGCTGGGGCAGTACGGCATGAGCGAAGGCGAGCCGGCCTTGCGCGAGGCGCTGGCGGCAGAGGCGAGGGCGCTGGGCCTTGAATGCGAGGCGAGTCAGGTGCTGGTGGTCAGCGGCTCGCAGCAAACCCTGGATCTGGCGGCCAAGCTGTACATCGACAAGGGGACGGAAATTCTGTTGGAGGCGCCGACTTATCTGGCCGCGCTGCAAATCTTCCAGCTGTTCGGCGCCGATTGCCTGACTGTGGCGCAGGAAGCCGACGGCCCAAATCTGGCGCAATTGCGTAATCGTTTAGAGCAGCATCGCCCGGCGTTTATCTACCTGATCCCGACTTTCCAGAATCCTTCCGCCGTGCGCTACAGCGAGGCCAAGCGCGCCGCAGTCGCGGCATTGCTCGATGAATTTGGCGTCACGCTGATTGAAGATGAGCCATACCGCGAACTGACTTTCGATGGTGGCAGTGCCAAACCGATTGCCGCGCGTCTGAGAAAAGCCAGCTGGATCTACACCGGCACCGTCTCGAAAACCTTGCTCCCGGGTTTGCGTGTCGGTTACTTGATCGCCAGTCCGGATCTGTTCCCGCACCTGCTCAAACTCAAGCAATCGGCGGACCTGCACACCAATCGCATCGGCCAGTGGCAGGCGCTGCAATGGATCGGCTCGCAGAAGTATCAACAGCATTTGAGCGAGTTGCGGGATTTCTATCGGCAGCGGCGCGATGCGTTTCAGTTGGCGCTGGAAGAGCATTTTGCCGATCTGGCTGAGTGGAACATGCCCCAGGGCGGGCTGTTTTTTTGGCTGACGTTGAAACAACCGCTGGACACCCGGTCATTGCTCAATGAGGCGTTGGCCAATGATGTGGCATTCATGCCCGGTGAGCCGTTCTTTCCTGAGCCGGACAAGCATCATGGGCATTTGCGCTTGAACTTCAGCCACATTGATCCGGCGCGGCTGGATGAGGGGTTGAAGCGGTTGGCGGCGGTGGTGCGGCGGGCGCAGATGGAGAGGGCGGCCTAGCAAAAACGCCGGCTCAAGGGCTGGCGTTGTCAGTGCGGGCCTCATCGTGAGCAGGCTCGCTCCCACAGGGCGGGATGCGTTTCAAGGGTGGGAGCGAGCCTGCTCGCGAAGGCGGCTAGCGCTCCAACCCATTAACATCAGACCGCCGCAAACCGCTTATCCAGATAATCGATAATCACCTTGGATTCATACATCCAAGTGGTTTGCCCATTCTCTTCGATACGCAGGCAAGGCACTTTGATTCGGCCACCCTGTTCCAGCAGGGTCTGGCGATCCTGCTCGTTGTTCTTCGCGTCTTTCAGTGCCACCGGCACATTCAGACGATGCAGGGCGCGGCGGGTTTTCACGCAGAACGGGCAGGCGTGGAATTGATACAGCGCCAGATCTTTCGCCGCAGCGTCGACTTGCGCCTGAGCAGCAGCGGGGCGCTTTTTCTTGCCCGGGCGGGTAATGAAGTCGATGAAGATAACCAGTTGGCCGAGGCCGACACGAAGCGCTTTGACGAACACGTTGAAAGCCTCACGGTGCAAATGAAGAAAGGCGCGCAGCTTACCCGATTTTTCACGGGCGAAAAAAAACCGGCGATCAACGCCGGTTCTTTTCTGTTGCGAATTACTTGATGAGGCTGAGGAATTCGCTACGGGTTGCCGCGTTTTCACGGAATTCACCGAGCATCACCGACGTGATCATCGACGAATTCTGCTTTTCGACGCCGCGCATCATCATGCACATGTGCTTGGCTTCAATCACCACGGCCACGCCCAGCGCACCGGTGACTTGCATTACCGCATCGGCGATCTGGCGGCTGAGGTTTTCCTGAATCTGCAGGCGGCGCGCGTACATATCGACGATGCGCGCAACCTTCGACAGGCCCAGCACTTTGCCGCTCGGGATATAGGCGACATGCGCCTTGCCGATGAACGGCAGCAGGTGGTGTTCGCACAACGAATACAGCTCGATGTCCTTGACCAGCACCATTTCGCTGTTGTCGGAGCTGAACAGGGCACCGTTGGTGACCTCTTCGAGCGTCTGTGCATAACCGCGGCAGAGGTACTGCATGGCTTTGGCGGCACGCTTTGGCGTGTCGAGCAGGCCCTCGCGGGACACGTCCTCGCCCAATTGGCCGAGAATCGCGGTGTAATTCTGTTCCAGGGACATGAAACTACCTGTGGGGATTTTCGCAAAGGGCAAGGGTACGGTGGCGGACACAACCCTGCAAGTTCGGTGTGACGGCTTTATTCGTCGCGGCCTTCCATCATCGTCCGTTTCAGCATCACATAAACCGCGCCGGCGCCGCCGTGGCGGGCCTGGCAGGAGCAGAAACCGAGCACTTGCGCATGCTGGCGCAGCCAGGTGTTGACGTGGCTTTTGATCATCGGCCGCTTGCCATCCAGGCGCACAGCCTTGCCATGAGTCACGCGTACGCAGCGGATTTCGAATTTGGTTGCTTCGGCGAGAAAGGCCCAGAGTGTTTCCCGGGCCTTTTCCACGCTCATGCCGTGCAGGTCGAGACTGCCTTCGAACGGGATCTGCCCGACCTTGAGCTTGCGCATCTGGCTTTCCTGCACGCCGTCGCGGGACCACATCAGCTCGTCTTCCGGGCCGACGTCGATCACGAACTGGTCGGACAAGCCGTCAATGATGGTGGTGTCGCTGCGCACGGTGGCGGACTGACGCAGCTTGGCGATCTGCGCGCGGTCAGCCTTGGGTTTGCCGGTGTCGGCGCGGTCGTGCTTGATCGGTTTGACGCCCTGGATCGCACTTTTGAACAGAGAAAAATCGTCGTTTTGCATGTCAGCCTCCGCGAAGGGCGGCCAGTTTACCCAAGTCGACAGAAAACGGCCCGGCAAAAAGCCAGGCCGTTGGGTCAGTCGTGTTTTTTCATCAGATGCGGGGACATGTTCAGTTCCCGCGATTGCCGTGCGCGACGGCGGCAGCGGCGCCACAGAGCAACGCCGAAGTACAGAAACAGCAAGCCGACGGCAAGCATGATTGCCGAGCCCAGCGGTGATGCGTTCAGGTCACCCAGCGCCGGCGGGCGGCCGAGCAGGCTGGCGGCGCCGGCCATCGCCAGCAGCACGCCGAACGTCGCCAGAATGGCCGAGATCGCCGCGCCAAATCGAAAACGCCAGTTGCTTTGGCCTTTGGGCCGCAAACGGCGTGCGTCAAATCCATCGGATAACTTCATTCCGACCTTCCTCAATGGTATCGGCCCTTCGACCGGGAGTTGACCGGGTTGTTCCTGAGGCTATGGCATTTGCGGCAAATCAGCGGATATAGCGGATGAGCGGCGCCAATGCACCGCTCACAAGGACGGGATCAGATCAGGTCCTGAGTCTTGGCCAGCGTGGCGAAGTTGTCGGCCATGATCGCCATTTCCGCTTCCTGCACGCGTTCGGCGCTGAGCACGCCGCCCTTGAACGGCAGATCGCGGGTCGCGCAGGCGTCTTCGACCAGGGTGCAGCGGAAACCGAGGTTCTTTGCCGCGCGCACGGTGGTGCTGACGCTGGAGTGACTCATGAAGCCGCAAACGATCAGGTCCAGCGAGCCGAGGTTCTGCAGGCGCTCGAGCAGTTCGGTGCCATGGAACGCGCTCGGCAGCAGTTTGCCGATAATGGTTTCATCGCCTTGCGGTTCGAGACCGGGGATGAATTCGCCGCGTTCGCCCTGCGGGTCGAACAGGCCACCAACGGTGCCGAGATGACGCACGTGCACGATCGGCCGACCGGCGGCACGGGCTGCGGCAACCACTTGTTTGATGTTCGCGACGGCCGCGTCCATGCCGCTCAGGGCCAGCGGGCCACTGAGGTATTCCTTCTGGGCATCGATGATGACCACGGTGGCATGGCTCAGGGTGGCCGCTGCGTAACCGCGACCGCTGAGTTGAAACATCGTTTTTGGAACGGACATTCTGGGGCTCCTCGGGGTGGGGCTTTTGCGACATTGTCCTCTGGCTGAGCGGTTCTGTGAATCGCTACCATCGTAGGCGCCGTCGTTCTTGGCCTGCAGCCTTGTCAAGTTACACGTTCCGTTCAATGCCTGATGCAAAAAAAAGAAAACTCCTACCGGAACCGCGTGGTTTTTCCTGCGTCGTCGTCGCGCGTTTTGGCTGCTAGAATCGCCAGTCGTTTTTTCTGGAGTTCTACGCCGTGATCACTTCCCGACTTCGTACCCTGCGCGACCACATCCGTTGGGCCGTCAGCCGCTTCCATGGGGAGGATCTGTTTTTCGGTCATGGCACCGACAACGCCTGGGACGAGGCGCGTCAGCTGGTACTGGGCGCTTTGCACCTGCCTTGGGAAATCGCCGACAGCTATCTTGATTGCGCGCTGGAAGATGACGAACTGGTCAATCTGCAGCGCTTGCTCAAGCGCCGCATCGAAGATCGCGTTCCCACCGCCTATCTGCTCGGCGAGGCGTGGTTCTGCGGCATGTCGTTCATCGTCGACCCGCGCGTGCTGATCCCGCGTTCGCCGATTGGTGAACTGATCGAAAACCGCTTTGCGCCGTGGATTGGCAACGAACCGGCGCGGATTCTCGACCTGTGCACGGGTTCCGGCTGCATCGGCATTGCCTGCGCTTACGAATTCCAGAATGCCGAAGTGGTGCTCGCGGACCTGTCGTTCGAGGCGCTGGAAGTGGCCAACCAGAACATCGAGCGCCATGGCGTCGATGAGCGCGTCTACACCGTGCAGGGTGATGGCTTCGATGGTTTGCCGGGTCAGCGTTTCGATCTGATCGTGTCGAACCCGCCCTACGTCGACGCCGAAGATTTCGCCGACATGCCGGACGAATATCAGCACGAGCCGGAACTGGGCCTGGCCTGCGGTGATGATGGTCTGAATCTGGTCCGGCGCATGCTCGCCGAAGCGGCGGATCACCTGACCGAGAAAGGTTTGTTGATTGTCGAGGTCGGCAACAGCCAGGTGCACGTCGAGGCGTTGTACCCGGAAGTCGATTTCGCCTGGCTGGAGTTCCAGCGCGGCGGGCATGGCGTGTTCATGCTGACAGCCGAGCAGTGCCGCGCGCATCAGGCCCTGTTCGCGTCCCGCGTCTAAGGTTGTGACTGATCGTTCCCACGCTCCGCGTGGGAACGATAAGTACGCGCTCAAGCCCTCAGCGGTGCGTAGCAATCCAGATCAACAACCCCGCCTGAAACACCGCAAACGCCACCAGACACGTAATGGTGAAACGCAACCCGGCATCTTCGCGCTTGAACTTGCTGACTTTTTCTTCCTGCTTCTTCAGCTTCACTTCCTGCTCGGCGAGATTCTGTTCGGCCTGCTGGAGCATCTGCGCGGCTTCAAGAATTTCGACGATCTGCAGCTTTTCGCTGTTCCAGTCACCCAGCAGATCACCGACCTGCACCGCCTTGATGCTGCCTTTCAAATGCTGGGCATCGGCGTAAGCCACATCGAAACCGTGCACGCGCAGGAAATGGTCGCGGCGCAAGCGAGTGTCTTCGTTTAGCGCGTCCTTGTTGTTCAGGTCCATGCCGTCGACGATGTAGCCGGGCCAGCGTTTTTTCGCCCAGTTGATGCCTTGCGCGGCCATGAAACGACCAATGCCGCGGTTCAGCGGTTCGATCTGCAAGCCACTGTCGGGACCGAAACTCACACGTTTGCTCGCGTGGTCGACCCACACATCGAGATGATTCTGCTCTTTGCGCACGCGCTGATTGGGCAGTTTGATCGCCATGCGCATCAGGCTGCGTTCTTTGCTGTTGCGCTCGGCGTAACCGAATTCGACAAAGCGCAACGGCCGGCCGCCGGTGTTGCGGTCGGTCTGCAGCGGCGCCAGGCGGAGCATCTTGTGGTGCTCGGCCTGGACATCCACCCACGGCAGTTCGACCGCTGGCGGTGCGTCTTTTTCAGCGCTGGTGTCGGGTGAAGTCTGGGTTTCAGTCATAACGGCGAGATCCTGTCCAAGCCCTGCTTGCCGCCAGACGTTGCGCTGGCGACAAAGGCTTATCGGCCGTTTTCTGTGAGGCTGGAGGGTAAAACGCAGTTAACTTGCACGAATTCCGTCAATAAATTCGATGACGGCGGCGCCCAGTTCGGCGGCCAGGGGCAAATTCGGGTCCTTGTAGGAGGCCAATTGCCGCTTCATGTCGTTGTGGACGATGCGCAGCACATGATTCATGCCTTCGATCACCGTCAGTTGCGCGTCCGGTTTCGCCGCCTTGAGCAGCTTCGCGTCCTCGGTGCCGACCTGAATGTCGTTGCTGCCCTGGACGATCAGTGCCGGCATTTTCAGCTGGGCAAAGGCTTGCGCCGGATCCTGACGGAACAGCGAAATCAGGTATGGCTGCACGCTCGGGCGAAAGATCACCTGCAACGGTTGCGGCACGTTGTCATCGGTGTGGCCGGCCTTGAGGCTGTCGAGCAGTTCGTTGCTGCGCAGCATCAGTGGCGGCGGCAGGCTGCGCGCCAGTTGCTCGCGGATCACTTCATCGACCGGCCGCGCGCTGCCGGACAGCGAGATCACCGCCGCTGCGTCCAGCTTCGGCGCGGCCAGACTGGCAATCAGCGCGCCTTCGCTGTGGCCGAGCAGAATGAGTTTACCGAAACGCGGATCGGCCTTGAGCTTCTGCCCCCACGCCACGGCGTCCGCCGCATAGCCCTCGACTGACAGCTCACGTTCATCGGGAGCGGCCGCCAGACTCGCCGCGACGCCGCGCTTGTCGTAGCGCACGCTGGCGATGTTGTGTTTGGCCAGCACCCAGGCCAAGCGCTTGAGGCTGTCATTGCGCCCGCCGTCGGGGTTGTTTCCGTCGCGATCTGTAGGACCCGAGCCAGAAATCATCAGAACAATCGGCACCGGGCTGTCGGACTTGGGCAGCAACAGCGAACCGAAAAGTTCGCCGCTGCCGGTGTCCAGAGTGACCGGGCGCTGTAGGACTGTCGCTTGGGCAAAGCCGGTAAAGAGGGTAAGACTCAAGATCAGAACTCGCAGCATCATCACGCCATCATTGGTCAAGGTGCCGGTTGGACTCGCCAGCACCACTAAGGTTCGAGGATGAACTACTCGGTTAGCCTGCGTATACTGGCGCGCATCAAGAATTCGGGTTTGATTTCACGGAGCGTCCTGCATGTCCGGCAATACCTACGGCAAGTTGTTCACTGTCACCACCGCTGGCGAAAGCCATGGTCCGGCGTTGGTCGCCATTGTCGACGGCTGCCCGCCGGGTCTGGAGATTTCCCTGGAAGATCTGCAGCGCGACCTCGATCGCCGCAAGCCTGGCACCAGCCGCCACACCACCCAGCGCCAGGAAGCCGATGAAGTCGAAATCCTCTCCGGCGTGTTCGAGGGCCGCACCACCGGTTGCTCAATCGGCCTGCTGATTCGCAATACCGACCAGAAGTCCAAGGACTACTCGGCGATCAAGGACCTGTTCCGCCCGGCACACGCCGACTACACCTATCACCACAAATACGGCGAGCGCGATTATCGCGGCGGTGGCCGCAGTTCGGCGCGGGAAACCGCCATGCGCGTAGCGGCCGGTGCGATCGCCAAGAAGTATCTGGCCAGTCAGGGCATCGTCATCCGCGGTTACATGAGCCAGCTCGGCCCGATCGAAATACCGTTCAAGACCTGGGATTCGGTCGAAGAAAACGCTTTCTTCAGCCCTGACCCGGACAAGGTCCCGGAGCTGGAAGCCTACATGGACCAGTTGCGCCGCGACCAGGACTCGGTCGGGGCGAAGATCACCGTGGTCGCCGAAGGCGTGATGCCGGGCCTTGGCGAGCCGATTTTCGATCGCCTCGACGCCGAACTGGCCCACGCGCTGATGAGCATCAACGCAGTCAAAGGCGTGGAGATCGGCGCCGGTTTCGCCTGTGTCGCCCAGCGCGGCACCGAACACCGCGATGAACTGACGCCGGAGGGTTTTCTCAGCAACAACGCCGGCGGCATCCTCGGCGGTATCTCGTCCGGGCAGCCAATCGTTGCGCATCTGGCATTGAAACCGACCTCGAGCATCACCACCCCGGGCCGCTCGATCGACGTGAATGGCAACCCGGTCGATGTGATCACCAAGGGGCGTCATGATCCTTGTGTCGGCATCCGCGCGACGCCGATTGCCGAAGCGATGATGGCCATCGTGCTGATGGATCACCTGCTGCGTCACCGTGGGCAGAACGCCGATGTGCGCGTGAGCACGCCGGTGCTGGGCCAGCTCTGATGGCTGCGCTCAAAGCCGTCGCGGCATAACCGGCGTGGCGGCGCTTCCTTACTGGCGGCTGTCCAGTTTCTATCTGTTCTATTTCGCCTTGCTCGGTTCGACAGCGCCGTTTCTGGCGCTGTACTTCGATCACCTCGGCTTCAGCGCCGCACGCATCGGCGAGCTGGTGGCGATTCCGATGCTGATGCGCTGCGTGGCGCCGAACATCTGGGGCTGGCTCGGCGATTACACCGGCAGGCGTCTGGCCATCGTGCGCTTTGGCGCGGTGTGCACGTTGCTGACCTTTTCGCTGATTTTCGTCAGCCAGACCTACGCCTGGCTGGCGATGGTCATGGCCCTGCATGCATTCTTCTGGCACGCGGTACTGCCGCAGTTCGAAGTCATCACCCTCGCGCATCTGCAGGGGCAAACGTCGCGCTACAGCCAGATCCGCCTGTGGGGCTCGATCGGTTTCATCATCACCGTGGTGGTGCTCGGGCGGCTGTTCGAATGGCTCAGTCTGGACATTTATCCGGCGGCGCTGGTGCTGATCATGGCCGGTATCGTCCTGAGTAGCCTGTGGGTGCCGAATGCACAGCCGGCGCAAGGCAATCGGCCGGCGGGCGAGGGCTTTTTCAAGCAATTGCGCCATCCCGGCGTACTGGCGTTTTATGCTTGCGTCGCGCTGATGCAGGTGAGCCACGGGCCGTATTACACCTTTCTGACTCTGCACCTTGAACGCCTCGGTTACAGCCGTGGCGTCATCGGCCTGCTCTGGGCCGTGGGGGTGGTGGCGGAAGTGCTGATGTTCATGGCCATGAGTCGCATTCTGGCGCGCTTTTCCCTGCGTCGGGTGCTGCTGGCGAGTTTCCTGCTGGCGGCGTTGCGCTGGGTGCTTCTCGGATCATTCGCTGAATTTCTCTGGGTGCTGTTGTTCGCCCAAGTGCTGCACGCAGCGACTTTCGGCAGCTTTCATGCGGCTGCCATCGCTTTCGTGCAACGTAGTTTCGGCGCCCGCCAGCAAGGCCAGGGCCAAGCGCTGTATGCGGCACTGGCCGGCACCGGCGGGGCGCTCGGTGCGCTGTATTCCGGCTACAGCTGGAATGCCCTCGGCGCGACAATGACCTTTAGTATTGCCAGTCTCGCAGCGCTTGCCGCTGCCGTTATCATTGCCACACGTATGCAAGAGGACAGGCCATGAGCCTTAGCCGTGAACAGCTCGCCCAGCAGATCGTCGATGCCGGGCGTTTTCTATATGGCCGGGGCTGGTCGCCAGCCACCAGCAGCAACTATTCGACACGCCTGTCGCCGAGCGAAGCGCTGTTGACCGTATCGGGCAAGCACAAGGGCCAGTTGGGTGTGGATGACGTGCTCGCTACCGATCTGTCCGGCAATAGCCTGGAACCGGGCAAGAAACCCTCCGCCGAAACCTTGTTGCACACCCAGCTCTACCGCTGGCGCGCGGAGATCGGTGCGGTGCTGCACACTCATTCGGTGAATGCCACGGTGCTGTCGCGCCTGACTCCGCAAGACTTCATCGAGTTCGAAGACTACGAATTGCAGAAAGCCTTCAGCGGCATCTCGACTCATGAATCGCGGGTGCGTGTGCCGATTTTCGACAACGATCAGGACATTGCGCGCCTCGCCGCCAAGGTGCAGCCTTGGCTCGACGCCCATCCCGATTGCGTCGGTTATCTGATTCGCGGCCATGGCCTCTACACTTGGGGCGCGCAGATGAGCGACGCGCTGCGGCAGATCGAGGCTTTTGAATTCCTGTTTGAATGCGAATTGAAAACCCGCAGCGTCATGAACCGCCAAGGCTGAGTTCACCAGAAACAGCCCGTTTGCCTGATGCCACGCGGCGCCCGACCGGTCTGCAAGAGCCGGACGGCGCCGCCGCTACCGAGGAGTTGCCCATGAGCAGCCTGTCCGTTTATCACATTTCCAGCCCTGAGATTCCCAACAAGGTGCTGACCCATTTCGAAGACATCGCCTCGACGCTGGCCGAGCAGGGCGTGCGTTTCGACCGCTGGCAGGCCGCCGCGAAGATTCAGCCCGGCGCCAGTCAGGAAGAAGTCATCAGCGCTTATAAAGAGCAGATCGACAAACTGATGACCGAGCGCGGTTACATTACGGTCGATGTGATCAGCCTCAACAGTGATCATCCGCAAAAAGCCGAGCTGCGCGCCAAGTTCCTCGAAGAGCACCGTCACGGTGAAGACGAAGTGCGATTTTTCGTTGCCGGTCGTGGCTTGTTTACCCTGCACATCTACGATTACGTCTACGCCGTGCTCTGTGAGAAGAACGACCTGATCTCGGTTCCGGCCGGCACCAAGCACTGGTTCGACATGGGCGAACATCCGCACTTTGTGGCGATCCGTCTGTTCAACAACCCGGAAGGCTGGGTTGCCAATTTCACCGGCGAAGACATCGCCGGTCGCTTCCCGCGTCTGGAGGACTGAAACCGTGTCGATCAAAGCCATCCTCACCGACATTGAAGGCACCACCAGCGCGGTGAGTTTCGTCTTCGACGTGCTGTTTCCCTACGCCGCCAAACATTTGCCCGACTTTTTGCGGCAGAACGCTTCGCGTGCTGATGTCGCCGAACAGCTCGACGCCGTGCGTCGCGAGAGCTTTGAGCCGCAGGCCGATGTTGAACGGGTTGTTGAAATCCTCTTGAGCTGGATCGCCGAAGACCGCAAAGCCACGCCGCTCAAGGCATTGCAGGGCATGGTCTGGGCGCAGGGCTATCAGGCAGGGCAGTTGAAAGGACATGTTTATCCGGATGCCGTTGAAGCGCTGCAACGTTGGCATGCGGCCGGTTATCAACTGTTTGTTTACTCGTCCGGCTCGATCCAGGCGCAGAAACTGATTTTCGGTTGCTCGGAGGCGGGGGATCTGACACCGCTGTTCAGCGGCTATTTCGACACCACATCAGGGCCGAAGCGTGAGGCGCAGTCCTACCGCAACATTCAGCAAGCGGTGGGTGTTGAAGCCGATGAAATCCTGTTCCTCTCGGACATCGTCGCAGAGCTCGACGCTGCCCAGTCGGCCGGCATGAAAACCTGTGGCCTGGCGCGTGAAGGCGGGGAGTTGGCAGGGCACGTGACGGTGGACAGCTTTACCGGAATCGAACCGGAAGCGTTCTGACCCCACAGTAAATATGTGGCAGACATAAACAAACAGGCCGTGAAGCGCATGCTCCACGGCCTGTTTTTGTTTAAAGCAAATTACAGCGAGTGATACGTCGGCAGAGCAAAACGCTGCTGGCTCTGCAGCATTGCAATTTGCGGCAGCTCGCTGGCTTGTTCGGCCAGGTCGCGGCGGATCGCGCTGATCGCCCACGACAGTTGGTCACCGGCATGCAGTTGCTGATACGAGAGGGCGCGTTTGAAGACTTTGCCGTCGCTGCTACGCAGAGTGAGCAGGATGCCACCGTCAGGACGTGGGGCAGTGCTGACTTCGTAGTTGGAGAACAGCGATGTAAATTTTTCTTGAATCAGGCTCATGTCATCAGCTCCGTATGTACTTGAATGGCAAGCATGCGGAGGTAGTTGCAGCGTTTGTGCCAGTATTGATGCGAATAAAATCCCTTTAAAATCAATAAGTTGAAGGCATTGCATTTTGCAGGCGTCGTGCAATCTGCATGAATGGCCATCGTGCATCCTGCATTTTGCGTGATTTTTCTCCGTACAACGGAACCAAACGTCCGTACCAGAATCCGCTCTTCCGCGAAGGCGCGACGGGATACAAATCATTGCAAAAACCGCGTGTACAGCCCCGCGAGCACTGACGTACTTTCCTTCTCGACCCACGGCGTAAACGCGTCGGTCGCAGTCATTACCCGATAACAAGAACAGCGGTCTGCACGTCAAGATCGAACGGGGAGCTTTCATGCGTCACGCACCAAGCGACACGATTACCTGGGGCATGATGCTCCGCAAACTGCCGATGATCGCCAAGGCCATCCCCCGGGTGGTCAAAGGCATGAAGGTGGCCAACGTCACGGATCCGACCCAAACGTGCGGCCTGGGCTGGACGTTCGAGCAGGCGACGCTGCGCAATCCCGATGGTGTGGCGTTGTTGCAGGGCGACGTGGCGTTGACCTATACACAGGTCAATCAGTGGGCCAATCGCATTGCGCATTACCTGAGCGAGCAAGGCATCGGCAAGGGCGATGTGGTCGCGGTGTTTATCGAGAACCGTGCGGAATTACTGGTGACAATCCTGGCGCTGGCCAAGCTCGGCGCGGTGAGTGCGCTGCTCAATACCTCGTTGATGCGCGACACGCTTGTTCACAGCATCAATCTGGTTGCGCCGGTGGCTATTGTGGTTGGCGAAGAACTGACCGCTGCCTATGCCGGCGTGCGTGATCAGGTTGCGATCGCAGCGCCGCGCACCTGGTTCGTCGCCGATCAGGACACCTACAGCCATCCGGGCATCGCGCCTGAGGGCTACGTCAATCTGATCAGCGCCAGTGCTGACGCCAGCAGCGATAACCCGCCGAGCAGCGCGCAGATTTTCTTCGACGATCCGTGTTTCTACATCTACACCTCCGGCACCACCGGCCTGCCCAAGGCCGGTGTGTTCAAGCATGGACGCTGGATGCGCAGTTCGGCGAGCTTCGGCATGATCGCCCTCGATATGCGCCCGGATGATGTCGTTTACTGCACCTTGCCGCTGTATCACGCCACGGGCCTGTGCGTGTGCTGGGGATCGGCGATCAACGGCGCCTCGGGTTTTGCCATCCGCCGCAAATTCAGCGCGAGTCAGTTCTGGAATGATGTGCGCCGCTATCGCGCAACCACCATCGGCTATGTCGGTGAGCTGTGTCGCTATCTGGTCGAGCAACCGGTCAGCGCCGATGACAGCCGGCACGACGTGCGCAAGATGATCGGCAATGGTTTGCGCCCCGGCGCCTGGGCCGAGTTCAAGACGCGTTTTGCCGTCGAGCACATTTGTGAGCTGTACGCGGCGAGCGACGGCAACATCGGTTTCACCAACATCCTCAATTTCGACAACACCGTCGGGTTTTCGCTGATGGCTTGGGAACTGGTCGCTTACGACCATGACAGTGGCGAGCCGTTGCGCGGCGCAGATGGTTTCATGCGCAAGGTCGGCAAGGGCGAGCAGGGCCTGCTGCTGGCGCGGATCGACGACAAGGCGCCGCTGGACGGTTACACCGACCCGCAGAAAACCGCCCGCGTCGTCCTCCACGATGTGTTCAACAAGGGCGATCGCTTTTTCAACACCGGCGACCTGCTGCGCAATATCGGTTTCGGCCATGCGCAGTTCGTTGATCGCCTCGGCGATACCTATCGCTGGAAGGGTGAAAACGTGTCGACCACCGAAGTCGAGAATTTGTTGCTGCAACATCCGCTGATCGCTGAAGCCGTGGCCTACGGTGTGGAAATCCCCAACACCAACGGGCGTGCGGGGATGGCTGCAATTACTCCCGCCGAATCCTTGGCCACGCTGGATTTCGCTGAACTGCTGAGTTTCGTCCGGCAACGCATGCCGGCTTATGCCGTGCCGTTGTTCTTGCGGGTGAAAGTGAAAATGGAAACCACCGGGACCTTCAAATATCAGAAGACACGCTTGAAAACAGAAGGCTTTGACCCCGGGCTCACCGGCGATGACCCGATCTTCGCCTGGCTGCCGGGCAGCGAAACCTATGTGCATGTCAGTGAGCAAATCCTCGCTGAAATTCAACATGGCAAACATCGATATTGAGTGTGGCTATCGGGACGCTCGGAAAAAACCGAGTGACAGCCACCGTCGCGCTCGGGAAACTGTCGGCTTTCCGATAGACCGAAATGGAGTGCCCCATGTCCGACCAAAGCCGCCAGATGACCCCTGAAGAAGCTGCCGAATTCACCGAGCAGGTTTTCAACAAGGCGCGCGACGGTGATGCCGAGATGCTTGATCGCCTGGTCAGCGCCGGGCTGCCGGTGAACCTGAAAAACAGCAAGGGCGACACCTTGTTGATGCTCGCCAGCTATTACGGCCATGTCGATGCGGTGAAGGTCCTGCTTAAACACAAGGCCGATCCGGAAATGCGCAATGGCAACGGCCAGAGCCCGATTGCCGGCGCTGCGTTCAAGGGCGATCTGGCGGTGGTCAAGGCGCTGGTCGAGGCGGGCGCCGAAATCGAAGGTTCTTCCTTCGACGGCCGTACCGCGCTGATGATGGCGGCGATGTTCAACCGCGTTGAAATCGTCGATTACCTGATCGGCCAGGGCGCTGACGCGAAAGCCAAGGACGCCAACGGCGTGACCGCGCTGGATGCGGCGCGGACCATGGGCGCGGTCGACACCACCGCGCAGCTGGAAAAGTTGCTGGCGTAAAGTCCACGGACTGTGGCGAAGGGCAGAATGCGCTATCCTTCGCGCCCTGAAAATTCACCTCCGCCACAGGATCCGCCCTCATGAAAGCCGCACTCGTCGAACTCATCAGCAAAATCAGCTCCGGCTGCATGGGCGAGGACGAGATCCTGAAGGTGGCCGACGAAGCCGCTCAGGCCTACGCCGATGCCGAGGCTTTTCTGGCCGCCAATCCGGACATCAACTACGACGATACTTTCCCGATCCCGCTGGGTGAGTGGGTAGTGGTCGGCAGCCTGCCGGAAACCGTGCTGTTTCAGGCCGATACCTACGTCGATCTGTTCGCACAAATCGTTGCCTCGTTTGGTCCGGGCGTGGATTTCAATCTCAAGCCCAAGCAACTGGCCAAGACCGAAGCACTGACCGCACTCAACCGTATTCAGGTGCAGATGAGCAGCCTGAACAAGGAAAACGGCGGTTACACGTTGATGAACTTCAGCCAGTTACTCGACGATGAATTGCAAATGGTCCTGGTCTACGGCAACGACGTGCCCCGCGTGCTCGAGTTATGCACCGAGGTTGGCATCGCCGCTGCGCCAGCGCTGGAAGCCTTGAAGGTCGCCGTTCACGTCTGAACGCAATAAAAGGGAACCCTGCGTGCGACCGTCTATCCTAAAAGTGCATGCCACTATTCTGGAGCGACACCATGGGTTCCACGTTCAACGGTCTGATTGGCCTGATCATCCTTGCCCTCGACATCTGGGCCATCATCAACGTGCTGAAAAGCGGCGCCTCCACCGGGATGAAAATCGTCTGGGTGTTGCTGATCATCCTCCTGCCAGTGCTGGGCCTGATCATCTGGGCGATTGCCGGACCGCGGGGCAACGTCCGGATCTGAGCTGATTTTCGATCAAACTGTTATCCCTGTGGGAGCGAGCCTGCTCGCGAAGACGTTGGGTCAGTCGCCATCACCGGCAACTGATGCTGCGCTTTCGCGAGCAGGCTCGCTCCCACAGTAATTTGCGCTGGTAAAAAACAACCGGAGGTTCGACCTGTCATCTTCGGCAACGTAGAATGCGCGCCTTTCCCGGGCAATCGTCCCCACGATGGCGCCCGCGCATTTATCGGAGCACTTGACCATGACCGTCACCAAGACCAGCGAGTACCTGGAAACCCTCTACGAAGGCTACGGCCAGCGTTTTCGCATGGAAAAACTGCTGCACGAAGTGCGCACCGAACACCAGCACCTGGTGATCTTCCAGAACCCGCGCATGGGCCGGGTGATGGCGCTGGACGGCGTGATCCAGACCACCGAAGCTGACGAATTCATCTACCACGAGATGCTCACCCACGTGCCGATCCTCGCCCATGGCACTGCCAAGCGCGTGCTGATCATCGGCGGTGGTGACGGCGGTATGCTGCGCGAAGTGACCAAGCACGCCGGCGTCGAGCACATCACCATGGTTGAAATCGACGGCACCGTGGTCGACATGTGCAAGGAATTCCTGCCGAACCATTCCGCCGGTGCCTACGACGATCCGCGCCTGAACCTGGTGATCGATGACGGCATGCGTTTCGTCGCCACCACCACTGAAAAATTCGACGTGATCATCTCCGACTCCACCGACCCGATCGGCCCGGGCGAAGTGCTGTTCTCGGAGAACTTCTACCAGGCATGCCACCGCTGCCTGAACGAAGGCGGCATTCTCGTGACTCAGAACGGCACGCCGTTCATGCAGATCGACGAAGTCAAAACCACCGCCGGTCGCCTGCGCAGCCTGTTCCCGGACTGGCATTTCTATCAGGCCGCCGTGCCGACCTACATCGGCGGTTCGATGACCTTCGCCTGGGGCTCGACCAACCCGGCGTACCGCAAGCTCAGCCGTGAAACCCTGCAACAGCGCTTCATCGGCAGCGGCATCGTCACCCGCTACTACAACCCGGAAATCCACATCGGCGCGTTTGCCTTGCCGCAATACGTGCTGCAAGCGGTCAACAAGCCGAGCAACGACTGATCACGCTAACGTCGCTCTGCAAGGGAGCTTTTGTGACGAGCGGATTTATCCCCGTTGGGATGCGCAGCATCCCTGAACCGGCCTGCGCGGTGTCTCCGTCAAACCGCAATGGACGGTCTTACGACTGCTGCGCAGCCGGACGGGGATAAATCCCCTCGCCACAGAGTCCGCCCTATCGATCGGATGGTTATTTTCACCGTTGTCGGCTGTAATCCTTTTGAACCAACTATCGCGGAAAAAAGTCGAGATAGAGGTAAGCCCATTTACGGGTTGATCGAGGAGGCACTGATGCAAAAGTGGAAAGTCACTTTCGTGGATGATCACGGTGAAATTGTCGATGAAGTCTTCGAACGTGAGGAATGCCCGTCCGATGATGAAGCCGCACGGCTCGTCAAAGAGCGGCTTCTTCCGGTCGCCGCCCAGCTGGATCTCAACGATCTGGAAGGGCGCACCGCCGATGCCGGGGTGAAAAACCTCAAGACCCAGAACGGCATCGAAATCCGCAGCATCACCCCTGTCTGAACACTTCCTGTCATCTCGTAAACCAGGCCTTGGCAGCGGCGCTCTCTTGGGGCTACTCTGCAAGCGAGATCAGCGAATGGATCGCTAAGGTCTGGTCTTGTCAGCTACATGCTTGTTTCCCGCGCGCAACCACGTTGCCGTAGTACTTAGGCCAAAAGGCCCGGGGCGGGAATACGGAAAGTCTATCCATCAATCGAGGGGGACGATTCATGAGCACAGCCTATCAAGAAGACATCAGCAGCAACGTTCTGCGCCGCATGAAAGAAGGCGGTTTCGATTTTTCCCGGTTCCATCCCATCGAGTTCTACGCGATTTTCCCGGACGAGGAGCGGGCGCGCAGGGCAGCAGGCAAATTTCGCGGTGAATCCATCAATGCCCAGGTCAGTGCGCGCGACGACGGCGCCTGGTCGCTGGAATTGAGCAAAGTGATGTACGCAACCTATGACGACATCGGCGATTTCGAGCAAGGCTTTTCAGCCGTGGTCGAACCGCTGGGCGGCATTATCGAGGGTTGGGGCGTGAAGCAGGAGGTGCGCAATCGTTACCGGTTGAATTGATATTGCGCATTGTCTGTCGGGCAACGGCTGACCTTCGGGTCGGCCGTTGTCGTTTCTGGCTTCTGCATATCGCAGTGGCAAAACCCTGAAACAAGAATCCTGGGCAAAAAAAAAGCCACCGGAGAGGGTGGCTGAAAGGGAAGACGGGTATGCAATAAAGTCCTGTCGGGACGGGGCTGCCAAGGCAGTTCAGATCAGTTGAGCTGTCTGCTTCGAGGCGCCGTGCCATGGAAGTTTTGCAGCGAATGCGCGGATTATCCGCAGCCGTGGCCGGGCAGTGAAATCAACTCTGACTATGCTGGTGATAGGCGATGCAGTGCGTCGCAATGAAGCGGGGGCAATCGGGCCGGGGCATTTGCCGCACAGGAATGGTGCGCAGCCTTCGGCGTGGATCTACAACCGATTGAAATCAAAGCGTTTATGCCGATGGCACGGGCCTTGCGAAGGCCTGTATGTCCGGAGTGACAAGGAGTACGGCATGATCCGCACCTATTTTGACGAGATGTACGATGCCGGTGGCCTGGTCCGCCCGCATTACCGGGAATTTGCCCGCTGGCTGGCCGAGACGCCCGACGAGCTGCTCGCGCAGCGCCGCCGCGAGGCCGATCTGCTGTTCCACCGTGCCGGGATCACCTTCACGCTCTATGGCGACGAGCAGGGCACCGAGCGCCTGATTCCGTTCGACACCATTCCCCGCAGCATTCCGGCCAGTGAATGGCGGATTGTCGAGCGCGGCTGCATCCAGCGGGTCAAAGCGTTGAACATGTTTCTCGCCGACCTCTACCACGAGCAGCGCATCATCAAGGCCGGGATTATTCCCGCCGAACAGGTGCTGGCCAACGAGCAATACCAGTTGGCGATGCAAGGCCTGGATCTGCACCGCGACATCTACTCGCATATCTCCGGCGTCGATCTGGTGCGCGATGGCGATGGCACTTACTACGTCCTCGAAGACAACCTGCGCACACCCAGTGGCGTCAGCTACATGCTCGAAGACCGCAAGATGATGATGCGTTTGTTCCCCGAACTGTTCTCCGCCCAGCGCATCGCCCCGATCGATCACTATCCCAATCTGCTGCTCGACACCCTGAAAAGCTCAAGCCCGATCGACAACCCGAGTGTGGTGGTGTTGACGCCGGGACGCTTCAACAGCGCGTTCTTCGAACACGCGTTTCTTGCCCGGGAAATGGGCGTGGAACTGGTCGAAGGCGCGGATCTGTTCGTGCGTGACGACAAAGTCTTCATGCGCACCACCGATGGCCCGAAAGCGGTCGACGTGATCTATCGCCGCCTCGACGACGCATTCCTCGATCCGCTGGCGTTCAATCCGGACTCGATGCTCGGCGTGCCGGGGCTGCTGTCGTCCTACCGTTCCGGCAACGTGGTGCTGGCGAATGCCATCGGCACCGGAGTGGCGGACGATAAATCGGTGTACCCGTTTGTCACCGACATGATCCGTTTCTACCTCGACGAAGAGCCGATTCTGAAAAACGTGCCGACCTGGCAGTGTCGCAACCCGTCCGAGCTGTCCCACGTGCTGGCCAATCTTCCGGAACTGGTGGTCAAGGAAACCCAAGGCTCCGGCGGTTACGGGATGCTGGTCGGACCGGCCGCGACGACGGCGGAAATCGATGCCTTTCGCGAGCGCATCAAAGCCAAACCCCATGCCTACATTGCGCAACCGACGCTATCGCTGTCGACCTGTCCGACCTTTGTCGAAAACGGCATCGCGCCGCGCCATATCGACTTGCGTCCGTTCGTGCTGTCCGGCCGCGAAACCCGGGTCGTTCCCGGCGGTTTGACCCGTGTCGCGTTGCGTGAAGGCTCCCTGGTGGTGAATTCCTCCCAGGGCGGCGGCACCAAGGACACCTGGGTAGTCGAGGATTGAAGGAAGCTTGCCATGTTAAGTAGAACTGCCTCGGATCTGTACTGGATGTCGCGTTACCTGGAGCGTGCGGAGAATCTCGCGCGCATGCTCGACATCAGTTATTCGCTGTCGCTGATGCCGCAGGACGGGCGCGGCGACGGTCTCCACGAACTCGCCATGCCGTTGCTGATCACCGGCACCCTGGACGATTACCTTGAACGCCACGGCGACCTCCACGCTGAGCGCCTGCTGCATTTCTTCGCACTGGATGCGGCCAACCCGGCCAGTATCTACAGCTGCCTTGGTGCAGCGCGGGCCAGTGCCCATGCCGTGCGCGGGCGAATCACTGCGGACATGTGGGAAAACATCAACGCGACCTGGCTGGAAATTCGCGGCATCGCCGAACAGGGCTTGAGCCGCTATGGCATGAGTCGTTTCTGTGAATGGATCAAGGAACGTTCGCACCTGTTTCGTGGCGCCTCATACGGCACGATCATGCGCAACGACGCGTTTCGCTTTATTCGTCTGGGCACGTTTATCGAGCGCGCGGACAACACGCTGCGCCTGCTCGATGCCCGTTACGAAATGGCCGGCGATCAGGCCGAAGCAGTCAGCGACGGCACGGCGCACGCCTATTACCAATGGAGTGCGCTGCTGCGCGCCTTGTCCTCATTCGAGGCCTACACCGAAATCTACCGCGACGCGCCCGGCGCCCGGCATGTCGCCGAACTGCTGCTGTTACGCGCCGATGTGCCGCGTTCGCTGCGTGCCTGTACCGAAGAGATCGACCAGATCCTCGCGCAACTGCCCGGCGCCAACGGCCGCCCGGCACAACGCCTGGCGGCGGAAATGGACGCGCGCCTGCGCTACACCGGCATCAACGAAATTCTCGAAGAAGGCCTGCACGCCTGGCTGACCGAATTCATCCCGCTGGTGCGCCAGTTGGGCAACGCCATTCACAGTTCCTACCTGGAGGCTGCATGAGACTTTCCATTAGCCACGAGACCACCTATCACTATGAAGATCAGGTGCGCGCGAGCATCCAGTACCTGCGCCTGACGCCCCACGACAGCGAGCGCCAGCATGTCCTCAGTTGGCAACTCGACCTGCCGCGTCCGGTGCGTGCGCAGCTCGATCCGTTCGGCAACATCCTGCATGTGCTGACCATGGACGAGCCCCACGAAGCGATCATCATCGGCGCCCGTGGTCAGGTCGATATTGACGAATTGCGCGAGGCCGAACATGAGAGCCAGTCGGCGCTGCCGTTCCTGCGCTTCACGCGCCTGACCGAAGCCGATGAAGCCTTGCGCGAATTTGCCGCGAAGAACTGCAAGCAACGGCGTGATCGCACCGCGCTGATCGACTTGATGCACGGTCTGAATCAGCACATGACCTACACGCCGGGCTCCACCGAAGTCGACACCAGCGCCGCCGAAGCTTTCGCCGGTCGCGCCGGGGTTTGTCAGGATCATACCCATGCGTTTCTCGCCTGCGCGCGCAGCCTCGGCGTGCCGTCGCGTTACGTGTCGGGTTATCTGTACAGCGAAGATTGCGAGCATCTGGCCAGTCATGCCTGGGCAGAAGCGTGGCTGGACGACGCGTGGTACAGCTTCGACGTGACCAACCAACTGGCGCGCCCGGAGCGACACTTGAAGCTGGCGGTGGGCCTGGATTATCTGGATGCCTGCCCGGTCCGTGGCATGCGCCGGGGCGGCGGTTGCGAGCAGATGCACGCCAAGGTATTCGTCTCGCCGACGCCGGTTATTTCCGTGCAGCAACAATAGCTCGACGCACGCAAAGCCCTGTGGGAGCGAGCCTGCTCGCGAAAGCGGTCCATCAGCCAGCCAATCAGCGACTGGCACTTCGCCTTCGCGAGCAGGCTCGCTCCCACCAGGGGACTGCATCAAGGCTTGGCTTTGCGCCCGGCCATGTGCTTGAGATAGCCCACCAGCATTTCAAGGTCTCCATCCGGCAACACCTGCGGGGAAAACCCCGGCATCTTCGCCTGCGGCCACTGACGCAAACTCTGCGGATCGCGGATGTAGCGCTTCAAGAAATCCGCCCCAAAATACTCGGTCGGGCTATACGGAATATTCAGATCCGGACCGAACTGCGCGTCTCCGGCACCATTCAACCGGTGACAGGCCAGGCAATTTTTCTGAAACAGGGCAAAACCCTGGTTCACCGGATCATCGGCCTTCAAGGCAGGATCGGGCAGCAGGGCAGGGAAGCGTTGGGCCACTGGCGCCATCAGCTTGATGCTGGCGACTTCGAACGGCCACTGTTCGGGGCTGATATTACCTGCCTGCGGATCGGTCCAGACCAGATAGAACGGCCCGGCGCTGTGCTTGCCGGCGGATAACGGAGGCCACGGCTGCGCCGGATCCTCGATCGCTAGCCATGCTCGTGCGCCGTCCTTGTTCAGCAAGGGCGCGCCGGCCAACTCTGCGGCAAAGCCATCCAGCGCCACCGCCTGCAAGTGATCCTCCGGCTTGACCCCCGTCAGCAATGCGGCCAGCGGCACGGCCTGATAGGTCATGTCCTTCTTGTAGGAAACATCATTGTTGATCGTGAGAGTTTGCAGCTGAGGATGCTTGAGCAGCTCTTCGGTCTGCCAGGGGCGGCTGTTTGCGCCCAACTGCAGATCCAGTTGTGCGGCGGACAAGGGCAAGCTCAGCAGCAAGGCACCGAGCGCAATGAGCGTTTTCAAATGATCGCCGTCCATGTCGAGGAAGTGCGCAAAGGTTGGCACAACCACGCTGGCCCGGGTAGCGGGCCAGTCACATTTTCAGTGGCGATATACAGCACGCGACGTTTGAATCAGCCGATGACCTTGGTCAGATTCGGCAAGATCAACAACAGCGTCGTGGCGAAAAGAATGAGTCCTGCTTGACGTACTTTCGGTTGTTTGAACATGGCTTGACCGCCTTTATTGTTATTTCCTGATGCATGCCTGACTGCATATCCCTGACGGCACGCGTTGCACTTCCTGTTGAAGGACGCCCGTCTCGGCAAAACCCGACGACGATGGCGTACATCTTCACCTTAGAGCCCGCCTCTGCCTTCGCTTAGATCCATTTCATATGGAGTTCTTGGCAAAAGCTCTTAAAACGGCATGAGGCGTATTGCCAGCTTCTTTGCCGCCCGCTGGCTAGACAACTCGGCGACCTGAACCGGTTCACCTCATGCCGGATGACCGTCCGTCTGAGCGTGTGCGTCAAGCGCTTTGAGCAAAGTGGTCATTGCTTGCCAGCCGGCACAGGGCGAAAGTGAAGTGCCAATAAATCAGGTTCGAGGACGTCATGACTGAAGCTTTGATTTTCGATGCGTTGCGCACCCCGCGTGGCAAAGGCAAGGCCGATGGCGCGCTGCACAGCGTGAAGCCGGTCAACCTGGTGGCCGGTTTGCTGAACGCCTTGCAGGCGCGCACCGCGCTGGATACCAGTCAGGTCGATGATGTGGTTCTCGGCTGCGTCACGCCGATCGGCGATCAAGGCTCGGACATCGCCAAGACGGCGGTGCAAGTGGCCGACTGGGACGTCAGCGTCGCCGGTGTGCAGATCAACCGCTTTTGCGCTTCGGGTCTGGAAGCCGTGAATCTTGGCGCGATGAAAGTGCGCTCGGGTTTCGAGGATCTGGTGGTGGTCGGCGGCGTCGAGTCGATGTCGCGGGTGCCTATGGGCAGCGATGGCGGCGCGTGGGCGCTGGACCCGCAGACCAACCTGCACAGCCATTTCACCCCGCAAGGTGTTGGCGCCGATCTGATCGCCACCCTCGAAGGCTTCAGCCGGCAGGACGTCGATGCCTACGCGCTGCACTCCCAGCAAAAAGCCGCCCGAGCGCGGGCCGATGGCTCCTTCAACAAGTCGCTGGTTCCGGTGCACGATCAGAACGGCATCATCCTGCTTGATCACGATGAGTTCATCCGCGCCGAATCGACCCTCGAAGGCCTGGGCAAGCTCAAGCCAAGTTTCGAAATGATCGGGCAGCTGGGCTTTGACGCCACGGCGTTGCGGGTCTACAGCCATGTCGAGCGGATCAACCATGTGCACACGCCGGGCAACAGTTCCGGAATTGTCGACGGTGCGGCGCTGATGCTCATCGGCTCCGAAGCCAAGGGGCGCGCGCTGGGACTGCAGCCACGCGCGCGTATCGTCGCCACGGCCGTCACCAGCACAGATCCGACCATCATGCTCACCGGCCCGGCGCCGGCGACTCGCAAAGCGCTGGCCAAGGCCGGACTGCGCGTGGAGGACATCGATCTGTTCGAGGTCAACGAAGCGTTCGCTTCGGTGGTGTTGAAATTCATCAAGGACATGGCCGTCGATCCCGGCAAGGTCAACGTCAACGGCGGCTCGATCGCCATGGGCCACCCGCTGGGCGCCACCGGTTGCGCGATCCTCGGCACCCTGCTTGATGAACTGGAAGCGCGGCATCTGCGCTACGGCCTGGCGACGCTGTGTGTCGGCGGCGGCATGGGCATTGCCACCATCATCGAACGCCTCTGAGCCCCGACTTCAAGGAACCTTGTTATGAGCGAAGCCATTCGTTACGAAAAAGGCCAGGACGGTATCGTCGTGCTGACCATGGATATGCCGGGCCAGAGCGCCAACACCATGAACGCCGTGTACCGCGAGGCCATGGCCGCTTGCGTCGCCCGCTTGCTGGCTGAGAAAGACAGCATTGCCGGAGTGATCATCACCTCGGCGAAGAAAACCTTTTTTGCCGGCGGCGACCTCAATGAACTGATCAAGGTCGGCAAGCCCGAAGCCAAAGCTTTCTACGACATGGTGCTGACCCTCAAGGCGCAATTGCGCAGCCTGGAAACCCTCGGCAAACCGGTGGTCGCGGCGATCAACGGCGCTGCGCTGGGCGGCGGCTGGGAAATCTGTCTGGCCTGTCACCACCGCATTGCTGTTGATGACGCCTCGGTGCAACTCGGTTTGCCGGAAGTGACCCTTGGCCTGTTGCCGGGCGGCGGCGGGGTGGTGCGCATGGTGCGCATGCTCGGTATCGAAAAAGCCCTGCCGTACTTGCTTGAAGGCAAGAAGGTGCGCCCGCAACAGGCGCTGCAGGCCGGGCTGATTGATGACCTGGCAGCGGATCGCGATGAGCTGCTGGCCAAGGCGCGCGCGTGGATTCTCGCCAATCCGACGGCAGTGCAGCGCTGGGACGTCAAGGGTTACCAGATTCCCGGCGGCACGCCATCGAACCCGAAAGTGGCGCAGATGCTGGCGATTGCACCGTCGATCCTGCGCGCGAAAACTCAAGGCACCCTGCCGGCGCCGGAGAAGATTCTATGCGCGGCGGTGGAGGGCGCTCAGGTCGATTTCGACACCGCGCACCTGATCGAAACCCGCTACTTCACCGAGCTGACGACCGGGCAAATCTCGAAAAACCTGATCGGTACGTTCTGGTTCCAGTTGAACGAGATCAACGCCGGCGGTTCCAGACCGCAAGGTTTTGCGCCCTATAAAACCCGCAAAGTCGGTGTGCTCGGCGCCGGAATGATGGGCGCAGGCATCGCGTTCGTCAGCGCCTCGGCCGGTATCGACGTCGTGCTCAAGGACATCAACCTCGCCGCTGCCGAGAAAGGCAAAGCGCATTCCGCTGCGCTGCTGGACAAGAAAGTTGCCCGTGGCCAAATGACCGCCGAACAGCGCGAAGCGGTGCTGGCGCGAATCGTTGCGAGCGAAAGCGATGCCGATCTGGCCGGTTGCGATCTGATCATCGAAGCGGTGTTCGAGGATCGCCAACTCAAAGCCAGGGTGTCCGCCGCCGCGCAACAGGTCGTGGGCGGCGAAGCGGTCATTGCTTCCAATACGTCGACGCTACCGATCACCGGTCTGGCGACGGCGGTGGCCGATCAAAGCAAATTCATCGGCCTGCATTTCTTCAGTCCGGTAGAAAAAATGCCGCTGGTGGAAATCATCAAAGGTGCGCAGACCAGCGTCGAAACTCTCGCTCGCGGTTTCGATTTCGTGCTGCAAATCAAGAAAACTCCGATCGTGGTCAACGACAGTCGCGGCTTCTTTACCTCGCGGGTGTTCGGCACATTCACCAACGAAGGCATTGCCATGCTCGGCGAGGGCGTCAGTGCGCCGATGATCGAGACCGAAGCGCGCAAGGCCGGGATGCCGGTCGGGCCTCTGGCAATCTCCGACGAAGTTTCCCTCAGCCTGATGAGCCATATCCGTCAACAGACGGCCAAGGACCTACAGGCTGAAGGGAAACCGCTGATTGAGCACCCGGCCTTTGCCGTGATTGACTTGATGCTCAATGAATTCAAGCGACCGGGTAAAGCTGCCGGAGGCGGTTTTTATGAGTATCCAGCCGGTGCCCAGAAGCATTTATGGCCGGAGCTGAAAACGCGCTTCGAGAAGGCCGACGGACAGATCTCTGCGAAGGATGTGCGTGATCGGCTGTTGTTTGTGCAGGCCATCGAAACCGTGCGCTGTGTGGAGGAGGGCGTGCTGACCTCGACGGCGGATGCCAACGTCGGCTCGATCTTCGGCATCGGTTTCGCCGCGTGGACCGGCGGGGCGCTGCAGTTCATCAACCAGTATGGCCTGAAGGACTTCATCGCCCGCGCGCAGTATCTGGCGGAACAATACGGCGAGCGCTTTACCCCGCCAGCGCTGTTGCTGGACAAAGCGGCGAAAGGTGAAATGTTCTAGGGCCAGCGAGCATTTCGGGGCTTGCCTTGGCCACGTGTTTCAAGGCAGGCTCTGGGGTGTTCATTATTCCCATCACGTGTCAGGTATTTTTTATGTCGCTGCGCATCTGCATTCTCGAAACCGACATCCTGCGGCCCGAATTGATTGACCAATATCAGGGCTATGGGCAGATGTTCCAGCGCCTGTTCTCGCAGCAACCGATTGCCGCTGAGTTCACTGTCTATAACGTGGTGAAGGGTGAGTATCCAAGTGACGATGAGACTTTCGATGCGTACCTGGTCACTGGCAGCAAGGCCGATTCGTTCGGCACGGATCCGTGGATCCAGACTCTCAAGACTTATCTTCTGACTCGCTACGAACGCGGCGACAAATTGCTCGGCGTGTGCTTCGGCCATCAATTGCTGGCGCTATTGCTTGGTGGCAAGAGTGAGCGTGCGTCCCAAGGCTGGGGCGTCGGCACTCACAGCTACCAGCTGGCAGCCAAGGCGCCGTGGATGAGCCCGGTGCGCGAAGAGCTGACACTGCTGATCAGTCATCAGGATCAGGTAACCGAGCTACCGGAAAACGCCACGGTCATCGCGTCCAGCGATTTCTGCCCGTTCGCGGCTTATCACATCAACGATCAAGTGCTGTGCTTCCAGGGCCACCCGGAATTCATTCACGATTATTCGCGCGCGCTGCTCGATCTGCGCCAGGAAGCGCTGGGCTCGCAGATCTACAGCAAGGGGGTCGCGAGCCTTGAGCAGGAGCATCATGGCGCTACCGTTGCAGAGTGGATGATGCGCTTCGTGGCGTACAAACCAGAAACGGCTCAACGCTAAAAGGGCCTGCTCCCACAATCCCTGTGGGAGCGAGCCTGCTCGCGAATATCCGGGGAAACGCGGTCCCGGCTACAGCCACCCCGACCGCTTGAAACTCGCCCACAAACTCACACACCCCACCGCAATAAACCCCAGCACCGCAAAATAACCGTAATGCCAGGTCAATTCCGGCATGTTCTGGAAATTCATCCCGTAAATTCCCGCCACCGCTGTCGGGAACGCCAGAATCGCCGCCCACGCCGCAAACTTGCGCTGCACCACGCTCTGCCGGGATGCCTCGAGCAACACGCCGATCTCGATGGTCTGGCTGGCAATGTCCGCCAGCGTACTGAGGTCTTCCATCTGCCGCGTTACGTGAATCTGCACATCGCGAAAGTACGGGCGCATGTTCTTGTCGATGAACGGGAAACTGAGCTTTTGCAGCTCTTCGCCGATTTCCACCATCGGCGCCGCATATCGACGCAAGCGCACCACGTCACGGCGCAAACCGTGCAGCTTCTGGATGTCTCGCTCGTTGAGGGCGCTGCACAGCACGTTGCGCTCCAACTCATCGATCTCGGCGTGGATCGCTTCGCCCACCGGCTGATAGTTCTCGATGACGAAATCGAGCAGCGCATACAGGACGAAATCCTCCCCGTGCTCGAGCAACAAAGGGCGCGCTTCACAGCGTTGCCGCACATAGGCGTACGACGCGGAATGGCCGTTTCGTGCAGTGATGATGTAACCCCTGCCGGCGAAGATATGCGTTTCGATAAATTGCAAGACGCCGTTTTCGCGAACCGGTGAGTAGGTGACGATAAACAGAGCGTCACCAAAGGTTTCCAGTTTCGGTCGGCTGTGTTTTTCCAGCGCGTCTTCGATGGCCAGTTCATGCAAGTTGAACTGACGTTGCAGGTTGGATAATTCCTGTGCGTCCGGTTCTTCCAGGCCGATCCACACGAAGTGGCCGGGTTTGGCCGCCCAGGCAGCACCTTCGTCCAGCGCAATATTGGTGACTTTCTTACCCTCGCTGTACACCGCAGCAGCAACAACTCGACCCATGGTGGTGATTCACTTCTTCTTGGCAGATGGCAGGGAAACTAGGCTTCAGCTTAGCCGTGTCGCTGCTTGAGAGTCAGTGAAACTTCTACAGTTCACCCGGCAAAAGAAAACCCGCACAGGGCGGGTCTTGTTTCACGCGGCTTGCAGTTGCCGATCCATCGATTCGATGCACTCGCGCATCTGCTCGCGGCATCGCTCGATCAGCATAGGCATGTCGTCCATGGTCAATTCGACTGTAGGAATCGCCGGCAAGGAACGTATGAGAACGTTGCCACTGCGCCAGCGATTCAGGCGCATGTGCTTTATATAGCTGCTCACGCACACCGGAACGATCGGCACGCCGGCGGCAATTGCCATCTGGAACGCGCCTTTCTTGAACGGCAACAAATCTTCACCGAGGTTGCGGGTGCCTTCCGGAAACACCCAGATCGAGGTGTCTTCGTTCTGCAAGGTGTGGGTGGTCGTCAGCATCGACTGCCGCGCTTTGTGCGCATTGCCACGGTCGATCAACACATTGCCGGCCAGCCAGAACAACTGGCCGAACAACGGCACCCACTTCAGGCTTTTCTTGCCGATACACACGGTGCGGCGCGGGACGACATTGCCGAACACGAACAGATCGTAGTTGGACTGATGGTTGGCAATGATCACGCAACTGTCGGGCTTGTTCATCAAGCCGTTGACCTCGGACCTGACCCGCAAACGCAAGATACACATCGCCGGCAAAGCGTAGAGGCGGGCGCAGAGTCGACTGTTGTCCGGGTTGAACGGGCGGCACAATCCAAGGATCACGCCGAGCACACCGGCCAGAATAAAGTGCAGGCCCATCAACAACATACGAAACACAAACAGCATTTTTGCAGGCCCACCGGGACAAAAGGTGGCGCAGTGTACGGATGTGCACTGTTTTCGGCAATTGCCGCTATAGAGTCCGGAGATGGCCGATGTTTAAGCGCATGTTTCAGTCTTGCCTGTCAGGCGCGTCCTAGAGCTTTCCGCGAATCTTCGACGTGTGACGTAAGAAAAAGCCCGACGCGAGGGTCGGGCTATTCACTTACCGGCAGATCTTGGACGAGTCAGCCCAGATGTTGCTGATCCTGCAGGATGGCGGCGTCAAGAGTTTCCAGCAGTTGCTTGCGCACTTTCAGCTTGGTGTTCTTGTGCGCGAGCATGTTGATCTTCCTCAACTGCCGCGCGGCAGCCAGCGCGGCGCCCTGCAATTCTTCGGCAGTGACGACTTTGTCGAGGAAGCCTGCATCAACGGCACTTTGCGGATCGAACATCTCGCCATTGATCACCGAACGATGGAAAGCCGAACGCCGCAAGCGATCGCGCGCCAGCTCGATACCGGCGTGGTGCATGGTCATGCCGATCTGCACTTCGTTCAGGCCGATGCTGAACGGGCCGTCGACACCGATGCGGTAATCGGCGGACAACAGTAGGAAAGCACCCTTGGCCACGGCGTGCCCCGGGCAAGCAACGATCACCGGGAACGGGTGAGAGAGCAGGCGGCGGGCCAGGGTCGAACCGGCCGTCACCAGCGCAACGGCTTCTTTCGGGCCGGCGGTCATCACCTTCAGGTCATAACCACCGGAGAGAATCCCCGGCTGCCCGGTAATGATCACCACCGCGCGATCCGCCACCGCCTGATCCAGCGCCGCGTTAAACGCTGCAATCACATCCGGAGAAATCGCGTTGACCTTGCCATTGTTCAGGGTCAGGGTCGCGATACCGTCTTCGAGGTGGTAGGCAATCAACTCGCTCATGACGCTATTCCTTATTAGAAAGATGGGCAGACGTTACCCACCGCCGCAAGCCAGGTAAAGCGTCGTGACTGACCTGCCAGTCACCGTTTTGCGCTACGGCCAGCGCTGCGCGCGTGTTGCCTTCTATAAAGGAAGCGCAAGGCTTACCCGAGATTGGCGGGTTTGCCATCGCCCGCTTTGGCAGAATGAAGCGCGCTCTCTTAAGCGCATGAAAATTCTGAAAAAAAGTTTGCCATCGGAAAAGCTTTCGACTACATTAGCGCGCCTCGACAGACAGAACATGTCTGCAGAGATACGGTGAAGTGTCCGAGTGGCTTAAGGAGCACGCCTGGAAAGTGTGTATACAGGAAACTGTATCGAGAGTTCGAATCTCTCCTTCACCGCCACATTCAGTAAACACAAACCCCTGATTTTCCTAGAGAAAGTCGGGGGTTTGTGGTTTTTGGTGTCTGGAAAAGGGCCATATGGGACTGAGATGGGACTGGGGCGCTATTTGGGTGCGCAAAATAGAGGCCAGTGAATGGTTGACTGGCCTTCGCTTGCGATGCGATGAGCTAAGCTTTTCGAACTCACACCAAGGACGAGTCCCATGCCATCTGATTCTCAAACCAACGTTGTCGCAGCAGATGCTCTGACATTGCTTCTGCACAACCAGCATGCCCTGGGGGCAATTGAGGAGATAGCGAAATGGCTTTCGGAAAATGGAGTAGAGAGCGTCGCAGATAACGCCGTCGCCGCTATGGCAACCCTCGATACAAATGCAAAGGCGATTACAGACGCGATCATGCGACTACGGCAATACTAGGAAAGCGCTCACGCAGGCTGTATTCCGCCAAAGCAGTCTGTCGGCTTCAACAAAAGCTAGGTAGCGAGCATCATGTAAGGCTTGAATACTCTCGTGCACTTAAAGGGATAAAAAATGACTGTAAAAGCATTTGCCACCCAGCTTTTGGCTTCTGTCAAAGAAGTAAAAGTTAGCAGTGAATCGATTAATTGCGACAATCTTATTACATACCTCGAAAAAGTTATAGCCACTGAACCCGGCGAACTCAGCCCAGATCAGATAGAAAATCTTAAAGCGCAGCTTCAACTTATGGTTGAAAGAGAAAAAAGCAATCATGCTTCTGATCTTGAAATGTTTCGTACAGTTATTCAGTCTGGACAGAACGCTGTTAAAACAGCCCTTTTAATGAATGGTGGCGCTTCAGTTGCCCTGCTTGCATTTGTCGGAAAACTCACAGAGGAACAGCATTCCCGAATTCCCGCATTTACTGATGCATTGGCAATTTTTGTGTGCGGCGTATTTGCTATAGTTGTCTCATCAGGTGTCACCTATCTGAGTCAGTGGTTTTATGCAGAGACAGAAAACTGGAAACAGCGGACCGGTCTTTTTTTTAACATCCTTGCGATATCGTTAGGACTGATTTCTTACGGTTTTTTCGTATGGGGAATGCGCAGTGCTTACTCCGCATTCTTAGCGTTTGCGTAGTTTAAAATTAAACTACCTGATTTTCTAAAGGTTACTGATTGACCACTTCTGGTCAATGCCTTTCCTTACCACCGATACCATGAGCGCCGTTTACGTTTGAAAAGCCCCCGTTACGAATGCGGTCCCATTAGCCAGGCTCTTGCAACTGATCGAGTATGAGCACATTTAAGTAGGAGCGACCACATATCTAGGTTCGATACTCCTACAGACAGTTTGGTGTTCCCCAATCTCCCAAATCTGGTGAGCGCCTCAGGGGATTTCCTCGAGTAGCATAGATTTCGTCTTGGGCCAGGTTGAGTACACGAGACATAACGTATTCTCGGGTAAGCGGTTTAAGTGACTCGTACCATTCAGGAGAAACTGCAATGTTTTCGCTGAGGTCGAGTGCTGTGTGTATTATGGCCGTCGTTGGGGCTTTCGATAAGGCTATTGAGTCAAAGAAACGGGACGGGGCGCTATTAGCACTATCCAGCCACGAGAAAATAGCGGCACTCCCGGTGTTTAGAGGGATTATAGAAACCATCATATGTGATAGTTCGCTAGTGCTGTCCCACATGTTTTGAAGTCGTTTTCCGTTCATGTCGACCGATGGTTGTACCGCGAAAGACGCAACTACCACCGGCGGCTTTGGGAATATCAATGCTCGTGTAACTAGACGTCCCCAATCTTTAGCTATCAATAAGTCATCTAGCTTTTTCTTTAGGTTTTCAATTTCTGCTGCACCTTCTAAAATAGCTGATAGGTATTTCTCAGCAAGCTCTGTGAGTTGTATCTCCTCTTTTATCCCCTGCATGGCTGCTATTTGTTCGAGCGATGGAAATGACTCGTGCTGTTTACGTTTGAAATAGCTTTCCCGAACTACAGCTCTATAAGCGAGCATAAATAGCTGTTCTTGATTGAATTCAAACGGACGTGTTTCTATACATGAAAATAGTTCGCGATCATGCGTTCGACAAAAACCATTGAATACGGAAACGTCCCTTAGACCTTGCAACTCAAGAGTCAATGGGAATTTTTGGGGATCATTGGTTAAGTTCTTTTGAATTGCGTAGACTCGACCCTCTCTTGAAATAGGCCTCAAAAATGCTTCCAAAGATAAAGTGTGAGCCGATACTATCGGCCCTTCATGATCCTCGTGGGGAGCGAGACAAACTTTGGTTTGATATAGCTTGTTGAACTCTGAAATTTTTTGCCCGGCGGCTCGTCGTCGAGCCGCTATATCTTGGTCGTTCTCTTTTTTACGATTTAATGATTGTTCAATTCGATCGTTCTTTGTGCCTCTTGATTTCGCTTGGCCCATTGTTTGCCCTTAATTCTGATTATTTTAGTGCGGGATCTATAACGGTCCTATGTCGTTTTTTAAACTGATGGAGACCTAATTAAAGTGCTCCTATGATTGCTGTCGCCAACGAGCTGATACTCGCGATGTGTGGAAGTGCACCGAGTAGAACTGAAATAACTGTTTTGCTGGGTTTTGGTTGTGCTAATTGCAATTCGACACTGTCAACTATCTCGGAAGCGCTCTTCTTCTCCTTCGTATCTATAATGGTTTCAATTATTTGTCGTAGCGCGGTGAGATATTCCTGAACGTCACTTCCTATGTTTACGGAATTGGTTGAGTTGTCAACAGAGTCGTTGTTGATACGAGCGTTATGGCCTGTAATGTTATAGGTGATCGACTGGGTGCGTTGCTTTGCTTCTGGTAATCCAAGTTTTTTCACTTTCATCTGATAATGAGCTTCAATGCCGTGGAAGGCTTCATTAAAACCGGGATCAATAACATCAAATGTTTCTATACCTCCATTGGACATTCTTCGCTCTATCAAGTCTCTCGGTTCGATAAGTATATCTGATCGATCTAGAAAGATTTGATTGGACTGAACGCTGGCTTTAACATTTTCGATCACTTCGCCATTACTTTTTCTCACAGTAATAGTGTCCGTCATAAAGTCTGAGAATGGCATCCGCTGCTCCTAGCATATTGTTTTAAGAATGATGTCACATTGCCCGACAATAGACATGCTTGCAAGATGCCGTTGTGCGCCCTTGGTTTAATTAGATTTTTCAAGTCTTCCAGTTGGTTTGCGGTGATTTCAAAGCTTCAGAGCTAGCTGCAACATCCCGACGACATCTGGGCCGTCCTCGTTTATCCAAGTCCCGTAATGTTGGCGGATCATGTTGCCGTTGGTGTGGCCCATCTGTTCAGCGATCCAGTCGATCGACGCAACCCCAGTGGTCAGCAACTGACTGGCGTAGGTGTGCCGGCACTGCCCGGGGCCTCGATAGCGAACGCCGGCCGCGAGCAAGTGCGCCTTGAAGAAACGATCGCGCACCACGAAATCATTAGCGTGCGGCAGGCCGCTTTTGGTGTTCAGGAACACAAAGTGCAGTTTGTGTTTTCGCACCGTCTTGTTGTCCCGCTCGACCACCTCCACGTCGGTCGCAGAGCTGCGGAACGCGTTCTAGGAGGCCGTGACTGATTATCTCGATACCTGCGCCAGGCTCGGTCGCGCACCTCAGAAACTCTATTCGGGGGATCTCAGCCTGCGCTTGGCGCCAGCGCTGCATGCGACGGTCGCTGTAAAGGCGCAGCTAGCCCATAAGAGCATCAATCAATGGGTTGCAGACGTGCTCGATCGTGAGGTCCACGCGTAGTGGCGAAATCTGACTTTCAGTAGAAGTTTTATAAAACCCTGTCACCCGTCGAAATCTCCTACACGCCTCATTGACCCTCCGAACTGTCCCGGGTTTACTGTATGCGCATACAGTAAATTCACTATCAGGTTCGTATCATGAGCGTCACCATCCTCGGCCCGTTGTCAGGCGCGGGCGAAAAGCTTGCGTTGTATTCGTTTCGGATTCCCGCCGGTTTTCCTTCGCCGGCGGCTGATCACATTGAAAAGCACATTTCGCTTGATGAGATCTTCGATATTCGTGCGCCGCACGTTTATCTGGCGAAGATCGAAGGCGAGAGCATGCAGGACGCGGGGATATTTTGCGGCGATCTGGTGATCGTCGACCGCAGCCTGAATGCCGAGCACGGCGATATCGTCATCGCCGGTCTCAACTCCGAACCTGTTTGCAAGCGCCTGCACATGCGCGATAACACGATCATTCTTCTTTCGGCCAACAGCAAATACCCGCCTCGCTACGTGATGGAAGGGGATGAGTTGGTGATCTGGGGCGTGGTCACTTACAGCGTGCGCGACCATGGCAAATCGTGAGCAGGTTTTCGCGCTGATCGATTGCAACAGCTTCTATGCCAGCTGCGAGCGAGTGTTCCGGCCCGATCTGGCGAAGACGCCGATTGTCGTGCTGAGCAATAACGATGGCTGCGTGATTGCGCGCAGTTATGACGCCAAGCCCTTTGTGAAAATGGGCGCGCCGTATTTCCAGATTCGCGATGATTTGCGCCGCCATGGCATTCAGGTGTTCAGCAGTAATTACGCCTTGTACGGGGACATGAGCGAGCGAGTGATGACGATCATCGAATCCATGGTGCCGGCCGTCGAGGTGTACAGCATTGATGAGGCGTTCGCCGATCTCAGCGGCATCCCTGGGGACCTGACCGCGTTTGGCCGCACCATCCGCTCTGCTGTTTATAAGCGCACCGGCATCCCGGTCGGCGTCGGCATCGCCCCCACGAAAACGCTGGCCAAGCTCGCCAACCACACCGCGAAACGCCTGCAAGCGCATACCGGCGGCGTGGTCGACATCTGCGATCCGTCCAAACGCGACTGGGTGCTGCGCAATACCGATGTCGGTGACGTGTGGGGCGTCGGGCGGCGGATGAAAGCTCATCTGGAAAGCATGCAGATCAGAAGTGCGATGGACCTGGCGAAGGCCGATCCGTGGACGCTGCGGCGCAAGTTCAGCGTGGTGATCGAGAAGACCGCGCGCGAACTGGGTGGCACATCCTGTCTGGAACTGTCCGAGACGGAACCGCCGAAGCAGGAAATTTGCAGCAGCCGCATGTTTGGCAACCGTTTGACTACCATCGAGCCGATCAAGGAAGCCGTGGCGACTTATGTGCATCGAGCGGCGGAAAAGCTGCGTGCGCAGAATTCGCTGTGCAAAAAGATCCGCGTGAGTATCCGCACCGGCATGTTCAATCCGGAGGAGGCCAAGTACGCCAATGGCGCGCTGATCGAGTTGCCTTATCCGACCAATGATGTGCGGTTGCTGAGCAAGGTGGCGAGCGAAGCGGTTGATCGATTGTTCCGGCCGGGCTTCAAGTACAGCAAGGCTGAAGTGTTATTGATGGATCTGCGGCAGCCCGGAGAATTTACCGAAGACCTGTTTGCACAGTCCCAACCCCAAGCGGCGGAGAGGGTGATGGGCGTGCTGGACCAGATCAATCAGCGCTGGGGGCATGGAACGTTGCGAGCGGGGAGTGTGCCGGCGGATCCTGCCTGGGGCATGCGGCGGGAGGTGATGAGTTCGAGTTTTACGACGAAGCTGGATGAATTGTGGGTCGTTAAATCCAATTGAGCCACGGGTGCCAGGCCTGTTGCCGCGCTACAATCGCCGCCTTCACTTTTGCAGTAAAAGGACGACTTTCATGATCATTTCCACCACTCATTCCGTCGAGGGGCGGCAGATCACGGCCTATCTGGACATCGTCAGCGCCGAGTCTGTGCAGGGCGTCAACGTGATCCGCGATATGTTTGCGGGCATGCGCGACTTCTTTGGCGGGCGGTCGCAGACGTTGGAGCGGGCTCTTAAAGAAGCACGCATTCAGGCCACCGACGAACTGAAGGATCGGGCGCGGGCATTGCAGGCTGACGCGGTGGTCGGCGTGGACTTCGAGATCAGTATGCCGGCAGGCAAGGGTGGCATGGTCGTGGTGTTCGTCACCGGAACGGCGGTGAAGCTGCGTTGATCATCGCGTTGAAGGCAAAGCCCACTCGCACGAGGAATGGGCTTTTTCCGCGTCAATCAGCCCTGAGGCTTGAGCAACACAGCGCCTCTTGAGTCATAGGTCAGCGGTGTATCGATGGCGACGAGGGGCGGTGTCCCGTCAGGCTGCGCCGATGGGGCGGGCTCGCTGGGATGGTAGACGACGCCCGGCTGCAGAAGCGGTTTGTCCGGGTATTTGATGGTGATTTCACCCGAGGCGATCTTTTCCTTGAGTTTTTCCGCACCGGCCTTGCCGGCAGCGATCTGCTCGTCCGTGAGTTTTACGACTGGCATGTTCGGGAATCCATTGATCTGCATGATCTCTCCTTGAGATTCATTGGTAGGAATAAGGGCAGCGGCCGTTCGATGGAAATCTTTAGCGAGTGATCGCTCGCGACGCTTTTTTCCATTCGTCGGTGATCAGCCTTTCTGAACAGCAAGTCCAGTAGTGACCGGCTAGTCTGAAAAGCGCTGAGGGACGATATTTTCCAGGCAAAACTATTTTGCCGGTGTCGGCCCGGTTGCGTAGGGGAGAGTCTATGTCAGGTCCATTTATCGAAGATGATGGCGCTGAGTTTTCATTCAACAACTGTGTGCGCTGCGGTCAGTCGGAGTATCAGTCGGGGTTTGGCGAGGATCCGGTCAGCATCGGCAAAATCAAATCCACAGCCCCCAAAGGGCCGAAAGCGAAATTCCTGCCCAAGGTCACGGCAAGGACCAGAAAGTGATTTCATCCCGCACCCCGTCACTGAACGGGGTTTTTTATGCGCGCAAGAATGAGGGGGCGGGCGTTGACATTAATGTCGGTTTTTTTTCACAAACTTTTCACGTTGGCCAACGTAGTGTGAAGCCATCCGTTAGAAAGCAAGTCTCCAGCCCGTCTCCCCAGCGGGCTTTTTTTTGTCCGGCATAAAACCTTTTCCCTGATTGCGGTCCAATCGACGCTGCCGCCGGCGTCTGGACTTTCCTGCGCTGAGCGCATTAAATCCCGCTCCTTTTCGTCATCCCGTTTATTTGAGGTTTTCGTCATGCGTTTAACACTGCCTGCTCTGGTTCTTGGCCTTCTGGTTGCTCAAGGTGCAATGGCTGCCGGTGATGGCACCGCTGCGCTGGGCGGTGGCCTGGGTGGCGCGCTGGGTAACGTGGTCGGTCAGAAAATGGGCGGCAGCACCGGTGCCGTAATTGGCGCTGGCGTTGCGGGCGCAGCGGGCAGCGCCGTCGCGGCACGCAAGGGCAGCCGCACCAAAGCGGCGATCGGCGGCGGCGTCGGTGCGGCCGGTGGTTCGGTGATCGGCAACAACCTGGGCGGCCGCAACGGCGCCACCATCGGTGCAGGTCTGGGCGGCGCGGCCGGCGGTGCCGTCGGCAGCAACCTGGGCAAAGGTCACAAACGCCACTGAGGCTGATGGCCTGTCAGAAAAAGCCCGACTCGATGTCGGGCTTTTTCATGGCTGAACGTTTCGTGCGAAATCATCTCCAATCTGCATACGCCCCGCTTGGGCGGACTGTCCCGATTCGGGAACTGCGAGGTTCATATGCGATTGTCATTATCTGCACTGTTTTTTGGCTTGTTCGTGGCGCAGGGCGCGATGGCGGCCGGAGACGGCACCGCTGCCGTAGGCGGTGGTCTCGGCGGTGCGCTGGGTAATGTGGTTGGCGGACAACTCGGCGGCAGCACGGGCGCAGCGGTCGGCGCTGGTGTTGGCGGCGCGGCGGGCAGTGCCGTCGGCGCGAACAAACGCAACCGCACCGAAGCCGCGATCGGCGGCGGTCTTGGCGCAGCAGGCGGTTCGGTCGTCGGCAACAGCCTCGGCGGCTCCACCGGCTCCGCAATCGGCGCCGGTTTAGGCGGCGCAGCGGGCGGCGCGGTGGGTAACAATCTTGGCGACGACGGTGGATCGCATTCCGGCGGCCACAAACACAAAAACAAACACAAGAATAAACATCGCTGATTGAGCAACCGAAACCCGGCCTGGCCAGACTGTGTGAAAACGCACTGATGGTGGTTCCAGCAAACGCCCCGACTTGTTCGGGGCGTTTGCTTTTGTGCTCACAGCAAACGAAAAAAGGCGTTTCAGCCCATCAGCGCCATCATCTGGCGCACGCCCAACACGTTAATTGCTCTTTTCAGGTTGTAGGCGTTCACCGCCAAGGCCATTTCAGCTCTCGCGCCTTCAAGCTGTCGCAGCAAGAAGCGAGCGTTACCAAATAACCACTGTTTAAGGTTGCCGAAGGGATGTTCGACGATGGATCGTCGACTGACCATCATTTCGGGATGTGCCTGCATTCGCTGCTCCATTCGCTCGAAAGCCTGTTCGTGCAGATGGCGCGAGATGTATCGGCGTTTGGCGTCGGTGCACTTCGCTTTAATCGGGCAGCTTGCGCAGTCGCTGACCTTCGCTTGGTAGATCCGGCCTTTGTTGCTGATCTGCTTAAAGATCAGCCATTTTCCGGCAGGGCATTGATATCGATCTTGCGACGCATCGTAGGCAAATGCTGTTCGATCGAAAAATATCTGCTCCTTGCCGCAGGAGTTGAGTGATCGCGCCACAGGCACATAAGCCGTGATGTTCTCATCCTCACATGCCTGGAACTGCTTGCCATTGGAGTAGCCCGCATCCGCGGTGACCGTCAGTTCATCTTGTGAAAGTTGTTCCTTGGCGGCCTTGGCCATCGGTTCAAGTTGCTTGCGATCATCGCTGTCCTGAGTCACTTCATGATGCACGATCATGCAGTTTTCAGCGTCCACGGCTGTCTGCACGTTGTACCCGACCCGAGGCCCTTTGTGCGTTCGCAGCATTCGCGCATCGCTTTCGTGGGTATTGAATTGCTCAAGCTCCATGGATTTCATCAGCGCCTGGCACGTCAAGTTATTGGAATGCCTGACTTCAAGTTGCGCCAAAGTCGCCTTGATTGCATTGCGGTCAATCTTCTCGCCGGCTTCGGTTTTATCTGCCTCGTCCAGCTCTGCCAAATAGTGGGCGATGCGCTTCTCCAGCTTCTGCTCTTGATGTTGGAGCCGCTTCAAATTCATATGACGCCGTGAAGAGGCGACCGCCTGAAATTTGCTGCCATCAATGGCCACCAACTCGCCGGTTATCAGCCCCGCTGAGCGGCAAAACTGCACGAAGGCCCGGCACGTCGCGATGAAAGCGGCTTTGTTGTCTTTACGGAAATCGGCGATGGTCTTGAAATCAGGCTTGAGTCGATTGATCAGCCACATCACTTCGACGTTGCGCTGGCACTCGGCTTCGAGCCGTCGTGATGAGCGAATCCGCTGGAAATAGCCGTAGAGGTAGAGTTTGAGCTGATCCGCTGGATCGTAAGAGGGACGGCCGGTGCTTTTGGGAAGTGCTTTATCAAAGCCCAGTCGAGCCAGATCCAGCTTGGCGACGTAAAGATCGATAACGCGAACGAGGTGATCCTCGGGGATCAACTCTTCCAGCGAGACCGGAAACAGGCTGGTCTGGCTGCGGGATTGTCCCTGGATGTAGGCCATAACGAAAAATGCTCCGTATCTTTCGATACGGAGCATTTTCTTTGAGCGCTGCGCAGATTGCTAGGTTTTCACACAGTCTGTGGTGCCGGGTTTTTTGTGTCTGCCGTCAGGCAGAGGAACGATTGGCGGCAGGGCTTTTCGAAAGTGATACATCCCACACGCTCAAGAGGTGCGCTATGACTCCTGAAACCGAAGGCAAAGAAGAGAAGGGCCCGAGTGGACTGCCGTTTATCAATGATCCGGGGAATGAAGATCCGGGCTCGCTGATGGATGATGCGACGGTGCCGTTGAATGATGCGGATGAGGCGGATATGGAGTATGAGGAGGATGGGGATGAGCAGTGAGAGTGTTCGTGATGAATGAGACTTTGAATACTGATTTAAAGGGCCTGAGCTATCAGGCCCCCACGTATCTTTGTTCAGTCATTTTCGGTTGAGTCGATAAACACATAGAGGTCATCGGAGGGCGACATTTTTTCGATTCTGCCTGCATCTATATAGGTCTTGAATTCACGCTCAAGAAATTTCATGTTAGTGTATTTTTTATATCTTAAAGGCCTGTCGGTGGCGTATATGTAAAGGCGCCACTCATCAAAACCATCGATCCTGTTATTCGAACCGTAATCGAAGTCCACTGAGTCAGTGGGAAAATGAATAGCACAGCCTATGCCGTGTAGTTCATATTCAACACCATCGATGATTTCTCCGCAACGTTCTATTTTGCCGCTCCTCCAAAGTCTTAGGATGTTTCGGGTGCCAAATTTTTCTTGTAATAGCGTTGTTCCTTCTTCAACTTTGCTGAGGAAGCCTTTGATCAAGTCTTCGAGACGTATTATGTTGTTGCTCATGTTTTTCGATTATCATCCAGTCGATCGGTATCGAGTCTTTTTAGGCTGACATGTTTCATTCGCTCCTGTGTCGAAAATGGTTTTCCCAATATTTCTAATGATTTTTACATTGTGAATTTTGGTGTTTGTCTCACAAGCAGATGCGGAAGTCAGGGTGATTTTTATGTGTTTTGGTCTTTTCGGTTTCTTTTCAGTTGGTCCATATATACAAGTTGCTAATTAAGGAGATTTTCTTGATTTTTTTAGGTCTATGTATTCGGCGAATTCTTTTTTGATTATTTTTTTTGTCGCAGTATTTTCTATATTTAGATGGTCTTTCGCAAGCAAAGAAGTATAAGCGGCAAATGTCAAACCCATTGATTTCACCATTAGGCCCATAGTCAAAATCTACAGTTCCTGTCGATAGATTAATGCGGCAGCCGATGCCGTGCAATTCATATTTAACGCCTCGAGTGACTCTCCCGCGACGCTTTATCGCCTTGGTATGCCAAAGCCTTCGAATGTCTCGAGTACCAAATTTTTCTTCAAATATCAGCGTGCTTGTCTCTACCATAGCAATAAAGTCATTTATCAGGGCATCCAAGGTTTGATCACTCATCATTTTCTCCTAATTTGCAAAATATCTAGTCCGATGAATTGGCTGGCTGGATTGCATTTTTATTGTTTAAAAATTGCGGTATGCTCTTTGGGGCGGTAATAGCTTTAGCGTTGGTGATATTGCTTTTGGTCTTGCCGGCGCTGCGCGTGGAGTGTTAAGTGTGTGATGTTTAGACAGGTGACTCTGTTAAATAGACGCTAGGCTCTCTTAATCTCAATGATGACGTAATGAATTTTATCTCGGAAGTCTCTGATGCAATGCGAACCAAGTGCCCGCTCTCAAAATTTTTAATGGATAATTGAAATATTTCCCGTATGGGGAGATTGGATATCGTCAAGCTTGTAACTTCACTGCACGTTATCCCTATGCGACAAGCATTGTATTCTATGGATTTCCACTTATTCGGAGGCGTGTCTGGAATTTCTCTGATGTCAAATGCCAGAGTCAGTGTTGAAAGATTATTGTCTATGTTTAGAGTGAAGAGCTTAATCTCTCCGATAGGTACATTTCGGCTGAAGACCATGTTGAAGAGTTTGCTGCCATGTATCTCATTCCAGTGATTCATGTGTTCTTTTAGCCTGTCGATCTATCTTGAAAGCGTCTTTACGTAGTGTTGGTTGAGGCTCGGCTTGCGTCTTTCTTAAAATTTACATGGGCGCCATTTATCAATTCTGTTGTCAAAAAAGTATATCTTTCTACCCCTAGGCCCCCATCCACTGTAAGAAAAATTCTCTTTGTAGTTCTGGTGAGTTTGTTAGGTTTTCATTTTCGTAGTCAAATATCGACACCACATCTTTCAGTGATGGTTCTGCTCCATTTGTCAATTCATAAGCTTTTAATCCAAGAGACATTTGTGATGATAAGCTGGAGGGGTGAACATTTAACTTTGAGCCTTTGCAAAAGAAAGTTACTAGAGGGTTGTCCTTGCGGATTAAGCCGAAACAGTGATAAAAATTTTTGCCGGTGTATGTTTTTGGCGATAATCCGTCCAGGCTTAGAGTTATGCTTATTTCCTCGCTGTCGCAAATCAGAACTACATCTTTGGTTGCGTATTCTTTTTCTACGATAATTTTGAACTCCGAAATCATTTGTCAATTTTCCTATACGGATTCGGGATGGAGTAACCAAAGTCACGCCCATCATCAATAATTATCGTGGCGCCTAGAATGTCTTCATTTTTGATGACTTTTGGAACGGCGAATTCCTGTTCTCGGGAAAATTTGTATCGGTTTCCTAATTCTTGCTTCAAATCATAGCCCTCGACTCTCTTCAAAGTATAAAGAAACCCGGTTTTTGTAAAAAAGCTGGTAGCAAACTCTTTTCCCACGTCTCTAGAGGGGGAGGTGCTGATAAAGCCGCTTGGAGGAAAATCGCTATCAATGGAGTGGAGGAATAAGTCCTCGCTGTCTCCCTTGCTTTTGAATCCGTTCACAAAAACATCGGACGGGTCTCTTGAGTCTCCTCGGTACAGATATTCCTGTTTTTTCTTAGGCGCTGGTGCATCAGGCTCCCCCTCATCAACCTTAACCCCATCACTCGCCCCCGGCACCTCACACCCAGGCTTATTCGGCGGCGGGCAATTGGACGTCAACCCCAACGGATCCACCCACCCCGTCGGATTCGGTACGTACTGGTACTGATTCAACCCGCCCGCGAGCTTCACCGGGTCCGGCGTCAGATACCGCCCAAGCCTCGGGTCGTAATACCGATGCCGGTTGTAATGCAGCCCACTTTCAACATCGAAATACTGCCCCTGAAAGCGCAGCGGTTGGTCGAGGTAGTCTTCGCCGGCCAGGGTCACAGCGGCGACTTTGCCGTAGGCGTCGTATTGCGCGGACCAGACGATTTCGCCGCTGTAGTCGGTGAGTTCCTGCGGGGTGCCGAGGTGGTCGAGTTGGTAGTAGAAGGGGCAGGCCTTTTTCGGGCCTTTGCCGTCGAGCATCGCGAGTGGGCGGAGGGTGCCGGGTTCGTAGAGGAAGCTGCGGTATTGCGTGGCGCTGCTTTCGGCGACGAGGTGTTCGCCTTGCCAGAAAAATTCGGTGACGGCGCCGTCGACGGTTTTGCGGATACGGCGGTCGAAGGCGTCGTAGTGATAAGTGGCGGTCTGGCCGTCGGGGCGGGTCAGGCCGATGAGGCGGTGCTGGCAGTCGTAGCGGTATTCGGTGACCAGGGTCTGGCCGTGGACTCGGCGTTCGCGGATCAGGTTGCCGAAGGCGTCGTAGTCGTAATGGCGGTCGCCCTGCATCAGCAGGCGATTGCCTTTGATCTGGGCGGGACCGGGGCGGTCCTGCATCAGCAGGTTGCCGGCCGGGTCGTGGGCGAAGGATTCGGGCAGTTCGTCGCGCGAGTGGCGTACGCGGATCAACCGGTCGAGGGCGTCGTAGCCGTAGGTGCGCTGACCGTGGCGGCTGTCGGCGATGTGCTCAAGATTGCCATTGGCGCTGTAGGCATAATCGCGGCGGTACAGCGAGGCGTGGCGATGACCTACAGCATGGGCGAGCAAGCGGCCCTGATCGTCGTAGGCATATTCGCTGAGCAGCAGACCCTGCTGGCGTTGCTGCTCGCGACCGGACTGGTAGACGTGGCGCGTGAGCGGCGTGCCGTTGAGGTCGATGGCCGACAGCGCACCGCCCTTGGCGTAGTGATAATCGAGCTTGCTGTTGTCCGGCAGGCGCAGGCGTTTGAGCTGACCGCAGGCGTCATAGGCGTAGCGCAGAGTGCCCCAGCCCTGATGCTCGGTGATCAAGCGATCCTGACGGTCATACTCGAAGGCCAGCGGATGGTTCTGGCCGTCATCGACACCGATCAATCGGCCGAGGCGGTCGTAGTCGTAGCGGACTTTGATCCCATCGGCCAGGGTTTTGACTCGCAACCTTCCAGCCGCGTCGCGCTCGTACCGGGTGACCAGCGATAAACCCTGCTCGCCGAACTCGGTCTTTTCCAGCAAATGACCATTGAGGTCGTAGACGTAAGCCGTGCGCCGTCCATCAAACCCGGTTTCCTGTCGGATCAATCCGGTCGGCGTGTAATCCAGTCGGTATTTTTCGCCCGACTCGTTTTCAATCTCGGTCAGCAACAACCGCGCATGGTCATAGCGATACTGCACGCGGGTGCCGTCGGGGTTGATCCGCCGCGAGACTAGGTGCAGATCATCGTCATATTCATAGCGGGTGATGCGCCCGAGCTCGTCGCGTTCGGCGGTGATCTGGCCGTAGGCGCCGTAGCTGTAGGCGCGCGTGCTGCCCGTAGGAGAAGTCGTCAGGATCAGTCGGCCAGCCGCGTCCCACTGCTGACGGCTGACAACACCAAATTCGTCCTGAGTGGTAATCCGCCGGCCCAGCGCATCGTAGGAAAAGCGCCGCACGCCGCCATCGGGCAGGGTTTCTTCGATGAGCTGGCCGAGCTCGTTCCACACCCAGCGGTGGCGGCTGCTGTCCGGATAACGCAGCGACAGCAATTGCCCGCGCAGGTTGTAGTAGTAATGCGTGACCTGGCCGTCGGGATCGACCGCTTCGGTAACGGCGCCTTCAGCGTTGCGCCGGTAGATCCACACCGCCTCACCACGGCAACGCTTGTAGAGAAACCCGTTGCGGTACTCGTAGGACGTTGGTGCATCGTCCGGCGGAATCAGCGCGATCAGCCGTCCGACTTCGTCATAGCGGTATTCGGTAACCGCGCCCAACGCATCCTGCTCGGCGATCAAGCGCCCCTGCTGGTCATAGGCCTTGAGCTGCTCGCCGCCATCGGCCGCAACCTGGCGCACCAGCCGCGCGCGCTCGTCGTGGACGTAGACTTCTTCGGTACCGTCGACGTAATGCACGGTCACGCTGGCGTCGTCATCGTTCCAGACGTAACGGGTGTTCATCTGCGAGAACGACGCCCAGTGCCGCACGCAGCGGGCGGCTTTGCCCTCGCGCTGCCACTCCCAGAAGAAGCTCGCGCCGCCGGTCAGCTGGCGCTGGAGGATGACGTGGTGGTCGTCGTAGTCGTAGCGCTCGCTGTCGCCGACCGCGTTGGTCGCGACCAGCAGGCGTTGCCGGGCATCGAAGCTGTAGGTGGCGAGGTTTTGCTCGGTGATCCACTCGCCCTGAACAAACACCTGATAATCGACCGCCACCAGTTGCGCGCGGTCATAACGCAACAGCAGGGCGCGCCCGGCGCCGGTGTCCAGACGCTGAATGCGGTCGGAGCGATCGCGTTGCAGGGTCAGACGATTACCGAAGACATCGCTGATTGCGGTCAGCCGGCCGGCGCGAAAGTGGTAAAACCGTGCGCTGTCACCGGCCAACGCCAGAATCAGTTCTTCCGGCTCATCACCGAGAAAGATCGCCGCCCGCGACAGGCTGTTGTGAATCGCCGGACGCGCGACATTGGGCAAGGGAAAGCGGGTTCGGCGGTTCTCCTGATCGATCCAGATCACGCCATCGCCGTCGAAGGTCAGCCGATGGGCCAGCGTATGGCTCCAGCCGAAACCCAGGCCGATGTCGATCTCGACCGCGCTGCTGCGGTACAAGCGGGTGAACTCGAAGGGCAGCACGCCGTCGAGCACCGCGTCGGTCAGGGTCAGCAGTTCTTCGCCGGTGACCATCGACACCGGGCAGCCATTGGTACAGGTTTTGGGCACGCAATCGGCGGCATCGCCGTTGGGGTTCTTTGCTTGGTCGGGCGCGTCGTCGTGTGGCTCATGGCGCTCAAGGCGGGCCATGTTTTGAGATTTGTCCCGCGCGAGTGGCGCCGGATTCGGCACGCTCAACACAACTTCATCGGCTTGGCGAATGTTCAGCGGAATCGATGGCGTCGGCTTCAGCTCCACTTCGCGGGCATGGAACATCAGCGGCTTCAGCGTGCTCGCGTGCTGCTTGAGTTCCGGTGTCGAAGTCAGCTCAGCCAGACGCAAGGCTGAGGCGGCCAGCCACTCTCGCGCCCGTGGCGACTTGACTTTCGCCAGGACCTTGCTGCTCAAACGCAGCGATACGCCGGCACCCCCGGCGACGCGCATCAACAGAAAACTGATGAGCAACTCGGTGCGAACTTCGGCCACCACCTCCGCGAGGTATTGCGGCGGCAGCATCTTCAGCCAACTGGTGAACGCGGCCAGATGAATGAACAGCAACGGCTCGTCGCTGAGCATCAACAAGGCGTTGGCAATCGCCTCGCTGGAAGCCGCCAGCAGCGCCTCAAGTTCGACTTCGCTGAGGTATTCCAGGAGCTTTGCGCTGTGCTCCTGCAGATCGGCAAGTAGGGCGAACAGTTGTTGAATGTCATCCCAGACGCCATTCAAAGCTTTTTCCAGACCGCGCCAATCGGCCCGTTGCAACTGCCCGTAACGATCAAGAAAACCGGCGCTGGAAAACTCCGTCCATTGCGGTTGGAAGCCTGTCCATTCGATGCGCAGCCAACCTTCAAGACCGGCAATCACGCCTTCATATGAGGCATACAGGGTGCGGACATGGTCGGTAGAAACATCGGGAAAGAAGGTGACGCGGTAGCGCTGGCCGCGCATGCAATCGGTCACTTCGAGGATCCCGCTCGGGCCGATGGTGTGGCGCAGTGGTTCGCCGAAGGTCTGTACGCCGTCGACTTCGCTGAGCAGCGGTTCGAGGGTCACCGGGGTGTCGCCGATCGGCACGAAGCGCGCGGTTTCGAACAAATGCACCAAGGTCAACGGACCGCTGGCCGAACACATGACCACCGATGAGCTGACAGGTGCGCGCGAGGTGATCGGCGCGCTCAGTTGTACGTCATTGCCAACCTTGAACACCTGCTCGATGTCCAGCGCGGTCCCGGTCCAGAACTGCTCGGCCCAGGCGTCGTAGTTGTTCAGGCACAGGCGGAACTCATCGATCAGCGCTTCGAAATCGGGCTGCTGGGGATTCAGGGCGGCCACCACCAGCAGTCCGATGCTGTTGTTCAGGGCCAGGAGCTGATCGGGTTGAAACATTCGCAGTCGCTCGCGCATATGAAGAAACGGGAGCGCGGACTTTGCGGGGGATCAAAAAGGAAAGAAGTCGGGGAAGTAGGCAGTGTCTGTAGGAGTTTTCGCTAAATGCGAAAAGGCGTCGATGGCATTGCCCGTTGCTCAATGTCCATCGGCCTCGCTATGCTGCTGAACCCATTAATCAGATCCGCGTTGCGGCACGTTGCCTGTCGCCCGGGATGTCTTTGTTAACGGATCCGATGATGAATGCACCGCTGAAGACGTTCGGCCCGATCAAGGCCGTGATTTTCGATATGGACGGTTTGCTGCTCGACACCGAAGGCATTTACACCGAGGTCACCTCGCTGATTGCCGGGCGCTACGGGAAAACCTTCGACTGGAGCGTCAAACAAAACATCATTGGTCGCGGTGCCAATGACCTGGCCAATTACGTGGTGCAGGCGCTGGAACTACCGATCACTCCGGAAGAATTCCTGCAGATTCGCGAGCCGCTGATGCGCGAGCGTTTTCCCAAGGCGCAGGCAATGCCGGGGGCCGAAGCGCTGGTGCGTCACCTCAAGGCGCACAACATCCCGATCGCGGTGGGCACCAGTTCATCGCGCCAGTCGTTCGGGCAGAAAACCACCTTGCACCGTGAATGGTTTGCGCTGTTCGATTTCATCGTCACGGCGGACGATCCGGAAGTCGGCGCGGCCAAACCGGCGCCGGATATCTTTCTCACCGCTGCCAGGCGTCTGGGCGTCGCGCCCTCGGATTGTCTGGTGTTCGAGGATTCGCCGTTCGGCGTCACCGCCGCGAAAGCGGCCGGCATGACCGCGATCGCCATCCCCGACGCAGCGATGGCCGATGAGAAATATGCCCACGCTGACGGCATTATCCGCTCGCTGAAAGACTTCAGGCCCAGCGCCTTTGGCCTGCCGACGCTGGAACTGGCTTGACCGCCATACAAAAACGCCGCCCTTGCTATAAAGAAGGGCGGCGTTTTTTCTTGCCGGTCTGTCAGGCGCCGAAACCACCGTCGATGGTCAGGCTGGCACCGGTGATGTAGCCGGCTTCCGGCCCGGCCAGGTAGGCGACGAAGCGGGCGATTTCATCGGCGGTGCCGTAACGACCGACGGCCATCAGCGGGATCAGGCTGTCGGCGAATTCGCCGTGGGCCGGGTTCATGTCGGTGTCGACCGGGCCAGGTTGCACGTTGTTGATGGTGATACCGCGTGGGCCGAGATCGCGGGCCAGGCCTTTGGTCAGGCCGACCAGTGCCGATTTGCTCATTGCGTACACGCCGCCACCGCCGAAGGGCATGCGGTCGGCGTTGGTGCTGCCGATGTTGATGATCCGCGAGCCTTCGCCCATGTGTTTCGCCGCTTCCTGGGACGCAATGAACACGCTGCGCACGTTGATGGCCAGGGTCTGATCGAAGTCTTCCAGTTTGAAGTCTTCCAGCGGCGCGATGGCCAGCACGCCGGCGTTGTTGACCAGAATGTCCAGCCGGCCAAACGCTTCGACCGTCGCGCTGACGGCGTGGCGAATCGCGCTGGCGTCGGCGCTGTCAGCCTTGATCGCCAAGGCTTTGCCGCCGTTGCCGGTGATGCTGTTCTGTAGTTCTTCGGCTTTGGCGGCGGAGCTGACGTAAGTGAAAGCGACGGCGGCGCCTTCAGCGGCCAGACATTTGACGATGGCTGCGCCGATGCCGCGCGAACCGCCTTGAATCAGAGCGACCTTGCCGCTGAGGTGTTGAGTGGTCATGTTCGATCTCCAAGTGTTCAAGGCGGAATGCCTTGGTGTTGGTGCCGAGTATCGGCGTGGCATCGACAACCGGGTAGACCATGATTGCTATAGTCTGTGTAAACCAGAAGTTTATAGTGGCGATCATGGAAACGTTCAGCAGTATCGAATGCTTTGTGCGCAGCGCCGAAGTCGGCAGCTTTGCCGAAGCCGCGCGACGCTTGAGCCTGACCCCGGCGGCAGTGGGCAAAAGCGTGGCGAAACTGGAGGCGCGGCTTGGCGTGCGGCTGTTCCAGCGTAGTACACGCAGCCTGACCCTCACCGAAGCGGGGCAGCTGTTTTTGAGTGAAGTCAGCGCCAGCCTGACCACCATCCAGAATGCCGTGGCCAATCTGGCCAGTGCCGGCGGGCAACCGGCCGGCACGCTGAAAGTCAGCATGGGCACGGTGTTCGGCCGTCTGTATATCGTGCCGCTGCTCGGTGAGTTTCTGCGGCGCTATCCGGCGATCAACCCGGACTGGCATTTCGATAACCGCCAAGTCGATCTGATCGGGCAGGGCTTCGACGCGGCGATTGGCGGCGGCTTTGAACTGCCGCAAGGCGTGGTTGCGCGCAGGCTGACACCGGCGCATCGGGTGTTGGTGGCATCTGAGGACTATCTGCAAAAACATGCGCCGATCAGCCATCCCGATGACCTCAAGCAACACGACGGCATTCTGATTCGCTCACCGCAGACCGGGCGCGTGCGTTCCTGGCAACTGACTCACCGCGATCAGCAACACAGCCCGCTGACGTTGCGGGCCCGGATCACCATGAGTGATTCCGAGGCTGCCTGTGCAACGGCGATGCAAGGTTTGGGCATTGCGCTGGTGAGCATGCCGTTTGCGGTCGCGTATCTTCAGGCAGGGACGTTACAGCGGGTGCTGCCGGAATGGTTTGTCGATGACGGCAACATTTCGATCTATTACGCCGAGCACAAATTGTTGCCGGGGAAGACCCGGGCGTTTGTGGATTTCGTGATTGAACAGTTTGCTGAGCAGGGGCTGGGGCGGCGGTTTAGTGCCATCTAAGTAAGGCTTGGGACTGAGTCGTTTGCATTCGCGAGCAGGCTCGCTCCCACAGGGAGACGCGGTGCAAATGTGGGAGCGAGCCTGCTCGCGAAAAGGGCAACTCGGTTTCGAATGGATAACTCAGCGAGCAAACCGCCCCGGCCATCCAACAATATTCTTCGGCCGTGGCGTCGCATAAGTGCGCACCTTCGACGTCGATAACTTCAAGCGCACCAGCGATTCGGCAATCATCACCGCCGCTGTCACGCCATCCACCACCGGCACGCCGGTGCGCCGGCGAATCTGCTCGTCCAGCCCGGCCATGCCGCCGCAGCCCAGGCAAATCACCTCGGCCTTGTCCTGGGTCACCGCCAGTTCGGCCTGCTGCACGATCGCTTCCAGTGCGCGCTGCGGTTCGTGTTCCAGCTCCAGAACCGCCAGACCGCTGGCGCGCACCGAGGCACAGCGATCCCACAGGCCGGACAATTTCAGCCGATCCTCGATCAGCGGCACGGTGCGATCCAGCGTGGTCACCACCGAGTAGGCATGGCCGAGGAACATTGCGGTGCTGGCCGCCGCATCAGTGATATCTACCACTGGCACGTTGAGCAACTCCTGCAAGCCTTCGCGGCCATGTTCGCCGTAGCCGGCTTGGATCACCGCATCGAAGGGTTGGTCATAGGCCATCACTCGGTCCATCACGGCGATGGCCGCCAGGTAACTTTCGAAATTGCCTTCAATCGATTCGGCGCCGAAGTACGGCGTCAGGCCGACGATTTCGGTGCCGGGTGAAGCGACGGCCTGCGCCGAGCGGGCGATGGCGTCGGTGATGGATTCGGTGGTGTTGACGTTGACCACGAGAATACGCATGGAAAATCCTTATTGCGGGCAGTGGTGCGGCCCGAAAACCGGGCCGCGAAGGGATCAGTGGCTGACGTTATCCACAGCGATGCATTCGCCGCTGACTTCGGCGTAATGCGTCTGGCGTTTGGCGATGATCAGGTAAAGCATGCCGGCGATACCGGCACCGATCAGCCAGGAGAACGGCGAAACACTGTGGAAACCAGGTACCAGGGCCAGGACGATGGCGATCAGCGCTGCAGGAATAAACGCCGCCACCGCGCGGAAATTGATGCCACGGCTGTAGTAATAAGCGCCGTTGGGATCTTCGCTGTAGAGCTGCGGCACGTTGATCCGGCCTTTGCGGATCAGCCAGTAGTCGACCATGATCACCCCGTACAGCGGGCCGAGCAGGGCGCCGAGGCCCGACAGGAAATACACGATCACCAGCGGGCTGTTGTAGAGGTTCCACGGCAGAATCAGTACAGCGATGGTCGCGCTGATCAACCCGGCGCGGCGGAAGGTCAGGTACTTCGGCGCCAGGTTGCTGAGGACGAACGCCGGGGCGACGAAGTTGGCCATGATGTTCACCGCGACGGTGACGATCAGAAAAGCCAGGCAGCCGAGCACCAGAAAGAATGTGTTGGGGATCGAGGCGATGATTTCGGTCGGGCTTTCGATGATCCGCCCGTTGATCTGGAACTGCGCGCCACAGAGCAGCACGGTAATCGCGGCGAATACCAGAATATTCACCGGCAAACCCCAGAAATTTCCCACCTTGATGGTTTTGCGGCACGGCGAAGAACGGGCGAAATCGCAGAAGTTGAGGATCAGCGTGCCGTAGATCGCCAGCCACAACGCGCCGCCGGCGAAGATGTTGCGCCACATCTCGCCACCGGTCAGCGGCTCGCGGATCGACCAGGCAATGGTCGCGTTGGCCTGGAAGTACATCCACCCGGCGAGGGCAGCAACGGTCAGCAGAATCACCGGCCCGGCAAACGCCTCGTAACGGCGCACCATCTCCATGCCGTAGGCGAGGATCGCCAGTTGCACCAGCCAGATGGCAACGAAGCACACCCAGCCCAGAGTCGACAGGCCGAGAATCGAGTTGTGATCGTATTCGGCAAAGCCCGGATGCACGGCGGTCAGCAGGACGCGGAATACCACCGAGGCGAGGTACGTCTGAATACCGAACCAGGCGATGGCGATCACCGCCCTGATCAATGCAGGAATTTGCGCACCGTGAATGCCGAAACTGATCCGGCTGATCACCGGAAACGGCACCCCGGTTTTCTGCCCCATGTACCCGGACAGGTTCATGAAGAAGTACACCAGCGCCGCGCCAATCCCCAGCGACAACAGAATCTGCCAGCCGCCCAGGCCCAACGCATACAGGCCGATGGCGAACGAGTAGTTGGCGATGTTGTGCACATCATTCGTCCACAGGGCGAAGATGCTGTACTGGCCCCAGCGTCGCCCTTCGGCTTTGGTCGGCGCCAGATCGCTGTTGTGCAGGCGCGGGCTTAGTTGCAGCGGCTCGCTCAGCCCGTCATCGGGCAGCGGTTGATCGAGCGTGGAGGAGGGCAGATTCAGCGCGATGTTATTCGAAAGACTTGTACGCATTCCGGCAGGCTCCTGACGTTCGCCACCGCGATGACTGTGCATGAGCGCTCAGGCTCGACAAATCTTCGTCGCGGCGGTGAAAACATCACTGGTTACGGGGCATCTGCAGCCTGTACGGGATAGGGCGCTTCAGGCTTGCGGATCGAAAGTGTGCATGTTTTGCAGTTTTGTATACAAAACATGTATGCGATAAAGCCAGATTTGTGCCAGTTGCCAATCTATATGCGGCAGGGCTCATTTCGAATAGTTATCAATGCGGCATAAGTGGCTGAAAAACAGGCGATATAAATTGATCGATTGGACAGGAATTTTTTTCAGGGGAGGGAATTTGCAGAGGGGCAAGCAGATGGGGATTCTGCTGGGGAGTGTAACTTTTTAGGGCGGCAGAACTGAAAGTGCACACATAAATGGCACCGATGGTGACAACCTTGTGTACACCTTTTGAGTGCCTGGCACATATCAATGTGGGAGCGAGCCTGCTCGCGAAAGCGGCGGATCAGGCAACTGAAACGTTGACTGGAACGGCGCTTTCGCGAGCAGGCTCGCTCCCACAGGTCCTTCTATAAATGGGGGATCAAACCTTGCTCTTGCTGATGATATTCCCCGCATGCAGTCCGCATTCCTTCTGCGTCGCTTCTTCCCACCACCAGCGGCCTTCGCGTTCGTGCTGGTTCGGCAGCACCGGGCGGGTGCAGGGTTCGCAGCCAATGCTGATGAAGCCGCGCTCGTGCAGGCTGTTGTACGGTAGTTCGAGCATGCGGATGTAGCCCCAGATCTCCTCGCTGGTCATCTGCGCCAACGGGTTGAACTTGTACAGGGTTCGTTCCGGTGTCGAGAAGGCTGTGTCGATTTCCAGCACCGCCACAGCGCTGCGGGTGCCCGGGCTCTGGTCGCGGCGCTGGCCGGTGGCCCAGGCTTTGACGTCGGACAGCTTGCGCCGCAGCGGCTCGATCTTGCGGATGCCGCAGCATTCGCCGTGGCCATCTTTATAGAAGCTGAACAGGCCTTTTTCCTTCACGAACGGCTCGAGTTTCGTGTAGTCCGGCGAGACAATTTCAATATCGATCTGGTAATGCTCGCGCACCTGCTCGATGAAGCGGTAGGTCTCCGGATGCAGGCGGCCGGTGTCGAGGCTGAACACTTTGACGTTCTTGTTCAGCTTCCACGCCATGTCCACCAGCACCACGTCCTCGGCGCCGCTGAAAGATATCCACAAGTCATCGCCGAACTCGGCGAAGGCGAGCTTGAGGATGTCCTGGGCGGATTTGTTGGCATAGGTCGTGGCGAGTTCCACGACGTCGAACGTTGGGCTCATCAGGGCGGCTTCCTACAGGTCAATGGCGCTCGGGCGCTCTATAGGGGGCCGATGGTAACAAAAAGCTGCCGCGCCCGGGGCGTCCTCTGCGTTGCGCGCCTCGGGTGCAAACGCTAGAGTTCGGCCTCGCTCGACTCAATAATCACTACAAACGGGAGTGTCTTGTGGAAATTGCTTGCCTGGATCTTGAAGGGGTACTGGTACCGGAAATCTGGATCGCCTTCGCCGAAAAAACCGGAATCGACTCCCTCAAGGCCACCACCCGGGACATTCCCGATTACGACGTTTTGATGAAGCAGCGCCTGCGCATCCTCGATGAGCACGGCCTCAAGCTCTCGGACATTCAGGAAGTGATCGCCACACTGAAACCGCTGGATGGCGCGGTGGAGTTCGTCAACTGGCTGCGCGAGCGCTTTCAGGTGGTGATTCTCTCGGACACTTTTTATGAATTCTCGCAGCCGCTGATGCGCCAGCTGGGCTTCCCGACCTTGCTCTGCCATCGCTTGATCACTGACGAAAACGGTCGGGTGACGGGCTATCAACTGCGCCAGAAAGATCCCAAGCGTCAGTCGGTGCTGGCGTTCAAGAGCCTGTACTACCGGGTAATCGCGGCGGGGGATTCATACAACGACACGACCATGCTCGGCGAGGCGGACGCAGGGATTCTGTTTCATGCGCCGGACAACGTGATTCGCGAGTTTCCGCAGTTTCCGGCGGTACATACGTTTGAAGAGCTGAAGCAGGAATTTCTCAAGGCCTCTAATAGAGAGTTGAGTTTGTAGTCTGGAAGGACGTCTTCGCGAGCAGGCTCGCTCCCACATGATGATCGTTCCCACGCTCCGCGTGGGAATGCCTCAACGGACGCTCCGCGTTCGGCTTTGGATGGGACGCGGAGCGTCCCGGGCTGCATTCCCACGCAGGAGCGTGGGAACGATCGGTGTGGGAGGCTGCTCGCGATGCTTCAGAGGTTTTGCAGGGTATCGAGCAGGATCCGCACTTTGGTCATCGACTCCTGATACTCCGCCTGCCAGTCCGAATCGGCGACGATCCCGCCGCCGCCCCAGCAGCACACCTGTCCATCCTTGACCAACAGACTGCGAATGGCGATGGAGCTGTCCATCTCGCCGCGCACGTCCAGGTACAGCAACGAGCCGCAATACAGACCGCGCCGGGTCGGCTCCAGCTCGTCGATGATCTGCATCGCCCGAATCTTCGGTGCGCCGGTGATTGAGCCGCCGGGGAAACTGCCAGCGATCAGGTCGAGCGCATCACGATCCGTCGCCAGTTCACCGGTCACGCTGCTGACCAGGTGATGCACGTTCGGATAACTCTCCAGACTGAACAACTCCGGCACCCGCACCGAGCCGATGCGGCAGGTGCGCCCGAGATCGTTGCGCAGCAGGTCGACGATCATCAGGTTTTCCGCGCGGTCCTTGGGGCTCGCCAAGAGTTCGGCGGCGTTGGCCGCGTCCTCGGCTGGGGTGACGCCACGGGGGCGGGTGCCCTTGATCGGACGGGTTTCGACTTGGCGCTGGCTGACTCTGACGAAACGTTCCGGTGACAGGCTCAGCACTGCGCCGCCGTCGGGCAGGCTCTGGAACCCGGAGAACGGCGTCGGGCAGGCCTGACGCAAAGCGCAGTAAGCCAGCCACGGATCGCCCTGGCATTCAGCACGAAAGCGTTGCGCGAAGTTGACCTGATAGCAGTCGCCAGCCTGGATGTAGTCCTGAATGCGTTCGAAGGCCTGACGGTAATCGTCGGCCGAGAGATCAGCGGCCATGGGGGCGTTCAGTCTGAAGGGCGCCAGCGCGTCAATTTGAGGCTGGGTGAACAGCGCGACCAATCGCTGCCGTTCACCGTCGACAAGCGATGGATGAAAGACCAGTTGGCTGGTTTGCCCGTGGTGATCACTGATCAGCGCCCAGTCGTACAGGCCAAAACGCGCACCGGGCAGTTGCAGGTCATCCAGTGCCTGACTCGGCAGGTTTTCCAGATGCCGGCCGAAGTCGTAGCTCAAATAGCCGATCAATCCGCCGGCAAACGGCAATCCATACCCGGCAGGCAACTGCGCTTCGCCCAAGCGGCTGAGGTTGTCGCGCAGGCGCTGGAGGAAATGCGCGCCGCTTTCGTCCGGCAACACCGCCAGTTGTTCCAGCGGCCAGGCGCTGAGCAAGTCATAACGGCCGCGTTCGGCGCTCGGCCGGCCGCTGTCGAGCAGTACGGCGCCGGGGCATTGCGGATGGCCGCGAAGTAGTCGGCGGGATTGGCACGGTAGGGCAGTGGGTGTACGGAGCAGGTCAGCATGGGCGGGGCAGAGCGGCCGGTGAGGCGGGGTGGGGATTGTAGTCCTCTGCGCTGCCAGATCAAAGTCAAAAGCCTCCCCCTCACCCCAGCCCTCTCCCCCAAGGGGGCGAGGGGGAAAGGGAGCCGATCTTCATGCTTTTCAAGGCCGGAGTTAGACCGGGTATTTCAGGTCGGCGCAGCTCTCGCATCCACCACGGTCAGTCCCCTCTCCCTCCGGGAGAGGGCTAGGGTGAGGGGCTTTTCAGCTTTTAGCCCTCGACCGCAGGAATATGCCCAAACATCTCCTGGGTAAACGCCACCCGCTCTTCTACCGATTCCTTAACGCCCCGCGCCTTCAGCTCTTCCAGCCGCGCTTCAACCGCGTGAGTGCGCAAGGTCAGGCCGCAATCGTTGGCGATCTGAATGTTCAGCCCCGGCCGCGCATTCAGTTCGAGAATCAACGGACCCTTTTCCTGATCGAGCACCATGTCCACGCCGATATAACCCAGCCCGCACAGCTCATAGCAGCCGGCGGCGAGTTTCATGAAACCGTCCCAATAGGGCAGTTGCACGCCGTCCACCGCGTTGGTGGTGTCGGGGTGTTTGGTGATGATGTTGTTCAGCCAGGTGCCGCGCAGGGTCAAACCGGTGGCCAGATCCACACCAACGCCAATGGCGCCCTGGTGCAGGTTGGCCTTGCCGCCGGACTGACGGGTCGGCAGACGCAACATCGCCATCACCGGGTAGCCCATCAGCACGATGATGCGGATGTCCGGCACGCCTTCGTAGCTGATGCTTTTGAAGATCTGGTCCGGGGTCACGCGGTATTCGATCAGTGCGCGGTCGCGGTGGCCGCCCAGCGAGTACAGGCCGGTGAGGATGCTGGAGATGTGATGCTCCAGCTCTTCGTGGGCGAGGATCTTGCCCGACACCGTGCGATAACGGCCTTCGAAGCGGTCGGCGATGACGATGATGCCATCGCCACCCGCGCCCTGCGCCGGTTTGATCACGAAGTCGCTGCGCCCGCCGATGATCTCGTCGAGCTTGTCGATTTCCTTCTCGGTGGAGATCACCCCGTACAGCTCCGGCACGTGGATACCGGCGGCGATGGCGCGTTCCTTGGTGAGGATCTTGTCATCGACGATCGGGTACAGGCTGCGCTTGTTGTACTTGAGCACGTAGTCCGCGTTGCGGCGGTTGATGCCCATGATGCCGCGCGCCTCGAGGGCCTTCCAGGTCTTCCAGAAACCGAACATCAGGCGTCAGCCTTCTTCAGGAAGGCCTTGAAACGTACCAGTTCGGTCAGGCGGTAGCCGCGATAGCGACCCATCGCCAGCATGAATCCGACCAGAATCAGCAGGATCGCCGGGAAGGTAAACACGAAGTACACCAACTCCGGCACGGTCATGATCAGGTGCGCCAGGGAGGCGGCGAACAGCGTGCCGATCGCGACTTTCAGTGCATGGTTGGCGCCGCGTTCTTCCCAGGTAATCGACAGACGCTCGATGGTCATGGTCAGAATCACCATCGGGAATAGCGCCACCGACAAGCCACGCTCAAGCCCCAGCTTGTGGCTGAACAGACTGATCGCCGCAATCAACACCACCACGAACGTCAGCACCACCGACAGGCGCGGCAGCATTTGCAGCTTCAGATGTTCGAGATACGAGCGCAGCGACAGGCCCAGCGCGGTGATGACTGTGAACAGCAGAATGCCGAAGCCCAGCTGCGTTTCGCGGAAGGCGAGGGCGATCAGCACCGGGGTGAATGTGCCCAGGGTCTGTAGGCCGACGAGGTTGCGCAGGATCAGGATCACCAATACGCCGATCGGGATCATCACCATGATCATGAAGGTCTGCTGGGTCTGCAGCGGCAGGCCGTACAGCGAGTAATCGAGGAAGTTGGCGTCAGTGTTTTCGTCGGTCAGCTTGGCCAGACGAATCGCGTTCATCTCGCTGTTGTTCAGGCTGAAAGTCACGTTGGCTTTCTTGCCGCCGTCGACGGTGATCAGGTTTTCGTCACCGGTCCACCACAGCAGGCGGTCGGTTGGCAGGCCTTGCTCACCGGTTTCCGGGTTGAAGTACAGCCAGTCGTTGCCGTTGAAGCTGCGCAGCCACAGTTCGGGTGTCTGGGGCTGATCGGCGACAAGGCGGATGGTGTGGACTTTTTCTACCGGAACGTGGGCGATGGACAGCAGCAGTTCGACGATCTTGGCTTTGTGCGAGGTCGACGGATCGCCGGCCAGCAGCAACTTGACGTTGTCGTCGTTGACATTGTTGACGCGCTTGATCGCCTCGCCAATAAAGGTTTCGACGTCGGCCGAGTGTTGGCGGATCGGCGCGAGCAGGGCTTCGGCGGCGATTTTTTCCGGGCCTTCGATGACCATGCTGTCACGGAAGGTCGGGCCTTTGACCTTGGATTTTTCCGCGGTGTAGCGCTTGGTCAGCACCAGACGGTAATACAGCGTCTGGTTGCCCTTGGCGCGACGGGCCGACCAAGTCACCTTGCGGTTGCCGTCGATGCGGTTGACCGCGACGCCGTAGTTATTGGAGATGAAGCTTTCGTTGAGGCTCACATAATCGCGGCTCAGCGGCGGCACGAACATCTGGATCTTCACCGGGTCCTTGGTGCTGGCGACGAACTCGACCTTGGCGTCGATGTTCCACAGGTCGTCGGTGGCGTCTTCGGTCACCGGGATGCCGAGCACGAAAATCTGATAGGCCGTAACCGAAACGCCCAGCAGCACCAGCACGGCGATCAGGATTTTCAGGTGGAAGGTTAGAGAACGCATGGAAATTACTCGGCGGTGTGAGCGGCGATGGTGCAGGCAGGTTTGCCGGCAGCGTATTTAAGACTGGGGTCGACCAGCGCGTCGAAGCGTTTCAGCGCCTCGGAGCCGATCAAAAGCGGGTATTGGAACGCACTTCGGTCGGTGAGGTTCACTTCGATGCTGCGCATTGCCGAACCCATGCAGATATCCAGCTCGATCACCGGACGGGCGGTGTACTGCTTGCCTTCTTCCGGATCGTAGTCGCCGGCACGGCGCTTGATCTTGCTGACCCGCGCCAGCGGCCGTTCGATGGGGTGCGAATGCGCGGTGTCGATGGCCAGGTAGAAACGTACCCAGGATTCACCGTTGCGTTTGAAGCGTTTGATGTCGCGGGCGCTGAGCGAGGCGGTTTTCGCCCCGGTGTCGAGTTTGGCCGCGACTTCGAGATTGATGCCGTCAAGCGAAGCGTATTCGTTGAGGCCATACACGGTTTTTTCCCCCGCGGCGGCGAGGCCGGGCAGGCAAAACAGAGCAAAAAAGGTGGGGAAAGGCTTGAGTCTCATAAATCCTGGTGCGCAGCGTTCCGTTATCGGTTCAGGTGCCCGCACAACCGTGCGCAAGCCCCTGCGTGTGCCTGGCAGCTTTTTATGGCAAGCCGTACTAAAGACCCGCAAATGCGGGCGGCATTCTAGCACGGTGGTTTTATGGCGCCAGCGCTTGCGCCGATCCATGAGCTGCAAGGGATGCCACTCTTGTGGGAGCGAGCCTGCTCGCGAATGCGCTGTGTCATTCGATGCAGAAGCCGGCTGATGTGCCGCCTTCGCGAGCAGGCCCGCTCCCACATTAATAAATGATCGATTGGCTGCGGTTATTAGACGATTGTCGACAATACCTATTTATCCTTTGACTGATGCGGTCTTATTGGCTAGTTTTTGCCGTATTGGATTTAAAGGTGTCGACAATCATGCTGGATCAACTCGATCCCCCGGTCATCAGCGGTGACGATTCCGAGACGCTATCGGAAAACGTCTTCCGCCGCATTCAGGCGGCTATCGTCAAAGGCGAAATCGCCCCGGGCAGCAAGATCTCCGAACCGGAGCTGGCGCGCACCTATGGCATCAGTCGGGGTCCGCTGCGTGAGGCGATCCATCGTCTGGAAGGCCAGCGCCTGCTGGTGCGCGTGCCGCACGTCGGTGCGCGGGTGGTCTCGCTCAGCCATGCCGAATTGATTGAACTCTATGAAATCCGTGAATCCCTCGAAGGCATGGCCTGCCGCCTCGCCGCCGAGCGCATGAGCGTTGAGGAAATCGACGAACTGCGCCGGGTTCTGGAAACCCACGAGCGCGATGCGGCGTTTCAGGCCGGCGTCGGTTACTACCAGCAGGAAGGCGATTTCGACTTTCATTACCGGATCATCCAGGGCAGCGGCAATCGCACGCTGACGCAGATGCTCTGCGGCGAGCTGTATCAACTGGTGCGCATGTACCGCATCCAGTTTTCCACCACGCCGAACCGCCCGCACCAGGCGTTCGCCGAACACCACCGCATTCTCGATGCCATCGCCGACCGTGACGGCGAGCTCGCGGAATTGTTGATGCGCCGCCACATCGGCGCCTCTAAACGCAACATCGCCCGTCACTACGAGGACGGCGCCCACAACCAGACAGCCACTGAACGAGGTGATGCATGACTTCCAACCTGAACACGCCGGGCCAGCGCTTCCGCGATGCGGTCGCCAGCGAGCATCCTTTGCAAGTGGTCGGCGCGATCAACGCCAACCACGCGCTGCTGGCCAAGCGCGCCGGTTTCAAGGCGATTTACCTGTCCGGCGGCGGCGTGGCCGCAGGCTCGCTTGGCGTGCCGGACCTGGGCATCACCGGGCTGGATGATGTGCTGACCGACGTGCGCCGTATCACCGACGTTTGCGACCTGCCGCTGCTGGTGGATGTCGACACCGGTTTCGGCTCGTCGGCGTTCAACGTGGCGCGTACGGTCAAGTCGATGATCAAGTTCGGCGCGGCGGCGATACATATCGAGGATCAGGTCGGCGCCAAGCGCTGCGGCCATCGCCCTAATAAAGAAATCGTCAGCCAGCAGGAAATGGTCGATCGCATCAAAGCCGCCGTCGATGCCCGTACCGATGACAGCTTCGTGATCATGGCGCGTACCGACGCACTGGCAGTGGAAGGTCTGGAATCGGCACTTGATCGCGCGGCAGCGTGCATCGAAGCCGGCGCCGACATGATCTTCCCGGAAGCGATTACCGAACTGGACATGTACAAGCTGTTCGCCAATCGTGTGAAAGCACCGATCCTGGCCAACATCACCGAGTTCGGCGCAACGCCGCTGTACACCACCGAACAACTGGCCGGCGCTGACGTCTCGCTGGTGCTTTACCCGCTGTCGGCGTTCCGTGCGATGAACAAGGCAGCGGAAAACGTCTACACGGCGATCCGCCGCGATGGCACGCAACAGAATGTCATCGACACCATGCAGACTCGCATGGAGCTCTACGATCGTATCGATTACCACACGTTCGAGCAGAAGCTCGATGCGTTGTTTGCACAGAAGAAAGGCTGAACAAAACCCTGTGGGAGCGAGCCTGCTCGCGAAGACGGACTGACATCCAACATTGATGTCGACTGATCCAGCGCTTTCGCGAGCAGGCTCGCTCCCACAAGTTTCCCCATACAAATTCAAGAAGATTGGAGAACACAATGGCCGAAGCAAAAGTACTCAGTGGCGCCGGGCTCCGTGGCCAGGTTGCCGGGCAAACCGCATTGTCCACCGTGGGCCAGGCCGGAGCCGGGCTGACCTATCGCGGCTACGACGTGCGTGAACTGGCCGCCGACGCACAATTTGAAGAAGTCGCCTATCTGCTGCTGTACGGCGAACTGCCGACAACAGCGCAACTGGCCGACTATCAAAGCAAACTGAGCAAGCTGCGCGACCTGCCGCAAGCTTTGAAAGAAGTGCTCGAACGAATTCCCGCCGACGCCCACCCGATGGACGTCATGCGCACCGGTTGCTCATTCCTCGGCAACATCGAACCGGAGAAAGACTTCTCAGAACAGCGCGACAAGACCGACCGTCTGCTGGCCGCGTTCCCGGCGATCATGTGCTACTGGTATCGCTTCAGCCACGACGGCAAGCGCATCGACTGCGTCAGCGACGAGCCAACCATCGGCGGCCACTTCCTGCACCTGCTGCACGGCAAGAAGCCAAGCGAACTGCACGTCAAAGTGATGAACGTGTCGCTGATCCTCTACGCCGAACACGAATTCAATGCCTCAACCTTCACCGCACGGGTTTGCGCTTCGACGTTGTCGGATCTGTACTCGTGCGTGACGGCGGCCATCGGTTCGCTGCGTGGCCCGTTGCACGGTGGTGCCAACGAAGCGGCGATGGAAATGATCGAGCGCTTCTCGTCGCCGGAAGAGGCGATCAAAGGCACCCTCGGCATGCTCGAGCGCAAGGACAAGATCATGGGTTTCGGCCACGCGATCTATAAGGACAGCGACCCGCGCAACGAGGTGATCAAGGGCTGGGCGAAAAAACTCGCGGACGAGGTCGGCGACAAGGTGCTGTTCCCAGTCTCCGAAGCCATCGACAAGACCATGTGGGAGCAGAAGAAATTGTTCCCGAATGCCGACTTCTACCATGCCTCGGCGTACCACTTCATGGGCATCCCGACCAAGCTGTTCACGCCGATCTTCGTCTGCTCGCGCCTGACCGGCTGGGCCGCACACGTGTTCGAACAACGCGCCAACAATCGCATCATCCGCCCAAGCGCCGAATACACCGGCGTCGAACAGCGCAAGTTCGTGCCAATCGAACGTCGCTGAATGGTGAGCTGACCCGGAAACCAGAGAACCCCGCTAGACCCTGTGGGAGCGAGCCTGCTCGCGAAGACGGACTGGCATCGAACAAGGATGTCGACTGATCTACCGCTTTCGCGAGCAGGCTCGCTCCCACAGTGGACGGTGTGCAACTCAGGTGTCTGGCCTCACCCTTTGAAATTACCGTGACCCGAGTCCTGACCCGATGAACACAGAATTCCGCAAGAACCTGCCCGGCACGCCGCTGGATTACTTCGACACCCGCGCGGCGATCGAGGCGATTGCACCCGGCAGCTACGACACCCTGCCGTACACCTCCCGCGTGCTGGCGGAAAACCTCATGCGTCGCTGCGACCCGGCCACGCTCACCGATTCCCTCGAGCAACTGATCGAACGCAAACGCGATCTCGATTTCCCGTGGTTCCCGGCGCGGGTGGTCTGCCATGACATCCTCGGCCAGACCGCGCTGGTCGACCTTGCCGGCCTGCGTGATGCCATCGCTTTGCAGGGCGGAGACCCGGCGCAGGTCAATCCGGTGGTGCCGACGCAGTTGATCGTCGACCACTCTCTGGCCGTTGAGGCGGGCGGTTTCGATGCCCAGGCCTTCGAGAAGAACCGCGCCATCGAAGATCGCCGCAACGAAGACCGTTTCCACTTCATCAACTGGACCAAAAAGGCCTTTAAGAACGTCGATGTGATCCCGCCGGGCAACGGCATCATGCACCAGATCAACCTGGAGAAAATGTCGCCGGTGATTCAGGTGCGCGAAGGCGTGGCGTTCCCCGACACCTGCGTCGGCACCGACAGCCACACGCCGCACGTCGATGCGCTGGGCGTGATCGCCATCGGTGTCGGCGGCCTCGAAGCCGAGAGCGTGATGCTCGGCCGTGCGTCGTGGATGCGTCTGCCGGAAAGCGTTGGCGTCGAACTGACCGGCAAGCTGCAACCAGGCATCACCGCCACCGACATGGTCCTGGCCCTGACCGAATACCTGCGCAAGCAGAAAGTCGTTGGCGCATGGCTGGAATTCTTCGGTGAAGGGGCGGCAGCGCTGACCCTCGGTGACCGCGCGACCATCTCCAACATGGCCCCGGAATACGGCGCCACGGCGGCGATGTTCTACATCGACCAGCAGACCATCGATTACCTGAAACTGACCGGCCGTGAAGACCAGCAAGTTCAATTGGTCGAGCAATACGCCAAGTTGACCGGGCTTTGGGCTGACAGCCTCAAAGGTGCGCAATACGAGCGCGGCCTGACCTTCGATTTGTCCTCGGTGGTGCGCAACATGGCCGGCCCGAGCAACCCGCACGCCCGCGTTGCGGTGTCCGATCTGGCGGCCAAAGGCATCTCCGGCCAGTGGGATGACGTGCCGGGGCAAATGCCCGACGGCGCGGTGATCATCGCCGCCATCACCAGTTGCACCAACACCAGCAACCCGCGCAACGTCATCGCCGCCGGCCTGTTGGCGCGCAATGCCAACAAGCTCGGCCTGACGCGCAAGCCGTGGGTCAAATCCTCGCTGGCGCCCGGTTCGAAAACCGTGGCGCTGTACCTCGATGAAGCGGGGCTGACCACTGAGCTGGAGCAGCTCGGTTTCGGCGTTGTGGCGTTTGCCTGCACCACTTGCAACGGCATGTCCGGCGCCCTCGATCCGCTGATCCAGCAAGAGATCATCGACCGCGATCTGTACGCGACCGCTGTGCTTTCCGGCAACCGCAACTTCGACGGCCGCATTCACCCGTACGCCAAACAGGCATTCCTCGCCTCGCCGCCGCTGGTGGTTGCCTACGCGATCGCCGGGACCATCCGTTTCGATATCGAAAAGGATGTGCTGGGCGTGGTCGATGGTCGGGAAATTCGCCTGAAAGACATCTGGCCGAGCGATGAAGAAATCGATGCGGTGGTGAAGTCTTCGGTCAAGCCTGAGCAGTTCCGTCAGGTCTATATTCCGATGTTCGCCGTGCATGAAGACACCGGGCCGAAAGTCGCGCCGCTGTACGACTGGCGTGAGATGAGCACCTACATCCGCCGTCCGCCGTACTGGGAAGGCGCGCTGGCCGGCGCCCGTCCGCTGAAGGGCATGCGCCCGCTGGCGGTGCTGCCGGACAACATCACTACCGATCACCTGTCGCCATCGAACGCGATCATGCTCGACAGCGCCGCCGGCGAATACCTGGCAAAAATGGGCCTGCCGGAAGAGGACTTCAACTCCTACGCCACCCACCGTGGCGACCACCTGACGGCACAGCGCGCGACGTTCGCCAACCCGAAACTGTTCAACGAAATGGTCGTGGAAAACGGCAAGGTCAAGCAGGGTTCGCTGGCGCGTGTCGAGCCGGAAGGCCAGGTCATGCGCATGTGGGAAGCCATCGAAACCTACATGCAGCGCAAGCAGCCGCTGATCATCATCGCTGGCGCTGACTACGGTCAGGGTTCGTCCCGCGACTGGGCGGCGAAAGGCGTGCGCCTGGCCGGCGTCGAGGCGATTGCCGCTGAAGGGTTCGAGCGCATTCACCGCACCAACCTGGTGGGCATGGGCGTGTTGCCGCTGGAATTCAAACCCGGCACCAACCGCCACACCCTGGCCATCGATGGCAGCGAAACCTACGACGTGATCGGCGAACGCAAGCCGCGTGCGGATCTGACGCTGGTGATCAATCGCAAGAACGGCGAGCGCGTCGAAGTGCCGGTGACCTGCCGTCTCGATACCGCTGAAGAAGTGTCGATCTACGAGGCCGGCGGCGTGTTGCAGCGCTTCGCACAGGATTTCCTCGAAGGATCGGCGGTAGCCGTTTAAATCAACGTGTGGGCATGGGATTTCAAGTCCGATGCCTTCGGTAAGGAGCACCATGGCTCACGCACCACAAATCAGAATCGCTGCCACCTACATGCGCGGCGGCACCAGCAAAGGCGTGTTCTTCAGCCTCAAGGATCTGCCCGAAGCAGCGCAGGTCCCAGGACCGGCGCGCGACGCGTTGCTGCTGCGAGTGATCGGCAGCCCCGATCCCTACGACAAGCAGATCGACGGCATGGGCGGCGCGACGTCGAGTACCAGCAAAACCGTGATCCTGTCGAAAAGCACCCGCGCCGATCACGACGTCGATTACCTGTTCGGCCAGGTGTCGATCGACAAGCCGTTCGTCGACTGGAGCGGCAACTGCGGCAACCTCTCGGCGGCGGTCGGTTCGTTCGCCATCAGCAACGGTCTGGTCGACGCCAGCCGCATTCCGCACAACGGTGTGGCGGTGGGGCGCGTGTGGCAGGCCAACATCGGCAAGACCATCATCGCCCACGTGCCGATCACCAACGGCGAAGTGCAGGAAACCGGTGATTTCGAACTCGACGGCGTGACCTTTCCGGCGGCCGAAGTGCAGGTCGAATTCATGGATCCGGCGGCGGAAGAAGAGGGCGGTGGTGGCTCGATGTTCCCCACCGGCAATCTGGTCGATGAGCTTGAGGTCCCGGGTGTCGGCACGTTCAAGGCGACCATGATCAACGCCGGGATCCCGACGATATTCGTCAACGCCGAAGACATCGGTTACACCGGCACCGAACTGCAAGGCGCGATCAACGGCGATCCGCAAGCGCTGCTGATGTTCGAGACGATTCGTGCTTACGGTGCGTTGCGCATGGGCCTGATCGCCAATCTGGAAGAAGCCGCCAAGCGGCAACACACGCCGAAAGTCGCATTCGTCGCCAAGCCTGCGGATTACGTAGCGTCGAGTGGTAAAGGGATTGCCGCGGGTGACGTCGATCTGCTGGTGCGCGCGTTGTCGATGGGCAAGCTGCACCACGCCATGATGGGCACGGCGGCAGTGGCGATCGGCACGGCGGCGGCGATTTCCGGCACGTTGGTCAATCTTGCTGCTGGTGGCGTTGAACGCAATGCCGTGCGTTTCGGCCATCCGTCCGGGACTTTGCGCGTGGGCGCTGAGGCGACGCTGGAGAACGGCGAATGGGTGGTGAAGAAAGCCATCATGAGCCGCAGTGCGCGGGTGCTCATGGAAGGTTACGTCCGCGTGCCTGCTGACTCGTTCTGACTCGACATTTTACCCTCACCCCAGCCCTCTCCCTGAGGGAGAGGGGGCTGACCGAGGTGTCTTGCGAGGTACATCGACCTGAGAGATCGAGACGATTATGGATTCAGCGATGGACTTCCAGGTCGGTGAACCTCCACGGCATCCCCCAATCGGTCCCCTCTCCCTCGGGAGAGGGCTAGGGTGAGGGGCTACCCTCTGACACAACACAAAGAAACCAGACACCACGAACCATAAACCAGCCAAGCCCCTGAGGAAGACCCAACCACTCATTTCCCCGAACAGGAGAACCACCGTGAGCGCCAACGTCGACCTGAACAACCGCCCCGATTACGACGCAGTCCTGCAGGACATCGCCGACTACGTCCTCACCTTCAAGCCCGAATCCGCCGAGGCGCTGAACACCGCGCGCAATTGCCTGATCGACACGCTTGGCTGCGGTCTGCTGGCCCTGCGTTTCCCCGAATGCACGAAACACCTCGGCCCGATCGTCGAAGGCACGGTTGTACCGTTCGGTGCACGAGTGCCAGGTACCCCTTATCGTCTCGATCCGGTCAAAGCAGCGTGGGATATCGGCTGCATCGTCCGCTGGCTCGACTACAACGACACTTGGCTCGCCGCCGAATGGGGGCATCCATCGGACAACCTCGGTGCCATCCTCGCCGTTGCTGATCACCTGTCACAGAAACGCATCGCCAACGGTGAGGCGCCGCTGACGGTTCGCGATGTGCTGGAAGCAATGATCATTGCCCACGAGATTCAAGGCGTGATCGCTCTGGAAAACTCCTTTAACCGGGTAGGACTGGATCACGTCATTCTGGTGAAAGTCGCCTCGACCGCCGTCAGCGCCCGACTGATGGGCGCCAATCGCGAGCAGCTGCTGTCGGCGCTGTCCCACGCCTTCGCCGACGGTCAGGCGCTGCGCACCTATCGCCACGCACCCAATGCCGGCTCGCGCAAATCCTGGGCGGCGGGGGATGCGGCGAGTCGTGGCGTGCGTCTGGCCGACATCGCCATGCGCGGTGAGATGGGCATTCCCGGTGTGTTGAGCGCGAAGCAGTGGGGCTTCTATGACGTATCGTTCAGCCACACCAACAACGATCTGGCGCTGAAGCCCGAGGACAAACGCGCTTTCAGCTTCTCCCGGCCGTTCGGCAGTTACGTGATGGAAAACGTGCTGTTCAAGATCAGTTTCCCCGCCGAATTCCATGCGCAGACGGCGTGCGAGGCGGCGGTGACCTTGCATCCGCTGGTTCGCAATCGCCTGCATGAGATCGACCGCATCGTCATCACCACCCATGAATCGGCGATCCGCATCATTTCCAAGGTCGGCCCGCTGGCCAATGCCGCCGACCGCGACCACTGCCTGCAATACATGACCGCCGTGCCGCTGGCATTCGGCAATCTGGTCGCGGAGCACTACGAAGACGACTTCCACAAGGCGCATCCGATCATCGACGTGCTGCGCGAAAAAATGGTCATCGTTGAAGAACCGCGCTTCACCCGCGAATACCTTGAGCCTGACAAACGCTCGATTGCCAACGCCGTGCAGGTTTTTTTCAAGGACGGCAGCAGCACCGACAACGTCGTGGTGGAGTACCCGATCGGCCATCGCCGCCGCCGCGCCGAAGGCATTCCGTTGCTGGAAGACAAGTTCAAGGCCAACCTGGCCACGCGGTTTGCCGGCCAGCGTTGCGCTGAGATATTTGCGCTCTGTGAGGATCAGGCGCGGCTGGAAGCCACAGCGGTGAATCGATTCATCGACCTGTTGGTGATCTGACAGACCGCGTTATCGTTCTTCGCGGGCAAGCCCGCTCCCACAGGGAATGGTGATGAACACAGAAATTGTGAACGCCTTCAGAACCTGTGGGAGCGGGCTTGCCCGCGATAGCGTCAGATCAGGCACCACAAACCTACTTGAACCGCCGCTCAACGCCTTTTTCCACGAGAATCTTCGCCGAAATCTCTTCAACGGAGAAATGCGTGGAATTGATGTGGGGAATGTTCTCGCGGCGGAACAGGTTTTCCACTTCGCGCACTTCGAATTCGCACTGGGCGTAGCTCGAATAACGGCTGTTGGGCTTGCGCTCGTTGCGGATCGCAGTCAGGCGGTCGGGGTCGATGGTCAGGCCGAACAGCTTGTGCTGATGGGCGCGCAGAGCCGTCGGCAGGGTCAGGCGCTCCATGTCGTCTTCGGTCAGCGGATAGTTGGCCGCGCGGATACCGAACTGCATGGCCATGTACAGACACGTCGGCGTTTTGCCGCATCGCGACACGCCCACTAGTATCAGATCGGCTTTGTCGTAATAGTGGGTGCGCGCGCCGTCATCGTTGTCGAGAGCGAAGTTCACCGCCTCGATGCGCTCCATGTAATTGGAGTTGTGCCCGATGGAATGGGATTTGCCGACGGTGTAGGAAGAGTGCTCGGTGAGCTCCTGTTCGAGCGGCGCGAGGAAAGTCGAGAAAATGTCGATCATGAAACCATTGGACGTTGCGAGAATCTCACGAATGTCCTGATTGACGATGGTGTCGAAGATGATCGGGCGAAAGCCGTCGGTTTCAGCGGCTTTGTTGATTTGTTGTACCATGGCCCGCGCTTTTTCCACGCTGTCGATGTAGGGCCGCGTGAATTTGCTGAAGGTAATGTTTTCGAACTGCGCCAACAGGCTTTGACCCAGGGTTTCGGCGGTAATGCCGGTGCCATCGGAGATGAAGAAAGCAGATCGTTTCATTTGCACCTTGGGCCTTAAGCTAGTAACGAATCTTGGATATGATAGGCGCGATTTGCCGGCCGCCATTGGCCCGCATTCTCACTTATTTTCCAGGTCCAGGCCATACAACCGGCCAAGGCTCCCCCGGGCCGCCGGTTTCTGAGCTTTTCCAACACAGTTAGTGGAGAGATCACCTTGGTAGAGTACGTAGTTTCCCTCGATAAGCTCGGCAAACACGATGTTGAGCATGTGGGGGGCAAGAACGCATCCCTGGGCGAGATGATCAGTAACCTGGCAGGCGCCGGTGTTTCGGTCCCCGGCGGCTTCGCCACGACGGCTCAGGCCTATCGTGACTTCCTCGAACTGAGCGGCCTGAACGAGCAGATCCACAAGGCCCTCGACGCGCTCGACGTCGACGACGTCAATGCCCTGGCCAAGACCGGCGCGCAGATCCGCCAATGGATCATGGACGCCGAATTCCCTGAAAAGCTCAACACCGAGATCCGCACCGCGTTCGCCGCGCTGTCGGCCGGCAATCCTGATGTGGCCGTTGCCGTGCGTTCTTCCGCCACCGCCGAAGACCTGCCGGACGCGTCCTTCGCCGGCCAGCAGGAAACTTTCCTGAACATCCGTGGTGTGGAAAACGTTATCCGCGCCGCCAAAGAGGTGTTCGCTTCGCTGTTCAACGACCGTGCGATTTCCTACCGCGTGCACCAGGGCTTCGACCACAAACTGGTCGCCCTGTCGGCTGGCGTGCAGCGCATGGTGCGTTCGGAAACCGGCACCGCCGGCGTGATGTTCACCCTCGATACCGAATCCGGTTTCCGTGACGTGGTATTCATCACCGGCGCCTACGGCCTGGGTGAAACCGTCGTACAAGGCGCGGTCAACCCGGATGAGTTCTACGTACACAAAGGCACGCTGGAAGCCGGTCGTCCGGCCATCCTGCGCCGCAACCTGGGCAGCAAAGCCATCAAGATGATCTACGGCGACGAGGCCAAGGCCGGTCGTTCGGTCAAGACTGTCGATGTCGACAAGGCCGAACGCGCGCGTTTCTGCCTGACCGACGCCGAAGTCAGCGAGCTGGCCAAGCAGGCGATGATCATCGAGAAGCACTACGGCTGCCCGATGGACATCGAGTGGGCCAAGGACGGTGACGACGGCAAGCTGTACATCGTTCAGGCGCGTCCGGAAACCGTGAAAAGCCGCACCCAGGCCAACGTGATGGAACGTTACCTGCTAAAGGAAACCGGCACCGTGCTGGTGGAAGGTCGGGCGATCGGCCAGCGCATCGGCGCCGGTAAAGTACGGATCATCAAAGACGTCTCGGAAATGGACAAAGTCCAGCCGGGCGACGTTCTGGTATCCGACATGACCGATCCGGACTGGGAACCAGTGATGAAGCGCGCCAGCGCCATCGTCACCAACCGTGGCGGGCGTACCTGCCACGCGGCGATCATCGCCCGTGAGCTGGGCATCCCGGCGGTGGTAGGTTGCGGCAACGCCACCCAGCTGCTGAAGGATGGCCAGGGCGTGACCGTGTCTTGCGCCGAAGGCGACACCGGCTACATTTTCGAAGGCGAACTGGGCTTCGACATCAAGAAGAACTCCGTCGACGCCATGCCGGAGCTGCCGTTCAAGATCATGATGAACGTCGGCAACCCGGACCGTGCCTTCGACTTCGCCCAATTGCCGAACGCCGGCGTTGGTCTTGCGCGTCTGGAATTCATCATCAACCGCATGATCGGCGTGCACCCGAAAGCGCTGTTGAACTACGACGGCCTGCCGCAGGAAATCAAGGACAGCGTCGACAAGCGTATTGCCGGTTACAGCGACCCGGTCGACTTCTACGTCGACAAACTGGTGGAAGGCATCAGCACCTTGGCTGCAGCGTTCACGCCGAAAAAAGTCATCGTGCGTCTGTCGGACTTCAAGTCCAACGAATACGCCAACCTGATCGGCGGCAAGCTCTACGAGCCGGAAGAAGAAAACCCGATGCTGGGCTTCCGTGGCGCTTCGCGTTACATCAGCGAATCGTTCCGCGATTGCTTCGAACTCGAATGCCGCGCGCTGAAACGCGTGCGCAACGAGATGGGCCTGACCAACGTGGAAATCATGGTGCCGTTCGTCCGTACTTTGGGCGAAGCCAGCCAGGTGGTCGATCTGCTCGCCGAGAACGGCTTGAAGCGCGGCGAGAACGGTCTGCGCGTGATCATGATGTGCGAACTGCCATCCAACGCGATTCTGGCCGAGGAATTCCTCGAATTCTTCGACGGTTTCTCGATCGGCTCCAACGACCTGACCCAACTGACTTTGGGTCTGGACCGCGATTCGGGGATCATCGCGCACCTGTTCGACGAGCGGAATCCGGCGGTGAAGAAGCTGTTGGCCAACGCCATTCAGGCCTGCAACAAGGCCGGCAAGTACATCGGCATCTGCGGTCAGGGTCCTTCGGACCACCCGGATCTGGCCAAGTGGCTGATGGAACAGGGCATCGAAAGCGTGTCGCTGAACCCGGACACCGTGCTGGAAACCTGGTTCTTCCTCGCCGAAGGTCAGGCTTGATCAGTATGTAATTGGCCCGCGCCCCATGTGGGAGCGGGCCTTGAGATTGAAGTAGGGCGGGCTCCAGCGGATGCCGCCCTTTTTTGTGCAAGAGCATTATGCAAAGCAGCAGCAACCTGTTTCCTGTCGCGCTGATCAGCGCCGAGCGGCGCGGCGATCTGAGCGAAGACGTCTATCGATTGAAACCCGGCAACAGCCCGGACTGGTCCGTGGAGATCGCCGTCACCCGCCTGGGCATGGCCGATGACACGGCGCCACGCGGCGTGCCGGTGATTCTGTTGCACGGCAGCTTTTCCAATCGGCGCTTCTGGTTTTCCCCCAAAGGCCTCGGGCTCGGCGCGTATCTGACGCGGCTGGGCTTCGACGTGTGGATTCCGGAAATGCGCGGTCACGGCCTGTCCCAGCGCAATGAGGACTACCGGCGCAACCGCGTGGCCGACTATGCCCGCTACGATCTGCCGGCGATTGCCGCGTTCGTGCGTGAGCAGAGCGGACAGATCCCGCACTGGATCGGCCATTCGCTGGGCGGCATCACCCTGGCGGCGGCGCTCGGTGGCGAATATCTCGGCGAACCGGCCGTGGCCTCGGCGGCGTTTTTCGGCACCCAGGTCAGCCGCACCTACTGGCCGTTGAAAATCCCACCGGTGGAGTGGGGCGGGCGCTTTATTCTCAAGCGTTTCGCGCAATTGTCCGGCTCACGCCTCAAACGCGGCCCGGAAGACGAGCCGATCGGCCTGGCCATCGAAAGCATGCGCTGGTACGGCTTGTTCGGCCGCTTCGGCGACAAGGACAAGGATTGGTGGGCCGGGCTTGCCGAGGTGCAGGTGCCGGTGTTGGCTGTGACGGCAGCGGGCGATCATCAGGATCCGGCGTGGGCCTGCCGCAAGCTGTTCGAGCAGATCGGCTCCGAGCACAAGCAGTTCATCAACCTTGGCCGCGAGCAGGGCTTCTCGGACAATTTCGGTCATGTCGAAATGTTGGTGAGCAAAGCAGCGCAGGCTGAGGTATGGCCGCTGGTGGCGCGCTGGTTGAACGATCAGCAGACGCCATTGCTGGCGCAGACGACAGATCTGGCCGCAGCGGTGTGAGGGGCGTTCCGTTCAGCCTGGCTTGCGGCTAAGATATGACGCATTGTGCGGTTCTGGTCATATTTCGTGACTGTTTAGCGATAACGTTTCAGCCGCGGTTCAGGTTCGCTCAGCGACCATGGCATGGACTAAGGTAAACAGCGACCGCTGGAACTCGTCTCATCAGAATGCGGCATCCTTGATCGTCTTCCTTGTTACAGGAGTTTTTCGATGGAACATTACCTTACGCCTGATCTGTGCGACGCCTACCCGGAGCTGGTGCAGGTGCTGGAACCGATGTTCAGCAATTTCGGCGGCCGGGATTCCTTCGGCGGCGAAATCGTGACCATCAAGTGCTTCGAAGACAATTCGCTGGTCAAGGAGCAGGCCGAACTCAACGGCAAAGGCAAAGTGCTGGTGGTCGATGGCGGCGGTTCGCTGCGCCGCGCCCTGCTGGGCGACATGATCGCCGCCAAGGCTGCGCAGAACGGTTGGGAAGGGCTGGTGATCTACGGTTGCATCCGTGACGTCGACGTCATCGCCCAGACCGATCTCGGCGTGCAGGCGCTGGCCAGCCACCCGATGAAAACCGACAAGCGCGGCATCGGCGACCTCAACGTTCCGGTGACTTTCGCCGGCGTGACGTTCCACCCAGGCCAATACATTTATGCGGACAACAACGGCGTGATCGTGTCGCCGAGCCCGCTGAAAATGCCTGAATAAGCTTTTCGACAAGGGATGCGGATGTTCGAGGAAGAAAACGCGCAATGGGGGCTGGTGCATGCCCTGGTGCTGGACGGCAAGGGCGGTGCGCGTTCGATAGCCCGGACTGAGCTCGACGATTTGCAGCTGCAGGCCCATGAAAGCCTGTGGCTGCACTGGGATCGCAGCCATCCGCAGACCCAGACCTGGCTGCGTAAATCCAGCGGGCTCAATGAATTCACCTGCGATCTATTGCTGGAAGAGAACACCCGCCCGCGTCTGTTGCCATTGCCCGACTTTGAGCTGTTGCTGTTTCTGCGCGGGGTCAATCTCAATCCCGGCGCCGAGCCGGAAGACATGGTCTCGGTGCGGATTTTCGCCTCCGCTCAGCGCGTGATTTCCCTGCGTTTGCGCCCGTTGCGGGCTACGGATGAGTTGCTGGCGCTGCTGGTTGAGGGCAAAGGGCCGAGAACTTCCTCGGAATTGATGCTGTATCTGGCGCAGTTCCTCACGAATAAAGTGCAGGATCTGGTCACATGCCTGTCGGAAGTGGTCGATGAGGAAGAAGAAAAGCTCGACGCCGACGAACGGTATACGCCCGAGCATGGGGCGATTTTGCACATCCGTCGCAGAGCGGCCGGGCTGAAGCGTTTTCTCGCCCCACAGCGGGATATTTTCGGCCAGCTGACGCGGATCAAACTGCCGTGGTTCGTCGAAGACGACGCCGACTACTGGAACGAGTTGAACAACAGCCTGACCCGTTATCTGGAAGAGCTCGAATTGACCCGAGAGCGCGTGGGGCTTGTGCTGGAGGCCGAAGACCGGCGTTTGAGCGTGCACATGAACCGCACCATGTACCGCTTCGGCATCATTACCTGCATCTTTTTGCCGATGAGTTTCATCACCGGTCTGCTCGGCATCAATGTCGGCGGTATTCCGTTCGCCGAAAGCCCGTATGGGTTCCTGATCGCCTGTCTGACGGTGCTCGCCCTGGCATTCGGCCAGTGGTGGTTGTTCCGTCGATTGCGCTGGGTGTGAACATGGCGCATGTGACCCGAGTAAATCTGCCCGCGTCTTTCACAGACATCACGAGAGGTGCGTATGCACGATCCGTTTGAACAGTCTTTGCGCGACATGCTCAACGCTTCGCCGTCCAGCCGCGACGACGATGCGTGCCTTGGCCGCGTACTCAAAACCGCCAACCGCCAGGTCGGCGCCGGTGATCTGTTCAGCCTGCTGGGCCGCTGGCTGCCCGCGCTGATGATCGCCCTGAACAATGGCTCGGCGCATGTCTCGCCGGTTTCCCGTCTCCGTAAAACCACTGCTCGCACTGCTGATAAGGCTGATTGAATATGGAACTTGATCTCTGGACCCAGAGCCTCGTCACTGCAATGACTGCGTTGTGGACCAAAGTCGCTAACTTCATTCCGAACCTGTTCGGCGCACTGGTTGTGCTGCTGCTGGGTTTCGTCGTGGCCAAGCTGCTCGACACCTTGCTCTCCAAATTGCTCGCCAAACTGGGCCTCGATCGCCTGATGGGCGGCACCGGGCTGACCAAGCTGATGTCGCGCGCCGGGCTGCAAGTGCCGATCTCGACGCTGATCGGTAAAATCGTCTACTGGTTCGTTCTGCTGATTTTTCTGGTTTCCGCAGCAGAATCCCTTGGCCTTGAGCGAGTTTCAGCTACGCTGGACATGCTGGCGTTGTATCTGCCGAAAGTATTCGGCGCCGCGCTGGTATTGCTGGTCGGGGTCCTGCTGGCGCAACTGGCCAACGGGCTGGTGCGCGGCGCAGCAGAAGGCGTAGGGCTGGACTACGCTTCCGGGTTGGGACGGATCGCGCAGGGGCTGGTGATCATCATCAGCATCTCGGTTGCGATCAGCCAGCTCGAGGTCAAGACCGACCTGCTGAACCATGTAATTGTCATCGTTTTGATTACCGTTGGTCTGGCAGTTGCGCTGGCCATGGGTTTGGGAAGCCGGGAAATCGCCGGTCAGATTCTTGCGGGAATCTATGTGCGTGAGCTGTATGAGGTTGGGCAACAAGTGCGTGTTGGCGAGGTCGAAGGCCAGATCGAAGAGATCGGCACGGTTAAAACCACATTGCTGACCGATGAGGGTGAGCTAGTCTCTCTCTCCAATCGGATCCTGCTGGAACAGCATGTGAGTAGCCGCTAAACCGGCAAACCCTGCTAATGTATGCCGCCGCAAAATGCCAGCCGAGGCTGGTTGTGGCGGACATTGACCTGACTGTCGGCACGACTTGTTTTGAATAAAGCCCAACCGCTATCCACGCGCTACGACCCCCGCGAGCTCTCTGATGAGGAGTTGGTCGCGCGCTCGCATACCGAGCTGTTTCACGTAACGCGCGCCTACGAAGAGTTGATGCGGCGTTACCAGCGAACATTATTTAACGTCTGCGCGAGATATCTTGGGAACGATCGCGACGCAGACGATGTCTGTCAGGAAGTGATGCTGAAGGTGCTGTACGGCCTGAAGAACTTCGAGGGGAAATCGAAGTTCAAAACCTGGCTTTACAGCATCACTTACAACGAATGCATCACGCAGTATCGGAAGGAACGGCGTAAGCGTCGCTTGATGGACGCTCTCAGTCTGGACCCTCTTGAAGAAGCGTCTGAAGAAAAGGCGCCGAAGCCGGAGGAGAAGGGTGGGCTTGATCGCTGGCTGGTGTATGTGAATCCGATTGACCGCGAAATTCTGGTGCTACGATTTGTCGCAGAGCTGGAGTTTCAGGAGATCGCAGACATCATGCACATGGGTTTGAGTGCGACAAAAATGCGTTACAAACGCGCTCTAGATAAATTGCGTGAGAAATTTGCAGGCATTGCTGAAACTTAGTTCAGCGCAAATATCTCTTACGTGTAGGCAAGTTCTGATAGACTTGCCGCCGAGTTGTCCCCCGGTTTGCGGGACTGCTTCACAATCACCAGATGGGGATTTAACGGATGAAACTGAAAAACACCTTGGGCTTGGCCATTGGTTCTCTGATTGCCGCCACTTCGTTCGGCGCTCTGGCACAAGGCCAAGGCGCAGTTGAAATCGAAGGCTTCGCTAAGAAAGAACAATTCGACAGCGCTCGTAACTTCAAGAACAACGGCAACCTGTTCGGCGGTTCGATCGGTTACTTCCTGACCGACGACGTTGAACTGCGTCTGGGCTACGACGAAGTGCACAACGTACGTGCCGACGATGGCAAGAACGTCAAAGGCGCTAACACCGCTCTGGACGCTCTGTACCACTTCAACAACCCAGGCGACATGATTCGTCCATACGTTTCGGCCGGTTTCTCTGACCAGAGCATCGACCAGAACGGTTCGAACGGTCGTAACCGTTCCACCTTCGCCAACGTTGGCGGCGGTGCCAAGCTGTACTTCACCGAGAACTTCTACGCCCGTGCCGGCGTTGAAGCTCAGTACAACATCGACCAGGGCGACACCGAGTGGGCTCCTAGCGTCGGTATCGGTGTGAACTTCGGTGGCGGCTCCAAGCCAGCTGCTGCTCCAGTTCCAGCACCTGCTGAAGTCTGCTCCGACAGCGACAACGATGGCGTTTGCGACAACGTTGACAAGTGCCCGGACACCCCAGCCAACGTAACCGTTGACGCTGATGGCTGCCCAGCAGTTGCTGAAGTTGTTCGTGTTGAGCTGGACGTGAAATTCGACTTCGACAAGTCGGTAGTCAAGCCAAACAGCTACGGCGACATCAAGAACCTGGCTGACTTCATGAAGCAGTACCCATCCACCACCACTACTGTTGAAGGTCACACTGACTCCGTCGGTCCTGACGCTTACAACCAGAAACTGTCCGAGCGTCGTGCAAACGCCGTTAAGCAAGTTCTGACCAACCAGTACGGTGTTGAATCGTCCCGCGTTCAGTCTGTTGGCTACGGCGAATCCCGCCCAGTTGCTGACAACAAAACTGACGCTGGCCGCGCTGTAAACCGTCGCGTAGAAGCGCAGGTTGAAGCTCAAGCTAAGTAATTAGCTGCCGCTGATGGAAAAGCCCGGCTCAGGCCGGGCTTTTCTTTGTCTGCGATTTGGCTTCGCCGCTTAAAGCGCCTGCGCGTTGTACGCCGACCCGGAGCTACCGAAAGCTGCGATCTTTTGTTCTTGAGCAACGGCCGCCACCGCACCAATCACCAGAATCGCCGGGCTCTTCAATTCAAACGCCGAGGCATCCTCAGCCATCGCAGTCAAATCACTGCGACATTCACGCTGATGCGCCAAAGAGGCGTTTTCGATCATCGCCACTGGCGTATGCGCCGCCATCCCTCCGGCCAGCAGCTGATCACGAATCTCGCCCAGCTTGGCCACGCCCATGTAAACCACGAGCGTCGTCCCGCCTTGCGCCAACGCCTGCCAGTTCAACTGGCTGTCATCCTGCGTGTGCGCAGTCACCAGCGTCACCCCGCGCGCCACGCCACGCAGCGTCAGCGGAATATCGCACTGCGTCGCCCCGGCCAGCCCAGCGGTGATGCCATTGACCAATTCCACTTCAACCCCGCGCTCGCGCAACCACTGCGCTTCTTCGCCACCGCGGCCGAAAATGCACGGATCGCCGCCCTTCAGGCGCACCACGCATTTGCCCTGGCGGGCATAACGCAGCATCAGCCGATGGATAAACGCCTGCGGGGTCGAACGGCAGCCGCCGCGTTTGCCCACCGGGATCACCCGCGCAGCCGGGCAGTGCTCCAGCACCGCGTCGTTGACCAGATCATCGATCATCACCACATCGGCCTCGCGCAATGCGCGCACCGCTTTGAGCGTCAGCAACTCCGGATCGCCAGGGCCTGCGCCCACCAGCCAGACTTTCGCATTCATGGTGTTGTCCTCGTTAAATGACCGCGACCGGCCGCGCTTCGGCAGCCAGCAGACGCTTGATTTCCGGCACGCAGGAGCCGCATTGCGTACCGCATCGGAGAGTTTTTTTCAGGCCTTGCAGATCCAGGCCTTGGCGAATGCCGGCGCAGACTGCGTTGAGGCTGACGTTTTCGCAATTGCACAAGGTCTTGTCGGTGGCGATCGCTCCGACAGTGCCCGGCGGCGCGCTCATCGGCGCGAGCAGCCAGCGCCGCAGTTGTTGGTCGGCGCGGCCCTCCAGCCACAGGCTCTGCAACCAGTGTTGCGCAAGGGTTTCCCCGGCCAGGCGAATCGCAGTGATACGGCCGTTTTCGATGCGCACCCGCTTGCCAATGGCGCGACGCGGATCGTCATAGGCCAGAACCGGGCCATCCAGCAGTGACAGACACTGGTCGATCTCACCCAGCAGCTGTGGATCCGGCGCCTGGCCGTGTGCAGCGCGTATCAGCAACGCTGGCCGCTCACGCCCGACAAGGCTGAGGCTAACGTAGGAAAACGCCTCGCACAGCGGTCGTAGCGTCTCGAAATGCCGTTGAACATCACCCTCGATCAAGGCGAACAGTTGCCAAGGCAGATTGACTGCCTCCAGACGCACGCCGCTGTGCTTGAGCTCCGGTTGTTTGGACAGCGGATCAAACGCCGGCAAGGTCAGCGTGTTGACGCCGCCCTTGAGATAGCGATCGCCCCAGTGCATCGGCAGGAACGCCTGACCCGGACGCACGCTGTCGTCGCTGCCGACCGCAACAATCACCGCGCCACGGCGGCTTTTCAGATTGACCAGATCGCCGGGCTGCAAGCGATGCCGGCGCATCTCGTCCGGGTGCAGGCTCAGCACGGCTTCGCTGACGTGGCCGAACAATTGCGCGGCGGTGCCGGTGCGGCTCATGCCGTGCCACTGGTCACGCAGGCGACCGGTGATCAAAGTCAGCGGAAAGCGCGCGTCGCGTTGTTCCTTGGCGGCGCGGTACGGATCGGCAATGAACTGCGCGCGACCATTGGCTGTAGGGAAAATGCCGTCGCCGTACAAGCGTGGCGTGCCTTGGCGGGCGCCGGCAGGGAAGGGCCATTGCTGCGGACCGATCTCGTCGATCAAGGCATGACTGATCCCGGACAGATCCAGGTCTCGCCCACGGGTCAGCGCTTTGAATTCATCAAACAACTGCGAAGGTCGATCGAAAGCGAACAGACTTGGCTGCCGAGGACGCAGACGTTTCTCCAGACGCTGTGCGAAATCCACCGTGATTGCCCAGTCCGGCCGCGCTTCGCCCGGTGCGACAACCGCTTTGCGCACGTGGGAAATGCGCCGCTCGGAGTTGGTCACCGAACCTTCTTTCTCGCCCCAACTGGCGGCGGGTAACAGCAGGTCGGCAAATGCAGCGGTTTCGGTGGTGCGAAAAGCTTCCTGCAATACCACAAAAGGGCAGGCCTCAAGCGCTGCGCGGACTGCGCTCTGATCAGGCATCGATTGCGCCGGATTGGTACAGGCAATCCACAGTGCTTTGATTTTGCCGCTGCGCAGGTTTTCGAACAGTTCGATGGCGCTCAGGCCCGGCGCCTCGGGCAAGCTCTCCACGCCCCAATACGCCGCCACCTCGGCGCGATGCTCCGGGTTGGCGGCATCGCGGTGACCGGGCAGCAAATTGGACAGACTGCCGGTTTCCCGCCCGCCCATGGCGTTCGGCTGACCCGTCAGGGAGAAAGGTCCTGCACCGGGCCGGCCGATTTGCCCGGTGGCCAGGTGCAGATTGATCAGCGCGCTGTTCTTTGCGCTGCCGGCGCTGGACTGATTCAGGCCCATGCACCACAGCGACAGGAAGCTCGGCGCAGTGCCGACCCATTCTGCGCATTGCTGCAGTTGCTCGATGCTGATGCCGCACAGCTGCGAAACCATTTGCGGGGTGTAATCGCGCACCAGCGTCTTGAGTTCGGCGAGGCCTTCGGTGTGCGCCTTGATGAAATCGCGATCGATCCAGTCTTCCCACAGCAGCAGATGCAAAATCCCATGGAACAAGGCGACATCGGTGCCCGGAAGAATCGCCAAGTGGAGGTCGGCCAAATCGCAGGTATCGGTGCGACGTGGGTCGATCACGATGACTTTCATCTGCGGGCGACGGGATTTGGCTTCTTCAAGTCGACGGAAAAGTACCGGATGGGCGTAGGCCATGTTACTGCCGACGATCATCACGCAGTCGCTGAGCTCCAGATCCTCATAACTGCACGGCGGCGCGTCGGCGCCGAGGCTGCGTTTGTAGCCGACCACCGCCGAGGACATGCACAGCCGCGAATTACTGTCGATGTTGTTGGTGCCGACCAGCGCCCGCGCCAGTTTGTTGAAGGCGTAGTAGTCCTCGGTGAGCAACTGCCCGGAGATGTAGAACGCCACGCTGTCCGGGCCGTGTTCGGCGATGGTTTCGGCAAACACGTTGGTCGCGTGGTCGAGGGCGGTATCCCAGTCAGTACGGCTGCGCGCCAGGCCTTTGCCCAAGCGCAGTTCCGGGTACAAGGCGCGGGCGGCGAGGTCGCCGGTCAGGTGCAGCGTCGAGCCTTTGCTGCACAGTTTGCCGAAGTTGGCCGGGTGCGCCGGATCGCCGCTGACGCCGAGGATGCGCTCGCCGTCATGCTCGATCAGTACGCCGCAGCCGACCCCGCAGTAACAGCAGGTCGAGGCGGTCGTCTGGCGGTTCATCAGATGGCGTCCCGCAGGGCCAGTTGCACCCGGCCATTCTCGACCCGCGCCGGATGGTGATGGGCACAGCCGATGTCTGGCGCCTGAGCTTCGCCGGTTTCCAGGTCGATCTGCCAGTTGTGCAGCGGGCAGGCCACGCGCTTGCCATAGATCAGGCCCTGCGACAGCGGCCCTCCCTTGTGCGGGCAGCGGTCATCGAGGGCGAAAACCTCGTCGTCGCTTGTACGAAAAATCGCGATGTCTCCTTTCGGCCCGGCAATGATCCGCGAACCGAGGGCGTTGATCTCTTCCAGCGCACAGATATCGAGCCAGTTCATGCCGGCACCTCCAGGTTTTTCACGGGGATCACGTCGAATTCTTTCTTCAGTTGCGGCTGCGCCAGGCGTTCTTTCCATGGGTCCTGTTCGAACGACAGGGAGAATTGCAGGCGCTCGTTCAGGGCCTTGCGCCGCTCGGCGTCTTCGAGCACGTTCTTCTTGATGTGCTCCATGCCGACCCGTTGCAGGTAGTGCACGGTGCGCTCGAGGTAGAAGGCTTCTTCGCGGTAGAGCTGCAGGAACGCGCCGTTGTATTCACGGACTTCTTCGGCAGTCTTGAGCTTGACGAAGAACTCGGCGACTTCGGTCTTGATCCCGCCGTTGCCACCGATGTACATCTCCCAGCCGGAGTCGACGCCGATAATTCCTACGTCCTTGATGCCCGCTTCCGAGCAGTTGCGTGGGCAACCGGACACTGCCAGCTTCACTTTGTGCGGCGACCACATGTTGAACAGGTCGTGCTCGAGTTCGATGCCCAGTTGCGTCGAGTTCTGCGTGCCGAAGCGGCAGAACTCGCTGCCGACGCAGGTTTTCACGGTGCGGATGGATTTGCCGTAGGCGTGGCCGGACGGCATGTCGAGGTCTTTCCAGACGCCGGGCAGATCCTGTTTCTTGATCCCCAGCAAGTCGATGCGCTGACCGCCGGTGACCTTGACCATCGGCACGTTGTACTTGTCGGCCACATCGGCGATCCGCCGCAGTTCCGATGGGTTGGTCACGCCGCCCCACATGCGCGGCACCACCGAATAGGTGCCGTCCTTCTGGATGTTGGCGTGGGCGCGTTCGTTGATCAGACGCGATTGCGGGTCGTCCTTGGCCTCGCCCGGCCAGGTGGAAATCAGGTAGTAGTTGAGCGCCGGGCGACAGGTCGCGCAGCCATTGGGCGTGCGCCAGTTCAGGTAACTCATGGTCTCGGCGATGGTCAGCAGGTGTTCCTGACGGATCGCCTGACGAATCTGCCCGTGGTTGAGATCGCTGCAACCGCAGATGGCTTTTTCGCTTTTCGGTTTGACGTCGGCCGCGCCACCCACCGTATTGATCAGGATCTGTTCAACAAGGCCGGCGCAGGAACCGCAGGAGCTGGCAGCCTTGGTGTGTTTCTTCACTTCATCGACGCTGAACAGGCCGTGTTCCTGAATCGCCTTGACGATGGTGCCCTTGCACACACCGTTGCAGCCGCAGACTTCGGCGCTGTCGGCCATGACCATGGCTTTGTCCTGGCCCTGATGTCCTACGTCGCCTAAAGCGTTTTCGCCGAACATGAGGTGATCGCGGATCTCGCCGATGGCGTGATTCTCACGAATCTGCCGGAAATACCAACCGCCATCTGCCGTATCGCCGTACAGACAGGCGCCGACCAGCACGTCATCCTTGATCACCAGTTTTTTGTACACGCCGCCGATCGGGTCGGAGAGGGTGATGGTCTCGGTGCCTTCGCCGCCCATGAAATCGCCGGCGGAGAACAGGTCGATGCCGGTGACTTTCAATTTGGTCGAAGTCACCGAGCCCTGATAGCGAGCGAAACCCAGTTGCGCGAGGTGATTGGCGCAGACCTTGGCTTGTTCGAACAGCGGCGCAACGAGGCCGTAGGCAATGCCGCGATGGCTGGCGCATTCGCCGATTGCGTAGATGCGCGGGTCGTAGGTTTGCAGGGTGTCGTTGACCAGAATCCCGCGATTGCACGGAATGCCGGCCTTTTCTGCCAGTTCGGTGTTGGGGCGGATGCCGGCGGCCATCACCACCAGATCGGCAGGAATGATGTCGCCGTTCATGAACTGCACCGAACCGACCCGGCCATTGCCGGCATCGTGCAAGGCTTGGGTCTGTTCGCACAGGCGAAAATGCAGGCCACGGGATTCCAGCGCCGATTGCAGAAGCTGGCCGCTGGTCTTGTCCAGTTGCCGCTCGAGCAGCCATTCGCCGAGGTGCACCACGGTCACGTGCATGCCGCGCAGCATCAGGCCATTGGCCGCTTCGAGGCCGAGCAGGCCGCCGCCGATGACCACGGCGTGCTTGTGGGTCCTGGCGGTGTCGATCATGGCCTGGGTGTCGGCGATGTCGCGATAGCCGATCACGCCCTGCAAAGTGTTGCCGGGGATTGGCAGGATGAACGGGGTCGAGCCGGTGGCAATCAGCAGGCGATCGTACTCGGCTTCGGTGCCGTCCTCGGCAATCACTCGGCGTTTGACCCGGTCGATCTCCACCACTTTGCGGTTGAGCAGCAACTTGATGTTGTTTTCCAGGTACCAGTCGAGGTCGTTGAGGACGATCTCTTCGAACGTCTGCTCGCCGGCCAGCACCGGCGACAGCAGGATGCGGTTGTAGTTGGTGTGCGGTTCGGCGCCGAAGACGGTGATGTCGTAGAGCTCGTCGCTCAGCTTGAGCAGTTCTTCCAGGGTACGCACCCCGGCCATGCCATTGCCGATCATCACCAGTTTGAGTTTTTTCATCAGGTTCTCCGGGAGCTGCGGCTGGCCTCTGGTGGGCCGTCGGGCCTTGCTCGACAAATTTTGCGCAAACAAAAAAAGGCGTCCCGCTAGTTGCCTAGCGAGGACGCCTTTGTCCTGGTCCCGTTCTCTCGGGAAGCGCAGCCTTCGTCGTTGAAGGTTGGGCTTTATGTATGGTGAAAAGGGTTATGCAGTGGTTGTGCCAACTACGCGAAGCGCGGTTTTATTGGTTAGGCGCGGTTATAGCGTTGATTTTTTGCACCGAATCGAAGCGGGTTGCCCGTTCGTGGAGCGTTCAGGCACATAGAGTTGTGGTGATTGGGCTGACGCCTTCGCGAGCAAGCTCGCTCCCACAGGGGGCTGTGGTGTTCACAAATGCCCTGTGGGAGCGAGCTTGCTCGCGAATGGCGCGGCGCGGTTCAGCCATGAAACAACAAAACCAGCAGCACCACATTCCCCAGCAACGCCACCAACGCCATGGTCCGCCAGACCTTCAACGGCTCCCGTTCCAACAAAGGCCGGGGCCGCACACTCAAACTTTGCCGCTCACCCTGTTCCAGCACCAGCAGCCACTCTTCGGCGGTTTCAAAGCGTTGTTGCGGATCGGCGGCAACGCCACGTTCCAGACTTTGCGCCAGCCATTCCGGCAAGTCCGGGCGATAGCGACTGGCACTCACCGGCACGCCGAATCGGGGCCGCTGAAACGCTTCGATTTCGCCATAGGGAAAATGCCCGGTGAGCAGGTAATAGAGAGTGACACCGACTGAATACAAATCCTGCTGCGCACTCGGTGGTTCGCCGCGAAACGCTTCCGGGGCGATGAAACCAGGCGTTCCCGGCAGGGTCGACGGCGCGTCCTCCGACAGTCCCGAGCAATAAGCCAAGCCGAAATCCAGCAGGCGCAGCTCGCCGTCGTCACCTAGCAGCAGGTTTTCCGGTTTGATGTCGCGGTGCAGAATCTGCCGTCGATGCAGCAGCCCGACCGCGCGCAACAGCCGCTCGGCGATGTCCTGCCACTGCGCCAAAGGCAACGGGCCGTTGTGTTGAAACACGTCGGCCAGCGTCGTCCCGGCGTATTCGCGCATCACGTAGTACAAATGCTGACGCTGAGTGCAGGCATGGATTTGCGGAAAATGCCGGCCGGCCACGCGCTTGAGGAACCATTCTTCCGACAGCAGCGCCTGCCCGGCCTGCGGGTCGTCGGCGAGCCGCGCCGGCAAGGTCTTCAATAGCCAAGGCTGGCCCTGACTATCGAGCACGCGATACAGCAATGATTGCTGGCTCTGGCCGATGATGCCTTGCACCTGCCAGCCTTCAAACGCTTGCCCGGGTTTCAGCGTTGGCGGCAGTGGCCATTGCTGCAATTGCACCAGCGCATCGCCGATGCTCGCTTCGCCCAGCGCATCGACGCGCACCAGCAGGGCACTGGCGTTGTCCTGACTGCCGGCCAGATGCGCGGCGTTGACCAAGGTTTGCGCCGCGCTGGGCAGATCCGCTTGATCGCGCAGAATCGCCGCGATCGCGGTATCGCCCAGGGTCGACCAGACGCCGTCGCTGAGCAGAACGAAGCTTTCGCCCTCACGCAGTTCGCCGTCGAGGAAATCCAGCACCAGATGTTGATCGAGCCCGAGCGCACGCTTGAGCACGTGTTGCATGCCCGGTTGCTCCCAAACGTGATCCTCGCTGATGCGCTGCAAGCGCTCGGCGTGCCAGCGATAGACCCGGCAATCGCCGACGTGGGCGAGGGTGAAGCGTCGACCGCGCATCACCAGCGCGCTGACCGTGGTCAGCAGCGGTTGTCCACCGCCGTTGGCCTGCAGCCAGCGATTTTGCGCGAGCAGCAGGCGATCCAGCGCCTGGGCCACGCTCCAGGTTTCCGGCGTCGCGTAGTAGTCCATTGCCAGCGCCTGCAAGGTCGAACGCGCGGCGAGGCCGCCATCGGCGCACTGGCTGACGCCGTCGGCGATGGCGAATAGAAAGCCCTTGCTCAGCGCCAGTGCCGGCGCCGGTGTCACCGAACGCAGGGCGTCCTGATTCTCCGCGCGCGGGCCGGTGGCACTGGCTTCGGCGAAACTCAGTTGCAGGGCCATCGAGGCCTCAGACCCGCGCCGCCGTTACCGCCGCCGAACCCCAGGTGGTTCTCCAGCGACGCTTGACGCCGTGCAGGCCAAACCAAGCCAACACACCAAGGCTGGCGAACAACCACAGCGCCAGTTGATAACTGCCGGTGCTTTGCTTGATCGCGCCCATACCGGCCGCGAGGGCGAAGCCGCCGATACCGCCGGCCATGCCGATCAGCCCGGTCATCACGCCGATCTCCAGACGAAAGCGCTGCGGCACCAGTTGGAAAACCGCACCGTTGCCGGCGCCCAAGCCGAGCATGGTGCAGACGAAAAGCGCCAGCGCGGCGTAGGAACTTGGCAGATTGAAGCCCACCGCTGCGATGCAGATGGCAGCGACGGTGTACATCGCCAGCAAAGTGCGGATGCCGCCGAAACGATCGGCCAGCGCGCCACCCAGCGGCCGCATCAGGCTGCCGCCGAACACGCAGGCAGCGGTGTAGTAGCCGGCGGTCACCGGGCTCAGACCGTATTGATCGTTGAAGTAACCGGGCAGGGCGCTGGCCAGGCCGATGAAGCCGCCGAAGGTGACGCTGTAGAAAAACATGAACCACCAGCTGTCGCGATCACCGAGGGCCTTGAAGTAGTCGGCCATGGCTTTCGGTTTTGGCCGCTGCGGGGCATTTTTTGCCAACAGGGCGAACAGCACCAAGGTCAAAACCAGCGGGATCAGGGCGAAACCGAAGACATTGCTCCAGCCGAACGCGGCGGCAATCACTGGCGCCAGCAGCGCGGCGAACACGGTGCCGGAGTTGCCCGCACCGGCGATGCCCATGGCTTTGCCTTGGTGCTCTGGCGGGTACCACTGCGAGGCCAGCGGCAGCGCCACGGCGAACGACGCGCCGGCCATGCCGAGGAACAGGCCGAGGATCAGCGCCTGTTCATAACTGTGGATGCCGAGTTTCCAGGCGCCGAACAGCGCGCAGATGACGATGACCTGGCCGATCAGTCCGGCGGTCTTCGGCGACAAGCGATCAGCGAGCATGCCCATGGCGAAGCGCAACACCGCGCCGGCGAGAATCGGCGTGGCGACGACGAGGCCGCGCTGCTGGGTGGTCAGGTGCAGGTCGGCGGCAATCTGCACCGCCAGCGGGCCGAGCAGGTACCAGACCATGAAGCTCAGGTCGAAATACAGGAAGGCCGCGAACAGGGTCGGGGTATGGCCGGATTTCCAGAAGCTTGAATTCATCGCGCACCTCGGCTGAAAAGAGTCTCGAAAGGAGTCATGCACAGCAGGTGGAGCGCCTCACGGCCGCACCACCGGCCCCGCTCTGTGGGGCCAAAACGCAAAAACGCCGCTACCTGATTCGCCGAGGGGCGAACGGGGTGAGCGACGTCTTTGTCGTAGGTGGGGCAACCGCCGTTGGTTACCTGTGCGGTTTACTTAGCGAGATTTGTGCCAACAGCTGAAAAGCAAAAGCCCCTCACCCTAGCCCTCTCCCAGAGGGAGAGGGAACCGAGCGGGGGATGGCCGAGTCATTTGCCGATCTGAACGATTTCGAGTGAATCCATAATCGACTCGGTCGTTCAGGTCGGCGGACAGCGCAAGACAACGCGGTCGGTCCCCTCTCCCTCCGGGAGAGGGCTAGGGTGAGGGGGCTCTTGATTTGCAGCGAAGATTTCAGCCCAGCAACTCACTCATGGCAATGATCTGCTCCGCCACCTGAATCAGCTTCTGCTGGCGGCTCATAGCCTGGCGGCGCATCAGCGTATAGGCCTCTTCCTCGTTGCAATCCTTCATCTTCATCAATAAACCCTTGGCCAGTTCAATGCGCTTGCGCTCGGCCAGTTGCTGGTCACGGGCCTGCAACTGCGCGCGCAGGGCCTGGTCACTCTCAAAGCGCGCCATCGCCACATCGAGAATCGGCTGCAACCGTTGTGCGTGAATGCCTTCGACGATGTAGGCACTGACCCCGGACTTGATCGCCTGACGCATCACCCCCGGGTCATGTTCGTCGGTAAACATCACGATCGGCCGGGGCTGGTCGCGGCTGACCAGCACCACTTGCTCCATGACATCGCGGCTCGGTGACTCGGTATCGATCAGGATCACGTCCGGGCGCACCGTTTCGACGCGCGCGGGGAGGTCGATGGTCAGGCCGGACTCGTCGATCACTTCGAAGCCGGCCTCGGTCAGCGCCGCTTTCAGGCGTCCGACTTTTTTTGCGGTGTCGTTGATCAGCAGAATGCGCAACATGTTCGCGGTCTCCTGTCAGCGGCGGGCGAGAAGGGGTGCATCGTCGTTCAACGCGTGCAGCTTGAAACTGCGCGCATAGCCCGCCGGATCGCTGCCGTCCCAGACCTTGCCGTCGAGCAACTGGCTGCTGCGCAGGTCGGCGTGCGAAGCCGCAATACCGACAGCGCTCGCTGCCTCGCGGTACAGATCCAGACGCTGAACCTGGCGGGCGACGGCCAGATAATCCGGATCCTCGCGCAACAGACCCCAGCGACGGAACTGGGTCATGAACCACATGCCGTCGGAAAGGTAGGGCAGATTGACCTCGCCATCGCCATGAAAACGCAGCGCATGCGGATCCTGCCAGCGATTGCCGAGGCCGTCGGCGTAATCCCCCATGAAACGCGGCTCGATGCACGCGGCGGGGGTGTCGAGGTACTCCGCAGCGCTGAGCAATTGCGCGGTGCTGCGGCGGTTTTCCGGGCTTTCTTCGATGAAGCGGCTGGCCTCAAGAATGGCCATGACCAGCGCCCGCGCGGTGTTGGGATATTGCTCGACGAATTCGCGGGTGCAGCCGAGGACTTTTTCCGGGTGGTCGGGCCAGATGCTCTGGCTGGTCGCCAGGGTGAAACCGAGATTCTGCTGCACGGCGCTGGCCGCCCACGGTTCGCCGACGCAAAAGCCGTCGATGCGCCCGGCTTGCAGGTGCGCGACCATTTGCGGCGGCGGCACGACCACGCTGTCGACGTCTTGCAACGGATGAATGCCCTGGCTCGCCAGCCAGTAATAAAGCCACATCGCATGGGTGCCGGTGGGGAAGGTCTGGGCGAAGGTCAGTTTTGCGCGGCTTTGGTGCACATACCGATCGAGCGCTTCAGGACTGTTCACGCCAGCCTGTTGCAAACCATGGGACAGGTTCAGGCTCTGGCCATTCTGGTTCAGGCCCATCAGCACCGCCATGTCGGTCGGGGCGACGCCGCCGATGCCCAGGTGCACCGCATAAATCAGCCCGTACAGGCTGTGCGCGGCATCCAGTTCGCCGCTGACCAGTTTGTCGCGCAAGTTGGCCCATGACGCCTGACGCTTGAGGTTCAGGGTCAGGCCGTAGGGCTGGGCGAAGCCCTGGGTGGCGGCGACCACCACCGAGGCGCAGTCGCTCAGCGCCATGAAGCCTAGATCGATCGCGCTCTTTTCCGGCGCATCGCTGCCATTGACCCAGGCCAGAGGCCCCAAGGACGTTTCGTTCATACGCTACCTCAAAAAAAACGTCGTCCCGGATTCTGCGCAGGCAAAACCCGGGGACGACGCCATTGTCCTGGCCTGCGCGCCGTCATTGGTCGGCAGACTGATGAGCGGGGTGGTGCAAGGCATATGCCAGTCGCCTGATTCGCGCAGGCGCCTCGCGCCGGGGGACGATGCCCGGCTATAATCGCCGCCTCTTTTCGCCGCCCGAGTCATTGCCGCCCATGTACACCCTGGCCCGTCAGCTGTTGTTCAAACTTTCCCCGGAAACCTCCCACGATCTGTCGCTGGATCTGATCGGCGCGGGTGGACGTTTGGGCCTCAACGGCTTGCTGTGCAAGGCGCCAGCGAAGATGCCGGTGACCGTCATGGGGCTCGAATTCCCGAACCCGGTGGGGCTGGCGGCAGGTCTGGACAAGAACGGCGCGGCCATCGACGGCTTTGCGCAACTGGGTTTCGGTTTTGTCGAAATCGGCACCGTTACCCCGCGTCCGCAGCCGGGTAACCCGAAACCACGGATCTTCCGCCTGCCGGAAGCCGAGGCGATCATCAACCGTATGGGCTTCAACAACCTCGGTGTGGATAACCTGCTGGCGCGGGTCGCTGCGGCAAAATACCAAGGCGTGCTGGGCATCAACATCGGCAAGAACTTCGATACCCCGGTCGAGCGTGCGGTCGACGATTACCTGATCTGCCTGGACAAGGTTTACGCCCACGCCAGCTACGTCACCGTCAACGTCAGCTCGCCAAACACCCCGGGCCTGCGCAGCCTGCAGTTCGGTGACTCGCTCAAGCAATTGCTCGCTGATCTGGCCACCCGTCGCGCCGAACTGGCCCTGCGTCACGGCAAGCATGTGCCGCTGGCGATCAAGATCGCGCCGGACATGACCGACGAAGAGACTGCGCAGGTTGCCCAGGCATTGATCGAAACCGGCATGGACGCGGTCATCGCCACCAATACGACTTTGAGCCGTGTCGGCGTCGAAGGCATGGAGCACGGCGACGAGGCGGGCGGTCTGTCCGGCGCGCCGGTGCGTGAGAAGAGCACCCATACCGTGAAAGTGCTGGCGGGCGAATTGGCCGGGCGTTTGCCGATCATTGCTGCGGGCGGGATTACCGAAGGCAAGCACGCGGCGGAGAAGATCACTGCCGGTGCAAGCCTGGTGCAGATCTATTCGGGCTTCATCTACAAAGGCCCGGCGCTGATTCGTGAATCGGTAGACGCCATCGCCGCGTTGCGCTGAGGATTGCCGAGGCGTTGGGGGGCCTTTGTGGCGAGGGGATTTATCCCCGCTGGGCTGCCCAGCAGCCCCAAACCTTGCACATTGATATGCCGGGTAAATTGAAGTTCGGACTTCGCGACTTCTGCGCAGCCGAGCGGGGATAAATCCCCTCGCCACGTGGAACCGGTTAACCCTTTTTGCAGGCATTAAAAAGGGCTCCTCGAAGGAGCCCCTGGGCCGTAGCCCGCCGTCCGGGAAGGACGTGCGTGGTTAATTCATTGCAAATTCAGATTGTCGTGTCGGAATAAATGCCCTGTGTCAGCCGACGGCGTGAAGTTCGTTGAGTCTGTGGATTCCCGCAGTGCCGGTCATACCGTCCCAGTTGTCGCCGCGTCCTTCTCGCCAGCCGTTGATCCAGGCTTGACGTACCGACGGTAGAGTAAATGGGCAAAGCTCACGGGATTTGCCACCAACGCCATATTGATATCCGCGCAAAAATGCTCTTTCCAACGGATCACGCTTAAGTCTTCTCATAGGGTGTTTCCCTCACTTGTTGACTGTAGTGTCGCGTTGACCTCAATTGAGGTCTGGCAGAAAAAACCTGCCATCGTGCGGCTCGCTGCCGGCGTGGCGAGCCAAGGTGTTGACGCCGTTGCGACGTCAACCTGTGCTCAGTTCTAACCAATGAGTCACATAGAGGGAATGATCGTTTTGTCATAAGCACGTAACGTAAAGGATGCTATGGCGATAAGTAACCGCGTATTTATTCAACGTTCAATGCGCAAACCCCGGTATGATCGGCGCCCCGCTGACTCAGGGGGTTAATCCTTTAGTGAGAATGACCCACGTTTGCGCTTGGGTAATATTCGACGAAGGGTCGCTTTCAGTCTTTTTGTTGCACCAACTTTTTTATCTGTCCCGGCATCTAAGCTCTTTTAACCCGAGCAGCGGGGATGGAACGGCACACCTTCGTGCCACGCGGGCGCTCTTTCAGAAAAGCGCCTGATTGAAAACCGGGTCGGCAATGCGTTGCCGGCCCACTAGCCAAAGGCTCTGGAATTACCATGTCCGATCGTTTCGAACTCTTCCTCACTTGCCCCAAAGGCCTTGAAGGCCTGCTCATCGAGGAAGCCGTCGGGCTTGGCCTTGAAGAAGCGCGCGAGCACACCTCCGCCGTGCGTGGCATGGCGACCATGGAAACCGCCTATCGCCTGTGCCTCTGGTCGCGTCTGGCCAACCGTGTGTTGCTGGTGCTCAAGCGTTTCCCGATGAAGGACGCCGAAGACCTCTACCACGGCGTGCTCGACATCGACTGGCAGGATCACATGCTCAGCGACGGCACCCTGGCCGTTGAATTCAGCGGCCACGGCTCGGGCATCGACAACACCCATTTCGGCGCGCTGAAAGTCAAAGACGCCATCGTCGACAAACTGCGCACGCCGCAGGGCGATCGTCCATCCATCGACAAACTCAACCCGGACCTGCGCATTCACCTGCGTCTGGATCGCGGCGAAGCGATTCTGTCCCTCGACCTCTCCGGCCACAGCCTGCACCAGCGCGGCTATCGCTTGCAGCAGGGCGCGGCGCCGCTGAAGGAAAACCTCGCGGCGGCAATCCTCATTCGTTCCGGCTGGCCGCGTATTGCTGCCGAAGGCGGCGCGCTGGCTGACCCGATGTGCGGTGTCGGTACGTTCCTCGTCGAAGCCGGGATGATTGCCGCCGACATGGCGCCGAACCTGCGTCGCGAGCAGTGGGGCTTTACCGCGTGGCTCGGTCACGTGCCGGCACTGTGGAAAAAACTCCACGAAGAAGCCGTCGAGCGTGCCGCCGCCGGTCTGGGCAAACCGCCGCTGTGGATTCGCGGTTACGAAGCCGATCCACGATTGATTCAGCCGGGCCGCAACAACGTTGAGCGCGCCGGCCTCAGCGAGTGGATCAAGATCTACCAGGGCGAAGTGGCGACCTTCGAGCCGCGCCCGGATCAGAACCAGAAAGGCCTGGTGATCTGCAACCCGCCGTACGGCGAGCGTCTCGGTGACGAAGCCAGCCTGCTCTATCTCTATCAGAATCTGGGCGAGCGTCTGCGTCAGGCCTGCCTGAACTGGGAAGCGGCGGTGTTCACCGGCGCCCCGGATCTGGGCAAGCGCATGGGTATCCGCAGCCACAAACAGTATTCGTTCTGGAACGGCGCGCTGCCGTGCAAACTGCTGCTGATCAAGGTTCTGCCGGATCAGTTCGTCACTGGCGAACGTCGCACCCCGGAACAGCGTCAGGCCGAGCGCGAGCAAGCGGCTTACGATCAGACCCCGGACGAGCCGCAAGAGCGCAAGTTCAACAAGAACGGCAACCCGATCAAGCCGACGCCAGCCCCGGCGCCAGTGATCGAGCAGCCGCGCCTGAGCGAAGGCGGGCAGATGTTTGCCAATCGCTTGCAGAAAAATCTCAAGGCGATGGGCAAGTGGGTCAAGCGCGAAGGCATCGATTGCTACCGCGTCTATGATGCCGACATGCCGGAATACGCGATGGCCATCGACCTGTACCACGACTGGGTGCACGTTCAGGAATACGCCGCGCCGAAATCCATCGACCCGGAAAAAGCCTCGGCGCGCATGTTCGATGCGCTGGCGGCCATTCCGCAGGCGTTAAACGTCGACAAGAACCGCGTGGTGGTCAAGCGCCGCGAGCGGCAGAGCGGCACCAAGCAGTACGAGCGTCAGGCGGCGCAGGGCAAGTTCGTCGAGGTCAATGAGGGTGGCGTGAAGTTGCTGGTCAACCTCACCGACTACCTCGACACCGGTCTGTTCCTCGATCACCGGCCGATGCGCATGCGCATTCAGAAAGAGGCGGCCGGCAAACGCTTCCTCAATCTGTTCTGCTACACCGCGACCGCCAGCGTGCACGCGGCCAAGGGCGGCGCGCGCAGCACCACCAGCGTCGACCTGTCGAAAACCTATCTGGACTGGGCGCGGCGCAACCTGTCGTTGAACGGTTTCTCGGACAAGAACCGTCTGGAGCAGGGCGATGTGATGGCGTGGCTGGAAAGCAGCCGTGACGAATACGACCTGATCTTCATCGACCCGCCGACGTTCTCCAACTCCAAGCGCATGGAAGGCATCTTCGATGTGCAGCGCGATCAGGTGCAGTTGATCGACTTGGCGATGGCGCGGCTGGCACCGGGTGGCGTGCTGTATTTCTCCAACAACTTCCGCAAGTTCCAGTTGGAGGAAAACCTCGCCGAGCGTTATGCGGTCGAGGAAATCAGCGCGCAGACCATTGATCCGGATTTCGCCCGCAATACCAAGATCCACCGCGCCTGGAAAATCACGGCTCGTTGACGCTTTCACTGGTTGGATCCACAGAGCCTTGATTTTTAACGGCTCGGTGGATCCAGCGGTGCTGGCTAAATTAGTGGCTAATAGCTATAACTCACACACCGCCAATGGGGTTTTCCCGCAAATCTGGCGGAGTGAGTCGTGCTTATGCCGTTGCACCCCGTGCGCCCGAAAATCCTCGGTTTCATCAGTGAAGACGTCTCAGCCTGGCTGGTCGCTTTGCTGGTGTTGCTTGCCGGCGGGATTCTCACCGGGCTGCTCGCATGGGGCACCTTCAACCAGTTTCAGCAACAATCGCGTCAGCGTTTCCAACTGCTGGCCAACGAACGCTACAGCCGCATCGCCGAACGTTTTCAGGACCAGGAGCAACGTCTCGATAGTCTGCGGCGGTTCTTCGCCAATTCCGAGTCAGTGTCCCGCGCCGAATTCGACGGGTACTCCCGACCCTTATTGCTGCGCACCCAAGCCTACACTTACGCGCCGCGAGTCAGCGGTGCTGAACGGGCCGCGTTTGAACAGCAGGTGCGTGACGAAGGCCTGAGCGAGTTCACCATTCGCGAACTGGACGCCAAAGGCGAATTGCAACTGGCGCCGCCGCGCGATGAATACGTGCCGGTGCTCTACACGCAGACCCAAAGCCGACTGGCGCCACCGCTGGGCTACGACTTGCTCGCCCAACCCTTGCGCCGCGAAACCCTGCAACGCGCCGACCAGATCGGCAGCATGGCGGTGTCGCAACCTATGCATCTGGTCGGGATTGAGCCGTCGTACGCGCGTGGGGTGTTGCTGTTGGCGCCGGTCAGTCGCGCTGAAGAATCACGGCCATTCGGCTATGTGATGGCGGTGATCAGCATGCGCCAGTTGCTCGCCGACGGACTGCCCGATGCCCTGCACGATTACCTGTCGGTGCGCATTCTCGACCTGTCGACCCAAGGTCAGCACGAGGCGCTGTTCGAATCGAGCAACGAGGCGGTGCCCGGCGATCTGGCGGCGACGCGTTTGCTGCGCATGGCCGATCACGACTATCAGGTCGATATCCTGCCAAGCTACGCCTTCATGCAGGCCAACCATTCGTCGGTGGGCAGCGTGATCATTCTGGGCGGCTTGCTCAGCGCACTGCTCAGCGCCTTGCTTTACGTGCTGGTCAGCCAGCGCCAGCGCGCGGTGCGCCTGGTCGAGGTGCGCACCCAGGAATTGCACGAGCGCGAGCAGGAACTGCGCGGCACCCACGGTCAGTTGCGCGGCGTGCTGAATGCCGCCACTCAGGTCGCGATCATTGCCACCGACCTGCGCGGGGTGATCAACACCTTCAACCCCGGCGCCGAGCAAATGCTCGGCTACAGCAGCGCCGAAGTCGTTGGGCGCATGACCCTGGAGAACCTGCATTTGCCACGGGAACTGGCGGCGCGTTCGGCCGAGTTGAGTGCGCGCTACGGCAAAAGCATTCCGACTTGCCACGCGATGCTGGTCGAGGGCGGCGAAGTCGGCGGCCACGAGGCACGCGAATGGACGCTGGTGCGCAGCGATGGCAGTCACCTGCCGGTGAACATGCTCGCCACCCCGGTGCTTGACGAACAAGGCCTGTGGGTCGGTCATCTGGCGATCTGCATCGACATCACCGAACGCAAACGCGTGCACGAGGTGCTGGCAGCACGCGACACATTGCTGAAGAAGCTCAGCGCCCATGTTCCCGGTGGCATCTACCAATTCAAGATGGAATTCGACGGACGCTTCAGCGTGATCTACGCCAGCGATGGCATCCGCGAAATCTACGAGCTGGAGCCGGATGTGCTGCTGCTCGACTCCGAGGCGATCTTCAGTCGTATCCACCCGCAGGATGCGATTCGCGTGCGCAGCTCGATCCGCGAATCGGCGGAAAATCTCAGCCCCTGGCGCGAGGAGTACCGCGTGCAACTGCCCGAGCGCGGTCTGCGCTGGGTGCGCGGCGAGGCGACACCGGAAGAGCTGCCGGGCGGCGGAGTGCTGTGGCACGGTTATATATCGGATATCTCCGATCTCAAGCGCGTGGAAGAAGAATTGCGCGCGTTGTCGATCACCGACTCGCTGACCGGCATTCACAACCGCCGCTATTTCCAGGAGCGCCTGACCACCGAAATGGCCCGGGTCGAGCGTGGCGGCGGCGAGTTGTCGGTGATCATGCTCGACATCGACCACTTCAAGCGCATCAACGATCAGTTCGGCCACGCCGTCGGCGACCGCGTGCTGCAAGCAGTCTGCGAGCGGATCGGCCATCGCCTGCGCCGCACCGACGTGTTCTGCCGTTTGGGCGGTGAAGAGTTCATGGTGCTGTGCCCGGATATCGACGGCGAACACGCCTACATGCTGGCGATGGAGTTGTGGGAAGGTTTGCGTAGCGCACCGGTGGACGTGGTCGGCTTGGTCACCGCCAGTTTCGGCATCGCCAGCTGGCGCCCGGGGGAGGGCGCAGATGCATTGTTGCTGCGCGCCGACTCAGGGGTTTATGCAGCGAAGCAGAATGGCCGGGATCGGGTTGAGCGGGAGATGAGCTGAGCCGCTGATGCTCGATACACCACAAACCTGTGGGAGCTGGCTTGCCAGCGATAGGGTCATTCCAGTCAGCATATTCGGTGACTGACAGTCCGCTATCGCTGGCAAGCCAGCTCCCACAGGGTTTTGTGATGTGGCTTGGATTGCGTTAGAGCACCGAAGCGGTCTGCGGCAGTTTCGGCTGTTTGTACAGATCCAGCAGCACCTGATCGAGTACCGACGAGGCGCCGAACGGGGCCTTGTCGTTAAGGATCGCTACCACCGCCCAGGTATTGCCATTCACGTCACGGCTGAAACCGGCGATCGCGCGCACGGTGTTCAGGGTGCCGGTCTTGACGTGGGCTTCGCCGCGCATCGCCGTGGTTTTCAGACGTTTGCGCATGGTGCCGTCGGTGCCGGCAATCGGCAGCGAGCTGATGTACTCGGCGGCGTACGGGCTGTGCCAGGCGGCCTGCAGCATGTTGGCCATCTCACGTGCACTGACCCGCTCGGCCCGCGACAGACCAGAGCCATTCTCCATCACCAGATGCGGCGCGGTGATGCCTTTCTTCGCCAGCCACTGCCGCACTACGCGCTGCGCAGCCCGGGCGTCGTCACCGTCGGCATCGTTGCGGAAACGCTGGCCAAGACTGAGGAACAGCTGCTGGGCCATGGTGTTGTTACTGTATTTGTTGATGTCGCGGATGATCTCGGCCAGATCCGGCGAGTACGCGCGGGCGAGCAGTTTGGCGCCGCTCGGCGTCGGTGCCAGACGATCCTTGCCCTGGATGCTGCCACCCAGCTCCTTCCAGATCGCCCGCACGGCGCCAGCGGTGTAGGTCGCGTGGTCGAGCAGCGACAGGTAAGTCTGCGAGCTGCAGCCTTCGCCCAACTGGCCGCCGACGGTTACGGTCACGCTGCCATCGGCCTGCGGCACCGGGTTGTAGCGCACGCCGCCGGTGCATTGCTTGGACGGCAGGGCTTTGACGGTGTTTTCGATGCGGATGCTGGCAATCGGCGGTTCAACCGAAATCAGTACGCGGCCACCGTCATTGCGCGCAACAAAGCGCAGGGCCTTGAGGTTGACCAGCAATGAGTCGGGTTTGACCAGGAACGGCTTGTTGTCGTCGTTGCCGTCATCGTTGAATTCCGGCAATTGCGGCTGCACGAAGAAGTTGCGGTCGAGGATCAAATCGCCGGTGATCTGGGTCACGCCGTTGGCGCGCAAGTCACGCATCAACAGCCAGAGTTTCTCCATGTTCAGCTTCGGGTCACCGCCACCCTTGAGGTAGAGATTGCCGTTGAGAATGCCGCCGTTCAGGTCGCCGTCGGTGTAGAACTCGGTTTTCCACTGATGGTTGGGGCCGAGCATTTCCAGCGCCGCGTAAGTGGTGACCAGTTTCATTGTCGAGGCCGGATTGACCGAGACGTCGGCGTTGAACACGGTCGGCGTGCCCGGACCGTCGAGCGGCACCATCACCAGCGACAGCGCAGTGGGCTGCAACTTGCTGGCCTTGAGGGCTTTTTCGACGTTCGGGGTGAGGGAAGTGTTGATGGTGGCAGCGGAGACAGGCAGGGCCAGAGGCAGAAGAAGGCCGGCGAGAAACAGTGGACGCAACGATTTGATCATATGCAATAAAACCCTGCAAAAGAGGGGAAAAAAGACGAGGACATGGATGAAAAGGCCCTCAGTGGTCATGAAAGTGTCGGCATTATGCCCCAAGCTGTAACAGCTTGTGCCGTGTCGCGACCGGCCAATCGCTTATTTTTTTACAGGCGGTCGGCCGTGGTGGCCAGAGAGGCGGGCAATCGCCGGCTTAAACTGGTAAAGTGCCGGCCGTTATTACTTAAGAGGATTGTTCCAATGGCGACTAACCGTTCCCAGCGTCTGCGCAAAAAACTGTGCGTTGATGAATTTCAAGAGCTGGGTTTCGAACTGAACCTGGACTTCAAAGAAGACTTGTCCGAAGAAGCCATTGACGCTTTCCTCGAAGCATTCATCAAAGAAGCCATGGAAGCCAACGGTCTGGGTTATGTTGGCGGCGACGACTTCGGTCTGGTGTGCCTGCAGAAGCGTGGCTCGGTCAACGAAGAGCAGCGCGCTGCCGTTGAAGCCTGGCTGAAAAACCGCTCCGAGCTGACCAAGTACGAAGTCAGCCCGCTGCTGGACGTGTGGTATCCGGAAAAGCCGATCAACGCGGCCAAGTGATACTGAAAAAAACGGCGACCTGAGGGTCGCCGTTTTTTTTGTCTGGTGTTTGGGTGGTACGGCTTGGGTTTGGTGGTGGATTCGCCCCTCACCCCAGCCCTCTCCCGAGGGAGAGGGGGCCGATTTGTGGGCTTTTCGGGATGTGAGTTCGACTTGGTATCCCTCGTCGGCGTATATCTTCCGAGCACCTGGGTCAGTCCCCTCTCCCTTTGGGAGAGGGTTAGGGTGAGGGGCTTTTGATCTTAAGCTCTGCGCCAATTCAAAATCACCAGCGTCAAAACCCCCGCCACAATCCCCCAAAACGCCGAACCAATGGAAAACAGCGTCAACCCCGACGCCGTGACCATGAAAGTGATCAACGCCGCTTCCCGTTCCTTCACCTCGCTCATGGCAATGCTCAAGCCATTGATGATCGAGCCGAACAACGCCAGCGCAGCAATCGACAGCACCAGTTCTTTCGGCAACGCCGCAAACAATGCCGCCAACGTCGCGCCGAAGACCCCGGCAATCCCGTAGAACACCCCGCACCAAACCGCTGCGGTGTAGCGCTTGTTGCGATCTTCATGGGCATGCGGGCCGGTGCAGATCGCCGCGCTGATCGCTGCGAGGTTGATGCCGTGGGAGCCGAACGGCGCCAACAGCAGCGAGGCGATGCCGGTGGTGGTGATCAGTGGCGAGGCCGGGACGTTATAGCCATCGGCGCGCAGCACGGCGATGCCGGGCATGTTCTGCGAGGTCATCGCCACCACGAACAGCGGAATGCCGATACTGATGGTTGCGGCCAGAGAGAAGTGCGGCGTGGTCCAGACCGGGGTGGCGACTTCCAAGTGAAAGCCGCTGAAATCCAGCAGCCCCATGAAGCCCGACAGCGCAGTGCCGATCAGCAGCGCCGCGAGCACGGCATAGCGTGGCGACAGGCGCTTGACCAGCAGATAGGTGAAGAACATCCCCAGCACCAGCCCGGTACGGTGTTGCGCGGCGACGAAGATTTCGCTGCCGATCTTGAACAGAATCCCTGCCAGCAGAGCTGCCGCCAAAGAAGCCGGGATCTTTCTCACCAGCCGTTCGAAGCTGCCGGTCAGGCCGCAGATCGTCACCAGCACCGCGCACGTGATGTAGGCGCCGATCGCCTCGCCGTAACTGACGCCGCCCAGGCTGGTGATCAGCAACGCCGCGCCGGGGGTCGACCAGGCGATGGTGATCGGTGTGCGATAGCGCAGCGACAGGCCGATCGAACACACTGCCATGCCGATCGAAATCGCCCAGATCCACGAGGAAATCTGCCCGCTGCTCAGGCCGGCCGCTTGCCCGGCCTGGAACATCAGCACCAGCGAACTGGTGTAACCGGTCATCATCGCGATGAAACCGGCGACGATGGCGGAAGGCGAAGTGTCGGCCAGAGGGCGCAGGCGGGCGTGGGTGGCGTCGGTCATGACGGCGGTGTTCCTTATAGCAATGGAGATGTCCGCCACAACACAGAACCTCTGTGGGAGCGAGCCTGCTCGCGAAAGCGGTAGGTCAGTCAACATTCATAGTGAATGTGGAATGGCTTTCGCGAGCAGGCTCGCTCCCACGAGGGATTGCGGTCATGCAGCGGATTCTGCGATCAAGCCTAAACTCAAACGTAACCCAGCGTTGCAATACAGCCGCAGGCGCAAACAGCCGTACAGTCGTGTTGCCACCATTCATTGTGTACAATCGCGCTGTTTTTTACGCGATACTTGCCAGCGACCTACTGTGCCGTATTACAGTCACGGTCTATTCGCCGCAGTTTTCCCGATTCGAGTGCCCATGAACGAACAGTTGCAACCCCTCAAGAAACAACCGCGAGCAGGCAAAGCCGGCCGCAGCGGAACCCAGGACGATATTGTCTACGCGCATATCTTCGAGGCCATCCTCGAACAGCGTCTGGCGCCCGGTACCAAGTTGAGCGAAGAAGCGCTGGGGGAAATCTTCGGGGTCAGCCGCACCATCATTCGCCGCGCGCTGTCGCGTCTGGCCCATGAAGGCGTGGTGCTGTTGCGGCCAAACCGTGGCGCCGTGGTGGCCAGCCCGAGCGTTGAAGAGGCGCGTCAGGTGTTTCTCGCACGGCGTCTGGTCGAGCGGGCGATCACTGAACTGGCGGTGCAACATGCCACTGCCGAGCAGATCGCCGAACTGCGGCAGATGGTCAACGACGAGCGCGACAGCTTCTCCCGTGGCGATCGTGGTGCCGGTATTCGTCTGTCAGGCGAATTCCACCTGAAACTGGCGGAAGCGGCGATGAACGCACCGTTGATCAGCTTCCAGCGCAGCCTGGTGTCGCAGACTTCATTGATCATCGCCCAGTACGAAAGCGGTAACCGCTCGCATTGTTCGTACGACGAACACACGCAGTTGATCGACGCCATCGAAAAGCGCGACGGCGAACTGGCGGTGAACCTGATGATGCATCACATGGATCACATCGACAGCAAGCTCAACCTCGACGAGGAAGGCGCGTCGGATGATCTGCATGCGGTGTTCTCGCATTTGTTGCAGACCAAGAAGCCGGGGCGCTCGAGCGCCAAACTCTGAGCTGAAACCGAGTCGCGGCTTTCGCGAGCAGGCTCGCCCCCACAGGGGAATGCATTTCAAAGGTGGGAGCGAGCCTGCTCGCGAAGACAACCTGACCGGCAACAAAAATCCCCCGGGGTAAACACCACCGGGGATGATCGTTCCCACGCTCCGCGTGGGAATGTCTCTAGGGACGCTCCGCGTCCAGTGACGCGGAGCGTCACGGGCTGCATTCCCACGCAGAGCGTGGGAACGATCAGTGCGAAGAGGTTAGCGCTGATGCACCAGCGTCCCCGCAGCGTAAGTCTGCTGCACCGTCCGGTCATCGCCCAAGGTCATCAACACAAACAACGTCTCGGCAATGTTATTCGACTGCTTCAAGCGATAACTCAGCAGCGGCGTGGCGTTGTAATCCAGCACCAGGAAGTCGGCATCGGAGCCCGGTTGCAGGTTGCCGATCCTGTCTTCCAGGCGCAGCGCCCGCGCACCACCGAGGGTCGCCAGATACAACGATTTGAACGGACTCAGGCGCGCGCCCTGCAGTTGCATGACCTTGTAGGCTTCGTTGAGGGTTTGCAGCAGTGAGAAACTGGTACCGCCGCCGACGTCGGTGCCGAGGCCGACATTGAGCTTGTGCTTTTCCGCCATCGGCAGGTTGAACAGGCCGCTGCCGAGGAACAGGTTCGAGGTCGGGCAGAACGAGATCGCCGAGCCGGTTTCCGCCAGTCGCGCGCATTCTTCGTCACACAGGTGCACGCCGTGGGCGAATACCGAGCGTTCGCCAAGCAACTGGTAGTGATCGTAGACGTCGAGGTAACCCTTGCGCTCCGGGAACAGCTCTTTGACCCACTCGATTTCCTTGAGGTTTTCGCTGATGTGGGTCTGCATGTACAGATCCGGATATTCCGTCAGCAATTGCCCGGCGAGGGTCAGTTGTTCCGGGGTGCTGGTGGGGGCGAATCGCGGCGTCACCGCATAGTGCAAGCGACCCTTGCCGTGCCAGCGCTCGATCAGCGCCTTGCTGTCGACGTAGCTGGATTCGGCGGTATCGACCAGATAATCCGGGGCATTGCGGTCCATCATCACCTTGCCGGCGATCATGCGCAGATCTAGCTTTTCCGCCGCTTCGAAAAACGAATTGACTGACTGCGGGTGCACGCTGCCGAACACCAGCGCCGTGGTGGTGCCGTTGCGCAGCAGTTCCTTGATGAAAATATCGGCCACTTCGTCGGCGTGAGCCTTATCACCAAACTGGCTTTCGCAGGGAAAGGTGTAGGTGTTCAGCCAGTCGAGCAGTTGCTCGCCGTAGGAGCCGACCATGCCGGTCTGCGGCAGGTGAATGTGTGTGTCGATAAAGCCCGGTGTGATCAGCGCATCCTGATAATGGTTGATCTCGATATCTGCCGGCAGGGTTGGCAGCAGTTCGCTGGCGTGGCCGAGGGCACTGATCTTGCCGTCGTCGACCACCAGCAGGCCGTCCTCGAAATATTCATAGGAGGCTTCGATGCCGACTTCGGCAGGGTCGGCAATGCTGTGCAGAATGGCGGCGCGGTAGGCTTTGCGAGTCAGAGGCATGAGGGTTCTCTAATCAGTTTGAGGCTTTGAGTTTGGCGGACTGGCTGCGGCGCGAGGCGGGCAGCAATCGGGCAATCGGTTCGGCGCGGGCGCTGTGCTGGCCGAAATTGGCGTTGTAAGTGGCGATGATTTCGCCGGCGATGGAAATGGCGATTTCCACAGGCAATTTGCCTTTGACTTCGCCGATGCCCATCGGGCAGCGCATGCGCTGCACCACGCTCGGGTCGAAACCACGATCACGCAGACGGTGTTCGAACTTGGCGCGTTTGGTTTTCGAGCCGATCAGGCCGAACCAGGTGAAATCGTTGCGCTTGAGAATCGCCGCGGTCAGTTCCAGATCGAGCTGATGATTGTGGGTCATGACGATGCAGTAGCTGCCGGCGGGCAGGTCATCGACTTCATCCACCGGCTCTTCGCTGACGATTTTACGCACGCCGTGGGGGATGTGGTCGGGGAACTCGGCCTCGCGCGAATCGATCCAGCGCACCCGGCAGGGCAGGCTGGCCAGCAGCGGCACGAGGGCGCGACCGACGTGCCCGGCACCGAACACGGCAATCTGCGCCTGCACCTGGCCCATCGGTTCGAACAGCAACACCGTGGCGCCGCCGCAGCACTGGCCGAGGCTGGCACCGAGGCTGAAGCGCTCCAGATGGGTGTCCTGCTTGCCGCTGGCGAGCATCTCGCGGGCGATCTGCATGGCTTTGAATTCCAGATGCCCGCCACCAATGGTGTCGAACAGGCGGTCGGCGCTGACGACCATTTTCGAGCCGGCATTGCGTGGCGTCGAGCCAAGTTCTTCGATGATCGTCACCAGCACACAGGGTTCGCCCTGATTCTGCAGGTCGGCGAGGGCGTCGATCCAGTTGTACATACACACCTCTCAGATCGTTCCCACGCTCTGCGTGGGAATGCATCACTGGACGCTCCGCGTCCGCTGTTCAGGATGCGACGCAGAGCGTCGCGGGCTGCATTCCCACGCAGAGCGTGGGAACGATCATCAAACAACCGCGGTTTCAGCTTCGACAGCTTTCACCGCTTTGAGCTGGCGCATCTGCTCACAGCCCCACAACACCCGCTCCGGCGTGGCCGGCGCATCGATCTTCGGCTGATGCTGATAATCCCCGAGGCTCGCAACCGCGTCCTTGATTGCGCACCACGCGGCGATGCCGAGCATGAACGGCGGTTCACCGACGGCTTTGGAATGGAACACTGTGTCTTCCGGGTTCTTGCGGTTTTCCACCAGTTTCACCCGCAGATCCAGCGGCATGTCCGCCACCGCCGGGATCTTGTAGCTGGCCGGGCCGTTGGTCATCAGCTTGCCTTTGTTGTTCCAGACCAGCTCTTCCATGGTCAGCCAGCCCATGCCCTGGACGAAACCGCCCTCGACCTGACCGATGTCGATCGACGGGTTCAGCGAGGCGCCGACGTCGTGCAGGATGTCGGTGCGCAGCATCTTGTACTCGCCGGTCAGGGTGTCGACGATCACTTCGCAGCAGGCTGCGCCGAAAGCGAAGTAATAGAACGGACGCCCACGGGCCTGACTGCGGTCGTAATAGATTTTCGGGGTCTTGTAGAAGCCAGTGCTCGACAGCGAGACCTGATTGAAATACGCCTGTTGGATCAGCGCTTCGAAGGTCAGAATCTGCTCGCGCACCCGCACGTGGCCGTTGCGGAATTCGACGTCTTCTTCGCTGACTTTGTAGTGCCGCGCGGCGAATTCGACCAGGCGTTGCTTGATGGTCTGTGCTGCGTTCTGCGCGGCTTTGCCGTTCAGGTCGGCGCCGCTGGAAGCAGCGGTCGGAGAGGTGTTCGGCACTTTGTCGGTGTTGGTCGCAGTGATCTGCACACGATCGATTTCGACCTGGAACACTTCCGCCACGACCTGGGCGACTTTGGTATTCAGGCCCTGACCCATTTCCGTGCCGCCGTGGTTCAGGTGGATGCTGCCATCGGTGTAGATGTGGATCAGCGCACCGGCCTGATTGAGGAAACTGGCGGTGAAGGAAATGCCGAATTTCACCGGGGTCAGCGCCAGGCCTTTTTTCAGGATCGGGCTGTTGGCGTTGTAGCGACGGATCGCTTCGCGGCGCTCGGCGTACTGGCTGCTTTCTTCCAGTTCGGCGGTCATCTCTTCGAGCATGTTGTGCTCGACGGTCTGGTAGTAATGCGTGACGTTGCGCTCGGTCTTGCCGTAGTAGTTGGCCTTGCGCACCGCCAGCGGGTCGAGCTTCAAGTGCCGGGCAATCGCGTCCATCACTTCTTCGATGGCGACCATGCCTTGCGGGCCACCGAAGCCACGGTAAGCGGTGTTCGAGGCGGTGTTGGTCTTGCAGCGGTGACCGTTGATGGTTGCATCGCCGAGATAGTAAGAGTTGTCCGAGTGGAACATCGCGCGGTCAACGATCGAGGCGGACAAGTCCGGCGAGCAGCCGCAGTTGCCGGCCAGCTCCATGTTGATCCCGTGCAGACGGCCGCTGCTGTCGAAGCCGACGTCGTACTCGACGTAGAACGGGTGGCGCTTGCCGGTCATCAGCATGTCTTCGACCCGCGGCAGGCGCATCTTGGTCGGCTGGCCGGTGAGGTGCGCGACCACCGCGCACAGGCACGCCGGGCTCGCGGCCTGGGTTTCCTTGCCACCAAAACCACCGCCCATGCGGCGCATGTCGACGACGATCTTGTTCATCGACACGTCGAGCACTTCGGCGACCAGTTTCTGCACTTCGGTCGGGTTCTGCGTCGAGCAGTAGACGATCATGCCGCCATCTTCAGTAGGCATCACCGAGGAGATTTGTGTCTCCAGATAGAAGTGCTCCTGGCCGCCGATGTGCAGCGTGCCCTGAATGCGGTGTTCAGCCGTGGCCAGTGCCGAAGCCGAATCGCCGCGCTGATGGATGTGGCTGTCGAGCACGAAATGGCGCTTGCGCAGGGCTTCGACGACGTCGAGCACCGGTTCCAGATCTTCGTATTCGATGATCGCCGCCATCGCTGCCTTGCGCGCGGTTTCCAGGTCTTTCGCCGCTACCGCCAGCACTGGCTGGCCGACGAACTGCACGTCATCGATGGCCAGCAGCGGGTCGCCCGGCATCAGCGGGCCGATGTCTTTCAGGCCCGGCACGTCTTCGTGGGTAATGACAATGCGCACGCCTTCGAAGGCGTAGCACGGCGACGTGTCGATGCTGAGGATTTTCGCGTGGGCGCGGTCCGACAGGCGTGCATACAGGTGCAATTGGTTGGGGAATTCCAGGCGATCATCGATGTACTGCGCTTCACCGGACACATGCTTGGCGGCGCTGTCGTGCTTGACGCTGCGGCCGACACCGGTGGTCAGATCCTTGGCGAACAATTCGGCCAATTCAGCCTGGGTCTTCTCTACGGCGTGATGATTAGACATAAGCGGTCACCCGAGTCTCGATGTGCGGTGTTTGCAGTTCGATGAAGTATTTGCGCAGCAGGTTCTGCGCGCTGAGCAGGCGATATTCCTTGCTGGCGCGGAAGTCCGAGAGCGGCGTGAAGTCTTCGGCCAGCGCGGCGCAGGCGCGTTCGATCACCGCGTTGTTGAACGGTGCACCTTGCAGCACGGCTTCGCAGTGCGCAGCGCGTTTCGGAATCGCCGCCATGCCGCCGAAGGCCACGCGTGCGTCGCTGATCACGCCATTTTCCACGCGCAGATTGAAGGCAGCGCAGACGGCGGAGATGTCGTCATCCAAGCGCTTCGACACTTTATAGGCACGGAACAACTGCTCGGCGCTGGCGCGCGGGACGATGATTTTTTCGATGAATTCGCTTTCCTGGCGCGCGGTGACGCGGTAGTCGATGAAGTAATCTTCCAGGTTCAAGGTGCGGCGGGTTTCGCCTTTGCACAGCACGATCTGCGCGCCGAGGGCGATCAGCAGCGGTGGCGAGTCACCGATCGGCGAGGCGTTGCCGATGTTGCCGCCGAGGGTGCCTTGATTGCGGATCTGCAACGAGGCGAAGCGGTGCAGCAATTCGCCGAAGTCCGGATATTCGGCATTCAACGCTTCGTAACAGTCGGAGAGGGCGGTGGCGGCGCCGATTTCGATGCGGTCATCGAAGGTTTCGATGCGCTTCATTTCGGCGACGTTACCGACATAGATCATCACCGGCAGAGTGCGGTGGAACTGGGTGACTTCCAGCGCCAGATCGGTGCCGCCGGCGAGCAGCCGCGCTTGTGGATAAGCGTCGTAGAGATCGGCCAGGTCAGCGACGGTCAGCGGCACCAGGCAGCGCTTGTCGCCGCTGTTGAGTTCGCCGATATCGGTCGGCGCGATGGCCTTGAGGCGGGCAATGGTTTCGGCTTCACGGGCGTCGAACTGATCCGCTGGCTTGGCGCAGCAGGATTGTTCGGCAGCGGCGAGAATAGGGCGGTAGCCGGTGCAGCGGCAGAGGTTGCCGGCCAGCGCTTCGTGAGCCTTGGCCTGATCCGGCGCGTCGCTGTTCTTTTGCAGGGCGAACAACGACATTACGAAACCGGGGGTGCAGAAGCCGCACTGCGAACCGTGGCACTCGACCATGGCTTTCTGCACGCTGTGCAGTTCGCCCTTGTGCTTGAGGTCTTCAACGCTGATCAGTTGCTTGCCGTGCAAGGACGAGACGAAAGTCAGGCACGAATTGAGGCTGCGATAGTGAATTTGCTCACGCCCGCTGTCATCGGTCTGCAACTCGCCAACCACCACGGTGCAGGCGCCGCAGTCGCCACTGGCGCAACCTTCTTTGGTGCCGGGCTTGCCTACGTGTTCGCGCAGGTAATTGAGCACAGTCAGATTCGGGTCCAGGGCGTGCTCGCTACGGAGTTCCTGGTTAAGTAAAAACTGGATCACGGAAGGCCTCGCAGACTCATTATTGTTGTTAACCGACGTGAACCGAATTTAGCAGGTCTGACTTTTCGGTCAATGGTTTTCTGACTTAAAGGTCAGGAAAATCCGTTTCGTCGATCAACAGCGTGTCTATTCAGTATTGACCTTCATCGGTCACTGCGCTTTTTTGCGGGATTCGTGCCAAAAACCGCTGAGTGGGCACTCCGCCATGACCGCGCATTTGCGCTACACTGCGCCGCTTGTGCAGATCGATAGAGTTTGAAGGACAACCATGACGTTCAAGGCGCCGGACAGCCTCGCCGAGCAAATCGCTCACCACCTCGCCGAACGCATCATTCGTGGCGAAATGAAGCCGGGAGAGCGCATCCAGGAACAGAAGGTCACGCTGGCGCTCAACGTCAGCCGCGGTTCGGTCCGCGAAGCCTTGCTGATCCTCGAGCGCCGTCACCTGATCGCGATCCTGCCGCGTCGTGGCGCCCACGTTACCGAGCTGACGCCGCACAAGGTGCAGAGCCTGTGCACGCTGATGAGCGAGCTGTACATCCTGCTCGGCAATTCGGTGGCCAATGGCTGGCAAGTGCAGTCGGACATGGCGCCGTTCGTGCAGATCCAGCAGCGCCTGACCGCCAGTTACGAGCGCGGCGATATCCGCAGCTTCGTCGATGACAGCTTCGCGGTGATGCGCGCCGCCTATCCGTTTGCCAACAATCCGTACCTGCAAGAAACCGTCGAGAACCTCCAGCCGGCGATGAGCCGCGCGTATTTCCTCGCCCTCGAACAGCGCAAGGCGGAAATGAGCGAATTCCTCGAACTGTTCGAACGCTTGCTCGCCGCCGTCCTCGCCCGCGATTTGCCGCAGATCCGCATCGTGCTCACGGCGTATGCCCAGCGCAGCTGCGATCTGGTGGTGTCTGCGCTGACGGTTGCCTGAGCGTGCGGCTGAAGTGCATCAAACTGGCGGGGTTCAAATCCTTCGTCGACCCGACCACGGTGAACTTCCCCAGTAACATGGCGGCGGTCGTCGGGCCGAACGGTTGCGGCAAGTCGAACATCATCGACGCCGTGCGCTGGGTGATGGGCGAAAGTTCGGCGAAGAACCTGCGTGGCGAGTCGATGACCGATGTCATCTTCAACGGCTCGACCAGCCGCAAACCGGTGAGCCAGGCGAGCATCGAACTGGTGTTCGACAACTCCGACGGCACGCTGCTCGGCGAATACGCCGCCTACGCGGAGATTTCCATCCGCCGCAAAGTTACCCGCGACAGCCAGACCACTTATTACCTCAACGGCACCAAATGCCGTCGGCGCGACATCACCGATATCTTCCTCGGCACCGGCCTCGGCCCGCGCAGCTACTCGATCATCGAACAGGGGATGATCTCCAAGCTGATCGAATCCAAGCCCGAAGACCTGCGCAATTTCATCGAAGAAGCGGCGGGCATCTCCAAGTACAAGGAGCGTCGCCGTGAGACTGAAAACCGCATCCGCCGTACCCACGAGAACCTCGCCCGTCTGACCGACCTGCGCGACGAGCTGGAGCGCCAGCTCGAACGTCTGCACCGTCAGGCCGAGGCGGCGAAAAAGTATCAGGAACTCAAGGCCGAAGAGCGTCAGCTCAAGGCGCAACTTTCGGCCCTGCGCTGGCAGGATCTCAACGAGCAGGTCGGCCAGCGCGAGTCGATCATCGGCAATCAGGAAGTCAGTTTCGAAGCGCTGGTCGCTGAACAGCGTAATGCTGATGCGGCCATCGAACGCCTGCGCGACGGTCACCACGACCTGTCCGAGCGCTTCAATCTGGTGCAGGGCCGCTTCTATTCGGTCGGCGGCGACATCGCCCGGGTCGAGCAGAGCATTCAGCATGGCCAGCAGCGGTTGCGCCAGTTGCAGGACGATCTGAAAGAAGCCGAGCGCGCGCGTCTGGAAACCGAGTCGCACCTGGGCCACGACCGCACGTTGCTGCTGACCCTCGGCGAAGAACTGGACATGCTCACCCCCGAGCAGGAAGTCACCAGTGCCGCCGCCGAGGAAGCCGCTGCGGCCCTCGAAGAAGCCGAAACCACCATGCACGGCTGGCAGGAGCAGTGGGATGCTTTCAACCTGACCGCTGCCGAACCGCGCCGTCAGGCTGAAGTGCAGCAGTCGCGGATCCAGCAGCTGGAAAGCAGCATGGAGCGTCTGGCTGACCGACAGAAGCGCCTCGCTGAAGAGCGTGCGTTGCTGTCCGCCGACCCGGAAGACGCGGCGATCATGGCGCTCAACGAGCAGCTCGCCGAGTCCGAAGCGACCCTCGAAGATTTACAGACCAGCGAGGAAGCACAGGTCGAAAAGCTCGAACAACTGCGTCAGGAATTACAGCAGGCGTTGACTGCGCAGCAGCAGGCGCAGGGCGATCTGCAGCGGCTCAACGGTCGTTTGGCGTCGCTGGAAGCCTTGCAGCAAGCCGCGCTCGATCCGGGCACCGGCACCGCTGAATGGTTAAAGGAACACAACCTCGCCGAGCGTCCGCGTCTGGCCGAAGGCCTGAAGGTCGAGGCCGGTTGGGAGCTGGCGGTGGAAACCGTGCTTGGCGCCGATCTGCAAGCGGTGCTGGTCGACGATTTCAGCGGCTTCGATCTGTCCGGTTTCACCCAAGGCGATTTGCGCCTGCTCAGCCCGGCCAGCGATGGCGTGCGGGTGGCCGGCAGTCTGCTGGACAAAGTCGAGGCGCAGATCGATCTGTCGCCGTGGCTTGGTCAGGTCAAACCGGTCGACAGCCTTGAACAGGCGCTGGCCTTGCGCGGCCAGTTGAGCTCTGGGCAAAGTCTGATCAGCCGCGACGGCTATTGGGTCGGTCGGCACTTCTTGCGTGTACGTCGCGCCAGCGAAGCGGAAAGCGGCATGCTCGCCCGTGGCCAGGAAATCGAAGACCTGCAACTGGAGCGTGAAGAGCGCGAAGCCACGGTCGAGGCCATGGAAACCCGCCTGCAAACCCTGCGCGCGCAACAGCGCCAGCAGGAAAACGGCCGCGAACACCTGCGCCGCTTGCTGCAAGACGAAGCGCGCCAGCAAGGTGAGCTGAAAGCGCAGTTGTCCGCCGGCAAGGCCAAGGCCGAGCAACTGACTTTGCGCCGCACCCGTCTCGATGAAGAACTGGTCGAGCTCGCCGAACAGCGCGAGCTTGAGCACGAGCAGGTCGGCGAAGCGCGCATGAATTTGCAGGAAGCGCTGGATTCCATGGCGCTCGACACCGAGCAGCGCGAGTTGCTGCTGGCCCAGCGCGACAGCCTGCGCGAGCGCCTTGATCGCGTGCGTCAGGAAGCGCGGCAGCACAAGGATCACGCCCATCAACTGGCCGTGCGTCTCGGCTCGTTGCGCGCCCAGCACGACTCCACGCGCCAGGCGCTGGAACGTCTGGAAATGCAGGCCGAGCGCCTGACTGAAAAGCGCGAACAGTTGAGTCTGAATCTGGAGGAGGGCGAGGCGCCGCTGGAAGAGCTGCGTCTGAAACTCGAAGAGTTGCTCGACAAGCGCATGACCGTCGATGAAGAGCTCAAGACCGCGCAGATCGCCCTGGAAGACGCCGATCGTGAATTGCGCGACGCGGAAAAACGCCGCACCCAGGCCGAGCAGCAATCGCAGTTGATTCGCGGCCAGCTCGAACAGCAACGCATGGAATGGCAGGCGCTGACCGTACGGCGCAAGGCTTTGCAGGATCAATTGCTCGAAGATGGCTACGATCTCAACGGCGTGCTCGCCACATTGACCGCACAAGCCAGTGAACGCGAAGCCGAAGAAGAACTCGAACGCATCAACGCGCGGATTCAGCGCCTGGGTGCGATCAACCTCGCGGCCATCGATGAATACACGCAACAATCGGAGCGTAAACGTTATCTGGATGCGCAGGACGCCGATCTGGTCGAGGCGCTGGAGACCCTGGAAAACGTCATCCGCAAAATCGATAAAGAAACCCGCAACCGTTTCAAAGATACCTTTGATCAGATCAACGGTGGTTTGCAGGCACTTTTCCCGAAAGTTTTCGGTGGCGGGCGCGCGTATTTGGAACTGACGGGCGAAGATCTACTCGATACAGGGGTGACGATCATGGCGCAGCCGCCCGGGAAGAAGAACAGCACCATCCATTTGCTCTCCGGCGGCGAAAAAGCCCTGACTGCACTGGCCCTGGTTTTTGCCATCTTCAAGTTGAATCCGGCGCCGTTCTGCATGCTCGATGAGGTTGACGCGCCACTGGATGACGCTAACGTTGGACGCTACGCACGCCTGGTCAAAGAGATGTCGCAGACCGTGCAGTTCATTTACATCACCCACAACAAGATCGCCATGGAAATGGCCGAGCAGTTGATGGGTGTGACGATGCATGAACCGGGCTGTTCGCGACTGGTGGCGGTGGATGTCGAGGAGGCGATGGCGATGGTGGATGCCTGAGTCGGTGTGGTGTCGGAATAGTTTTGGAGGTCTGTAGGACTTTTTACTGACACCGGCTGAATGGCCAATCGACATATTCGCGCAAGCCAAATGAGACAGACGGTGTAAAGTTGTCTTTGGTCGTGCTAGTTTAATGTCAATTTTTCGTATACGTGGGCAAAACGCCTGTCAGAACATAGAGTTGGCGCCACGTTTTAAAGCGGTTTACGCAGTGTAAACCCCTTATTTTTCAGCATTTTTTATAGAGGCACGGGATTACATGGAAATCGGTCTGCGCGAGTGGCTGATCGTCATCGGCATCATTGTGATAGCCGGTATTCTTTTCGATGGCTGGCGCCGTATGCGCGGCGGCAAGGGAAAGCTGAAATTCCGTCTCGACCGGAGCCTGTCCAATCTGCCGGACGAGGACACCAGCGCCGAGCTGTTGGGCCCGGCCCGCGTCCTGGATACACACAAAGAGCCGCAACTGGACGAGCACGATCTGCCGTCGGTGAGCATGCCCAACCGCGAAGCCCGCGAGCCGCGTGAATCCGGTTCGAAACGTGGCAAACGCGGCAGCAACGGCCCGGCGCAGGGCGACTTGAACCTCGACCTCGATCTGGACGGCGGCCCGAGCTTCAGCAGCCGCGATGACGATTTCGCCGAAGACAGCAAGCCTGCAGCGGCCGTGGCGGAAAAAGATCAGCCACAAGCCGAAGAAGTCCTGGTGATCAGCGTGATCTGCCGCGACCCGGCCGGCTTCAAAGGCCCGGCGCTGCTGCAGAACATTCTCGAAAGCGGCCTGCGTTTCGGCGAGATGGACATTTTCCACCGCCACGAAAGCATGGCCGGCAACGGCGAAGTGCTGTTCTCCATGGCCAACGCGGTCAAGCCGGGCATCTTTGATCTGGACGACATCGACCACTTCAGCACTCCGGCGGTGAGCTTCTTCCTCGGTCTGCCAGGCCCGCGTCATCCGAAGCAGGCCTTCGACGTGATGGTCGCGGCAGCCCGCAAGCTGTCCCAGGAACTGAACGGCGAACTGAAAGACGACCAGCGCAGCGTACTGACTGCGCAGACGATTGAGCACTACCGTCAGCGCATCGTCGAATTCGAACGCCGCGCCCTGACCCAGAAGCGCTAAGGCCAAATCAAAAGATCGCAGCCTTCGGCAGCTCCTACAGAGGATCGCGATACTGTAGGAGCTGACGAGTGCAACGAGGCTGCGATCTTCTGGCACCGCCGCCGATGATGGAATAAAACTGGAGCAGCCTCGGCTGCTCTTTTGCTTTATGAGAGAACACCCATGACCGCCGCCAAAACCCGCATTCTAGAGCTGCGCGCTGAGCTGGATCAGCACAACTATCGCTATCACGTTCTCGACGAGCCGAGCATTCCCGATGCCGAGTACGATCGCTTGTTTCACGAGCTCAAGGCACTGGAAGCGGCCAACCCGGAACTGATCACCAGCGATTCGCCGACCCAGCGCGTCGGCAGCATGGCGTTGACCGCGTTCACTCAGGTGCGTCACGAAATTCCGATGCTCAGCCTCGGCAACGCCTTTGAAGAATCCGACATGCGCGAGTTCGATCGCCGCGTCACTGAAGGCCTCGACGTGCCGGCCGGCGATCTGTTTGGTGGCGGCGCGGCGGTGGAATACAGCTGCGAGCCGAAGCTCGATGGCCTGGCGGTCAGCTTGCTGTATCAGGATGGTCTGCTGGTGCGCGGCGCCACCCGGGGCGATGGCACCACCGGCGAAGATATCAGCGTCAACGTGCGCACCGTGCGCAATATTCCGCTGAAGCTGCACGGCGAAGGCTGGCCGGCGACGCTGGAAGTGCGCGGTGAAGTGTTCATGTCCAAGGCCGGTTTCGAGCGCCTCAATGCTTCGCAACTGGAAAACGGCGGCAAGACCTTCGCCAACCCGCGCAACGCGGCAGCAGGCAGCCTGCGCCAGCTCGATTCGAAGATCACCGCCAATCGTCCGCTGGAATTCTGCTGCTATGGCATCGGTCAGGTGTCTCACGATATCGCCGACACCCACATCGGTAACCTCAAGCAGTTGCAGAAGTGGGGCATGCCGATCAGTCACGAACTGAAGCTGGCCAAGGGCGTCGATGAGTGCCTGGAGTATTACCGCGATATCGGCGAGCGCCGTAACTCGCTGGCCTATGAAATCGATGGCGTGGTGTTCAAGGTCAACAGCATCGCCGACCAGCGTGAGCTGGGCTTCCGCGCCCGCGAGCCGCGCTGGGCGATCGCGCACAAATTCCCGGCGATGGAAGAACTTACCGAGCTGCTCGACGTGGAATTCCAGGTCGGCCGCACCGGTGCGGTGACTCCGGTGGCGCGTCTGAAACCGGTGAAAGTCGCCGGCGTCACCGTGGCCAACGCCACGTTGCACAACATGGACGAAGTCGCGCGTCTGGGCCTGATGATCGGCGACACGGTGATCATCCGCCGCGCCGGTGATGTGATTCCGCAAGTGGTGCAGGTAGTTACCGAGCGTCGCCCCGATGACGCGCGCCCGGTGGCCATTCCTGAAAGCTGCCCGGTGTGCGGCTCGCACGTCGAACGCACGCAACTGGTCAAGCGCAGCAAGGGCAAGGAAACCTTCAGCGAAGGTGCAGTGTATCGCTGCGTCGGCCGACTGGCCTGTGGTGCGCAATTGAAGCAGGCGATCATTCACTTCGTCTCGCGTCGAGCCATGGACATTGAAGGCTTGGGCGACAAGAGCGTCGAGCAACTGGTCGACGAAGGCCTGGTCAGTTCGCCGGCTGATTTGTATGCGCTGAAATTCGACGACATCGTCGATCTGGAAGGCTTCGCCGAGGTATCGAGCAACAAGCTGCTCAAAGCCATTGAAGACAGCAAGCAACCGAGCCTGGCACGTTTCATCTACGCCCTCGGCATTCCCGATGTCGGCGAAGAGACGGCCAAGGTGCTGGCGCGTTCGCTGGGTTCGCTGGAGCGCGTGCAACAGGCCTTGCCGCATGTGCTGACCTACCTGCCGGATGTCGGCCTGGAAGTGGCGCACGAGATTCACAGTTTCTTTGAGGATGCGCACAACCAGCAGGTCATCAGCGAATTGCTCGGCCATGGTTTGCAGATTCAGGATCAAGGCGAGTTGGGCGCCGAATTCGCCGCCAGTACCACCTTGGGCGGCCTGCTCGACAAACTGCACATTCCCTTCGTCGGCCCCGGTGGTGCGCAGAAACTTGCCGACCGCTTCGGTTCGCTGGAAGCGGTGATGAACGCTGACTGGCTGGACATGCGCCAGGCATTGCCGGAGAAGCAGGCCAACTCGGTGCGCGAGTTCTTCGCCTCGCCTGAGCATCGGCAACTGGCCGAGCGGGCCGAGCAGCAGCTGCGCGATTTCGGCATGCATTGGCAGAGCGAGAAAAAAGTCGTCGAAGGTCTGCCGCTGTCCGGCGAAACCTGGGTGCTGACCGGCAAGGTCGAGTTGATGAGCCGGGATGTGGCCAAGGATCATCTGGAAAGCCTGGGTGCCAAGGTCGCCGGTTCGGTGTCGGCGAAAACTCATTGCGTGGTCGCAGGGCCGGGTGCCGGCTCGAAACTGACCAAGGCCAATGAACTGGGGGTGAAGGTCATGGACGAAGAAGCGTTTATCGCCTTCCTCAAAACCCACGGCGTCCCTGTCTGACCGGATGAACCCCTGTGGTGAGGGGATTTACCCCTCTCCGGATGGACACCTGTGGCGAGGGGATTTATCCCTGTCCGGATGGACACCTGTGGCGAGGGGATTTATCCCCGCTGGGTTGCGCAGCGACCCCAAAACCCTGCGACCGATCATTTCATCTGTATCGCGTGTACGGTTTTTTGCGACTGCTGCGCAGTCGAGCGGGGATAAATCCCCTCACCACAATAGTGCTATCACCCGACTCCGCGGTTATGGGTGGGAACGATGTTGTCTTCAGGATGATCTAGTCTTGGCCAGTCCCAGGGAGAGATCGCCATGCACCGTTTTTTCGAGCAGCTCAGTTCCCGCATCATCGCGCCGTTCGTGGCCGGATCCTCGCGCAACAGCAAAGTCTGGCCGTGCCGTTGCGGCCAGTCGCTGTTCTTTCGCAACAGTCAGTGCCTGGCCTGTAACGCCTTGCTTGGCTATCAACCTGAAGAAAGTCGCCTGACCTCGCTGCAGCCGGGGCCGGAAGAGGGCACCTGGACGCTCGACGTCGATCCCGACGCCGGTCTGTTCCGCCGCTGCGCCAACCTCGACATGCCCGCCGCGTGCAACTGGCTGCTGCCGGCCAACGATCACGACACCTTGTGCATCGCTTGCAGCCTCAACCGCACCATTCCCGACCTGTCCGTCGCGGAAAATCCCGAACGCTGGCGCAAGGTCGAAATCGCCAAGCGTAGACTGGTCGCGCAACTGATCACCCTCGGCTTGCCGGTCATCCCGAAAACCACGGATGAAGAAACCGGGCTGGCGTTCGACTTCATCGGTGTCGACCTGGAAGGCAACGCGCCGATGACCGGCCACGCCAATGGTCTGATCACCCTCGACATCAAAGAGGCCGACGACGCTCACCGTGAGCAGGTCAGGGCAGCGATGCACGAACCTTACCGCACGCTGCTCGGGCATTTTCGCCATGAGGTCGGCCACTACTACTGGGATCGCCTCATCGCCAACGGCCCTTGGCTGGACGCGTTCCGCAATCTGTTCGGCGACGAACGCGCCAGTTACGCCGAGGCGCTGGACCGGCACTACCAGCAAGGCGCGCCGCTGGACTGGCCGCAGCACTACGTCAGTGCCTACGCGACCATGCACCCGTGGGAAGACTGGGCGGAAACCTGGGCGCATTACCTGCACATGATGGATGCGGTCGACACGGCGCTGGGCTTCGGCATGAGCGCGCGGGAAATGGACTTCGACTATCAGCCATTTCCCACCAGCACCCTGTACGACCCGGAGCACCCCGGCGGCACGGCATTCCTGTCGTTCGTCAATGCGTGGATCGAACTGGCCGGCATGCTCAACGAACTGTCGCGCAGCATGGGCCAGCCGGATTTCTACCCGTTCGTACTGCCGGCGGCGGCGATCGCCAAGCTGCACTTCATTCATCTGGTGATCCAGCAGGCGGGCGGCAGGGCGGATGAGGTGCTGGCCTTGTAGGTGTCGCAGGCCGTGATGTTTATGTCCTTGAAGCCGTTCAGGTTTTTTATCTGCAACCAACGGTTGTAAGTTCATCTCAGACAGGTACAATGGCGCGGCTCGCCGACAGGCAAGCGTCGTTATGGTGACCCCATCGGTCCCCCCGCAACGATTACCCGTGAACCTGGTCAGATCCGGAAGGAAGCAGCCACAGCGGGAACATTGTGTGCCGGGGTGTGGCTGGTGGGGGCACCACCTTAACGAACCTACCGAGAATTCAAAGAGAACTGCATGGGTTTCGCCCACTGCGGTTTTTTTATGCCTGCGATTTGGCTAGTGGCGTTGATCCGCCATCAGAAACGCGCGGATCAGCAGCGCAGCGTCCCGGTGCCCGTGCGGCTGCCGACCGCGAACAGTGGCATACTCCCTCGCCTGGCATTGAGAGGTAAGGCAAGTGGGTGAAATCGACGATCTGACTCGTGAAAAACTGCGCGAATGGCAGATGCGGCGTCTGGAAGTCAAAGCGCAGATGCAGGATCAGCCCGAGCGCACGCTGGAGTTGTCGCGAGTGCTCGACCTGATGGATGAGGAGCACGCCGCGATTCTGGCGGCTTCGACCGTGTTCAACGCGGCTGAAGAAACTGCGCAGCCGCTCGCGGTGCAGGACCAGCCCGTCATCGCTGAGCCGGTGCCCGGCCAGTACGACCTGCAACTGCACGCCAGCGCGCAAAGCCCTGAACACCTGCGCAAACTGCTGGAAATGGCGCTCTACGAAGTGCAGGCGCAGATCGATGCGGGGGCGATGGCCAGCGGCACTGAACGACGTGGCATGTCCGGCACGCTCGGCGGCTACTCCTTCGAACTGCGGATCAGCCCCGAGGCCAGCCGTGAGAGAAACTTGCCGCAGTCCCATGAAATGCACGACGAGAATGACCAGGACTGATCTGGTGTTGTATTAAAGCCCAGGCGGCGAGGTTGTATGCACCCGGAACATTTTGATTTGGCCACCCCGGTATTTCTGCCCATCACCCATGATGCGTGTACGGCGCTGTTGCAGCCCGAGGGTGACGCGACACTGGCCCGCCTGAGCGACCCGGAACTGGCGGCAGTGCTGGTCATTCAGAACCTCGCCCAGGCCACGGAACAGGATTTGAGCGCCAGCGCAGCGGAGAAGATCCTCGCCAGACTCATTGACTGGTCTGTCACCTCTCGGCGCACCGGATCGGCGGGACTGCTTGCAGAGGCGCGGCGTCTGTTCGATTCGCGCAAATTGTATTTCGGCCTCAATGTGCTCAAAGGCCTGAACCTGCGTTTTCTCATGGCCGATGAAGTCGCCGCGCAGGCATTTCTGTTGCCCAGCGGGCAGTGGGATCTGGACTACAAGATCCGCCATCAGCAACAGAACAACCCGTTTCGCCAGCAAATGGTCACGCCACGTGAGCGCGAGCACTGGTTAAGCGCAGCGCAGGACAAGCTGCTGCGAACCTTCCGTGCCAACCTCGACGAAGACCTGCACGTGCAGGGTTATGCGGGCATCGGCAAGAGCTACATGCTCAGCGCGCTGATCGAGTGCCTGCGCTCGAAACGCACCCTGGTACTGGCGCGCACCCCGGCGAAACTGGCGACGCTGCGCAAGCACATCGTTCAGGTCCACGACACGGAAATTGGCCAGACCTTTTTCGATTTCGCCCAGACTCAGCTGCTTGGTCCCCGGTTGCCTATGGCCAGAACGCCGGCGCGTCTGCCGAGCAAGCAGGCGCTGGCGCAGGAACTGAATATCTTCGGCTTTCGCCACCACGACGGGCCGGGCACCCTCGAAGTTTGTCTGCGCGTGCTCAAGCTGTACTGCGCCTCAAGAGATCACACGCTGTCCGCCAGGCACTTGCCGCACTTCCAGCAGCCCTTGACCGGCGCTGACTCGCAGGCGCTGCTGGAATACTCCAGTCGCCTGTGGGTGTATCTGGAAGCCAATCCGGCCTGGGCCAGCCAGAGCGGTTTTCCCACGTTGCTAATGATCAAGCGCGCCAGTCTCGCCGGTTGCCGCGTCCCGCCGCGCTACACCCATGTGATCATCGACGAAAGCCAGGATGTGCCGGCGTCTTTGCTGCAAATCATCGAGCGCGGGCAGCAGGTGCTGATCACCCTCGGCGATGAGTATCAGCAGGCCACGGGCGAGGCGCCCAAGCGCAAGCGTGAAGTTCGTCAGAGCGATATCTGCTATTCGGTGCGCTCGGGGCGCAATGTCGAGCGCCTGGTCAATCCGCTGATCTCGCGCCATACGCACAAGAGCAAAGTGCCGTTCGAAGGCGCTCGTCACGCCGACGTCGATATCGAGTACTACCCGCAAGCCTTCGTGCCGCCCGAAGGTTGCGTGGTGCTGACCGCTTCACCGTGGGACACGATGATGTGGGCCATCCATCTGCACGACTCCAGTTGCGCCTTCAGTTTCCCCGACCGGGAAGCGCAGGACGACATCAAGCATTTCATGACCACCGCCATCGAGCTGTTCCGCCGCGATTTCTACAACGCCGGATCCAGCGAGAAAGGACCACACCCGTATTTCAGCGACATGGCTCATTGGCAGCAGGTGCGTGAGGCCAACCGTTTCGACGAGGCGTTTTTGTGGATCGAAGCGCAACTGCAAAACGGCTTCATGATTGCCGACCTGACGCGACTGAGCCAAAAGATCATCGAGCCGGGCAAGGCCTGTCTGTTGATGATGGCCGAGCGGGCTGGCGGCATGGAGTTCAGGCGCGTGCTGTTGACCCGGACGTTGCTCAGTAACGAGAAATTCAAGGATGCCTACGAGTTCGATCAGCGCATCTGCGCGGTGTACATCGCCGTGTCTCGTGCCCGGCAGCAGCTCTATCTGCCTTACGACGTGGTCGAGTGGATCGATTATCACCACAGCCGTGAGCCGAAATTCCGCGAATCGCACGGTTATTGACCCGGCCCACATGGGGTTAGGGTGTGGTTGAAGAGGCGCCGGTGTACAACCGGATTATGTCGTCGATCTCGCCGGACATTTTCATCCGCAGCAACGTGCGCAGGATCCGCTGCACCGGCACGTTCGGGTCGTTCCTCACATAGCAGCCGATATTCTGTTCCTGCAGCACCGCGACCCCTTGCAGCTGCTGCTCCGGCAACAGGCGCTGATTGATCCAGTCCAGCGTCCACTGATTGCTCACCGCATAGCGGTATCGCCCGGCCAGCAGCTTTTCCAGTACCTGTTCCTGATTGCGCGCGTCTTCGCGTTGCAACTGGTCAGCGTCGAACAGCGGTTGCAGGGTAGGGTAGCTGTAACCGAGGACGGTGCCGATGGCCTGGCGCGGCAGCCGGGCGGGATCGATCTGCGCCGGTTGCTCCTTGCGGCTGATCAGCAGGTCGCGCTGAAACCACAACGGCACGCTCCAGATGTAATCGCCGGACTGATTCGGTAGCCACGACTGTGCGGCATAGCAGCGCACGTCGATGTCGCCGTGCTCCATGGCGCTCTGAACCCGCGCGCGCGGCAGGACGACGAATTGCGCTGGCGCGCCAACCTGGGTCGCCAGGCTGAGCAGGACGTCGTGCAGGATGCCCTGGGTCGGACTGCCGCCTTGCAGTTGCACCATCGGCATCGCCCAACTGTCCGGCACGGCGAAGCGCAACGGCGCTTGCGCTGCCATCGCGTTGAGGCTGATACCCAGCAATGCCGCCACGGCCCACCGCATAAACGCTCCGGTAATTCCCCATCCCGAGCTGATAAAAGCCTCTGCTGATGCAGCTTAGCCATATTAGACGAGGACACCGGATGCAATTTTGCCCTTGCTCCGCTAGCATTAGCCGCTTCTGCTTCCTTCGCTGCGACGGTTTTCGATGAGTTATCAGGTTCTTGCACGTAAATGGCGTCCACGCTCGTTCCGCGAAATGGTCGGCCAGACCCATGTGCTCAAGGCTCTGATCAATGCCTTGGACAGCCAACGGCTGCACCACGCCTACCTGTTCACCGGGACGCGCGGGGTCGGCAAGACCACCATCGCGCGGATCATTGCCAAGTGCCTGAACTGCGAGACAGGTATCACCTCCAGTCCCTGCGGCGAGTGTTCGGTGTGCCGCGAGATCGATGAGGGGCGTTTTGTCGACCTGATCGAGATCGACGCCGCCAGCCGCACCAAGGTCGAAGACACCCGCGAACTGCTCGATAACGTGCAGTACGCGCCAAGTCGTGGGCGCTTCAAGGTCTACCTGATCGACGAAGTGCACATGCTTTCCAGCCATTCCTTCAATGCGCTGTTGAAAACCCTCGAAGAGCCGCCGCCCTACGTCAAATTCATCCTGGCGACCACCGATCCGCAGAAACTTCCAGCAACGATTCTTTCGCGTTGCCTGCAGTTCTCCCTGAAAAACATGACGCCTGAGCGTGTGGTCGAGCATTTGACCCACGTGCTGACCGCAGAAAACGTACCGTTTGAAGACGATGCACTGTGGCTGCTTGGTCGCGCTGCTGACGGCTCGATGCGTGACGCCATGAGCCTGACCGATCAGGCCATCGCGTTCGGTGAAGGCAAAGTGCTCGCTACCGACGTGCGCGCGATGCTCGGCACGCTGGATCACGGTCAGGTCTATGACGTGCTGCATGCGCTGATCGAAGGCGATGCCAAGGCGCTGCTCGAGGCCGTGCGGCATCTGGCCGAGCAAGGTCCGGACTGGAACGGCGTGCTCTCGGAAATTCTCAACGTGCTGCACCGCGTGGCCATCGCTCAGGCGCTGCCGGACGGCGTCGACAATGGCCACGGCGACCGTGATCGCGTATTGGCCCTGGCCCAGGCGTTGCCGGCCGAAGATGTGCAGTTCTATTACCAAATGGGCCTGATCGGTCGCCGCGATTTGCCGCTGGCGCCGGACCCGCGCGGCGGTTTCGAAATGGTCTTGCTGCGGATGCTCGCGTTCCGCCCGGCGGATACGGCGGACGCGCCGAGGCAACCGCTAAAGCCAGTGGGGATCAGCCAGGCCACAGTTGATTCCGCAAACTCAGTGGCTGCCGCGCCGAAGCCTGCGCCGGTGGTCGCTGCGGCTGTTGCCCCGGCGCCCGCACCCGTAGCGGCGCCGGCTGCCGAGCCAGAACCCGTTGCGCCAGTTGTCGAAGCGCAACCGCAGCCTGAGCCGGTCGCTATCGAGGCCGTGGTCGATCTGCCGTGGAACGACCCGGTGGAAGCCGAGGCCGAGCCTGCGCCCGTTCAGCAACCCGCTGTCGAACCCGTGCTGGAAACCGCCGGCGAGCAGCCCGAGCTGCCGCCGATGCCGCTGCCGACCCCGGACAGCGTGGTGCCGGATGCGCCGGAGTGGGCCGCTGCGCCAATCCCGAGCCGTCCGTCGCCGACGTCGATGCCGCTACGCCGGGCATGGACATGGACGACGAACCGCCGCTGGATGAAGACTACATCGAGCCGGACATGGATTCGGCCTACAGCTACCTCGACGAACTGGCCAGCGAACACGCCGCCGATCCAGAACCTGAGCCCGAGCCGGAACCTGCCGCCGCGCCGGCCACCGGTCTGGCCCTGCAATGGCTGGAGCTGTTCCCGAAGCTGCCGATTTCCGGCATGACCGGCAGCATCGCCGCCAACTGCACGTTGATTGCGGTCGATGGCGATCACTGGCTGATGCACCTTGATCCGGCTCACAGTGCCCTGTTCAACGCCACGCAACAGCGTCGTCTCAACGACGCGTTGAACCAGTTCCACGGGCGCACGCTGACCCTGACCATCGAGCTGATCAAGCCCGAGCAGGAAACCCCGGCCCAGGCCGCCTCGCGCCGCCGCGCCAATCGCCAGCGTGAGGCGGAGGAATCGATCCACGGTGATCCGTTCATCCAGCAGATGGTTCAGCAGTTCGGCGCAGTGGTGCGAAGCGATACTATTGAACCTGTCGACGCCTTGGTCACCCAAGGCTAATAACTGAAGGTGCTCGGCCTCGATGGCCGGGCGCTGTTTTATCCAAGTACGTTTGAGGTGATTCCCATGATGAAAGGTGGCATGGCCGGCCTGATGAAGCAGGCGCAGCAGATGCAGGAAAAAATGGCCAAGATGCAGGAAGAACTGGCCAACGCCGAAGTCACCGGCAAGGCCGGCGGCGACATGGTCACCGTGGTGATGACCGGTCGTCACGACGTTAAAAGCGTGAGCATCGACCCAAGCCTGGTCGAAGGCCTGAGCGAAGACGACAAAGAGATGCTGGAAGCCGTGGTCGCTGCCGCCGTCAACGACGCCGTGCGCAAGATCGAAGCCAACAGCCAGGAAAAAATGGGCAGCATGACCGCCGGCATGAACCTGCCAGCGGGTATGAAACTGCCTTTCTGATTCGCCTTTGGGCGGCAGATGAGCTACACAAAATGCCAGGCATTGTGCCTGGCATTTTTGTTTCTGCCTGACGGGCATGTGCCGGCAGACTGACGCTTTCGCGAGCAGGCTCGCTCCCACAGGGATTGCATTTCAAAGTGTGGGAGCGAGCCTGCTCGCGAAGGCGGCGCCTCGGTCAAAACTGCAGAAACATCGAACACACCACCGTTACCAAGGTCTGCTCCCTATACACCGAATTCCCCATTCACAGGAGACGCTGACATGTCCGACCCTCTCACCCTCAATCAACGCTTCGTCCTCGCCTCGCGCCCGACCGGCGCGCCGACCCCGGAGAACTTTCGTCTCGAGCGCGAGGCGCTGCCGGATCTGCAGGACGGTCAGGTGCTGTTGAAAACCCTGTACCTGTCGCTCGACCCGTACATGCGCGGACGTATGAGCGACGCACCGTCCTACGCTGCGCCAGTGCAAATCGGCGAAGTCATGACCGGTGGTGCGGTCAGCCGGGTCGAGCAGTCCAATCATCCGAAATTCCACGCCGGTGATCTGGTGGTTGGCGCCACCGGTTGGCAGAGCCACAGCATCAGCGACGGTCGCAACATCATGCCGATCCCGGCCGGCCTGCCGAGCCCGTCGATGGCCCTCGGCGTACTGGGTATGCCCGGCATGACCGCGTACATGGGCCTGATGGACATCGGTCAGCCGAAAGAAGGCGAAACCCTGGTGGTGGCTGCGGCGTCCGGCGCCGTCGGCTCGGTGGTCGGGCAAGTGGCGAAGATCAAAGGCCTGCGCGCGGTCGGCGTGGCCGGTGGGGCCGAGAAGTGCAAATACGTCGTTGAGGAGCTGGGTTTTGATGCCTGCATCGACCATAAGGCCGAAGACTTTGCCGAGCAGCTGGCCAAAGCCTGTCCGAACGGCATCGACATCTATTACGAGAACGTCGGCGGCCATGTCTTCGACGCGGTCGTGCCGTTGCTCAATCCCAAGGCGCGCATCCCGTTGTGCGGCCTGATCGCCGGCTACAACGCCGCCGAAGCGCCGACCGGCCCGGATCGCCTGCCGATGCTGCAACGCACATTGCTCACCAAGCGTGTGCGTATTCAGGGCTTCATCGTCTTCGACGATTACGGTGATCGTCAGCCGGAATTCATCAGCCACATGGTGCCGTGGGTACGCGACGGCAAGGTGAAATTCCGCGAGGACGTGGTCGAAGGCCTGGAGCAGGCGCCCGAGGCGTTCATCGGTCTGCTGGAAGGGCGCAACTTCGGCAAACTGGTGGTCCGGGTCGCCCAGGACTGAGGATTTGACGCTGGCCAGAGGCGCGGGTATAAACCGCGTCTCGTTGTTTAGTCGGACTGTTTACCCATGAGCTTCAGCCCCTTGATTCGCCAACTGATCGACGCTCTGCGCACCTTGCCAGGCGTGGGTCAGAAAACCGCTCAGCGCATGGCGTTGCAGTTGCTCGAACGTGATCGCAGCGGCGGTACGCGTCTGGCCCAGGCCTTGAGCCAGGCCATGGAAGGCGTCGGCCATTGCCGCCAATGCCGTACGCTGACCGAAGACGATCTGTGCCCGCAATGCGCCGACCCGCGCCGCGATGACACGCTGCTGTGCGTAGTCGAAGGGCCGATGGACGTTTATGCGGTGGAGCAGACCGGCTTCCGTGGCCGCTATTTCGTGCTCAAGGGGCACCTGTCGCCGCTGGATGGCCTGGGGCCGGAAGCGATCGGCATTCCGCAACTGATAGCGCGGATAGAAGAGGCGGGGACCTTTACCGAAGTCATCCTCGCCACCAACCCGACAGTGGAAGGCGAGGCGACGGCGCACTACATCGCGCAGTTGCTCAACAACAAAGGCCTGGTCGCCTCGCGGATTGCCCATGGCGTGCCGCTGGGCGGTGAGCTGGAGCTGGTCGACGGCGGCACGCTGGCGCATTCGTTTGCCGGGCGTAAACCGATTTCCCTCTGAATTTGCGGCGTCTGAACTGACGCCTTCGCGAGCAGGCTCGCTCCCACATTGGTTTTGTGTCGTTCACAAATCCCCTGTGGGAGCGAGCCTGCTCGCGAATGGCGCGCCGCGGTCCATCTGATTCACACAATTTCATTGATAACCAAGCAAGCGCTCGGTTAACGTCGGCGAACCCTTCCGTGGAGCTCGCCCATGCCTGCCTTTCAGGAATACTTCGACCCCAGCCATCAATTGGTCCGCGACAGCGTCAGACGTTTCGTCGAACGCGAGATCCTGCCGGACATCGATCAGTGGGAAGAAGCCGAAAGCTTTCCCCGTGAGCTGTACCTCAAGGCCGGTGCGGCGGGCATTCTCGGTATCGGCTATCCCGAGGCGCTCGGCGGCAGCCATGAAGGCGATCTGTTCGCCAAGGTCGCTGCCAGTGAAGAGTTGATGCGCTGTGGCTCTGGTGGCCTGGTGGCGGGGCTGGGGTCGCTGGATATCGGCCTGCCGCCGATCGTCAAATGGGCGCGGCCGGAAGTGCGAGAGCGGGTGGTACCGCTGGTGCTCAGCGGCGAGAAAATCAGCGCGCTGGCAGTCACCGAGCCCGGCGGCGGCTCCGACGTCGCCAACTTGCAAACCCGCGCCGTGCGTGACGGTGACTTCTACCGGGTCAGTGGCAGCAAAACTTTCATCACCAGCGGTGTGCGCGCGGATTTCTACACCGTCGCGGTGCGCACCGGTGCGCCGGGGTTCGGCGGTATCAGCCTGTTGCTGATCGAGAAGGGCACGCCGGGTTTCAGTGTCGGTCGGCAATTGAAGAAAATGGGCTGGTGGGCGTCGGACACCGCTGAATTGTTCTTTGACGATTGCCGCGTGCCTGTAGGAAACCTCATTGGCGGAGAGAACATGGGCTTCGCCTGCATCATGGGCAATTTCCAGAGCGAACGGCTGGCGCTGGCGCTGATGGCCAACATGACTGCGCAATTGGCGCTGGAGGAGAGCCTGAAGTGGGCGCGCGAGCGTGAGGCGTTCGGCAAACCCATCGGCAAATTTCAAGTGATCAAACATCGCCTCGCCGAAATGGCCACGGCGCTGGAAGTGTCGCGCGAGTTCACTTATCGGCAAGCGGCGAAAATGGCGGCGGGGCAGAGCGTGATCAAGGAGATTTCCATGGCGAAGAACTTCGCCACCGACACCTCGGACCGGATCACCACCGAAGCCGTGCAGATTCTTGGCGGGCTCGGTTACATGCGTGAAGGCCTGGTGGAGCGGCTGTATCGGGATAACCGCATTCTGTCGATTGGCGGCGGGACGCGGGAAGTGATGAATGAAATCATCAGCAAGCAGATGGGGCTTTAAATCTTGCGGTGTAGCTGCCGGCCCCTTCGCGAGCAGGCTCGCTCCCACAGTTGTAATGCATTGCCCTGTGGGAGCGAGCCTGCTCGCGAAAGCGGCCTGTCAGACGCTGCTTATTTATCGGTCAAAGCAAACTGCGTCAGGCAAAACGTCGGAATGCCCATGTCCTGCAAGCGCTGCGAGCCTTGCAGCTCTGGCAGATCAATGATGGCCGCCGCTTCATGCACCCGCGCGCCCATGCGGCGAATCAGGTTGGCTGCTGCGATCAGCGTGCCGCCGGTAGCGATCAGGTCATCGAACATCACCACCGAATCGCCTTCACACAGGCTGTCGGCGTGCACTTCCAGAAACGCTTCGCCGTACTCGGTCGCATAACCTTCGGCGAGCACGTCCGCCGGCAGTTTGCCTTGCTTGCGGAACAGCACCAGCGGCTTGTTCAACTGGTAGGCCAGTACCGAACCGATCAGGAAACCACGGGCATCCATGGCGCCGATGTGAGTGAAGTCGGCTTCGACGTAGCGGTGGGCGAAGCTGTCCATCACCAGGCGCAGGGCCGTCGGCGACTGGAACAGCGGGGTGATGTCGCGAAAGATCACGCCCGGTTTCGGGAAGTCGATCACGGGGCGGATCAGGGATTTGATGTCGAAGGAGTCGAAGACCATCGGGGTGTCCTGGCAGGGCTGCAAACGGCGCAGTATACCCGCGGCTGAAACGATTCGCTCAACCGCGGGTCGTGATCAGCCTTCGATCGAACCGCCGGCCAGCGCACACAGCTGAATCGGGTCGAGGATGTGGATCTCCTTGCCCTCGGCGGCGATCAATTCGTTCTGCTGGAAACGGGTGAACACCCGCGACACGGTTTCCACCGCCAGGCCCAGGTAATTGCCGATTTCATTGCGCGACATGCTCAGGCGGAACTGGTTGGCCGAGAAGCCGCGAGCGCGGAAGCGGGCCGACAGGTTGACCAGGAAGGTAGCGATGCGCTCGTCGGCGGTCTTCTTCGACAGCAGCAGCATCATTTGCTGATCGTCGCGAATCTCGCGGCTCATCACCCGCATCAACTGGCGGCGCAATTGTGGCAATTGCAGCGCGAGTTCGTCGAGGCGTTCGAAGGGGATTTCGCAGACCGAAGTGGTTTCCAGCGCCTGGGCCGAGACCGGGTGTTTTTCGGTGTCCATGCCCGACAGGCCAACCAGTTCGCTCGGCAGGTGGAAGCCGGTCAGCTGTTCTTCGCCGGCATCGCTCAGGCTGAAGGTTTTCAGCGCGCCGGAGCGGACTGCATAAACGGAATCGAAGGTGTCGCCCTGGCGGAACAGGAACTCGCCCTTCTTCAGCGGGCGGCCGCGTTTAACGATTTCGTCGAGCGCATCCATGTCTTCCAGATTCAGAGAAAGTGGCAGGCAGAGCGGGGCCAGGCTGCAATCCTTGCAGTGGGCCTGGTTGTGAGCGCGCAGTTTGACTGGCTCGGACATTTCTTCAATCCTTGTGGGAAAACACACATAAGCCGTAAGGGTAACCCACGGAAGGACATTCAGGCCAGCACGCGGCGGCGTTGTCCTACAGACATAAAGCCGCAGCAGCTGCGGCCGATAACCCACTATCAGTACTCATCCAAGGAAGGCCCCGATGACCGCCATTGGCACGCTAAGCCCCGGTAGCAGCGGTATTGCTGCTTCGCCGGAGGTAACCGGTCCCGACGCTGCAATCGACCGCGACGACGCCTTGTCGAATACGGCAACCCCGACTTTGGTCGAGGGCGTCAAAGTGTCGCTGTCCGGCGCGGCCATCGCCAAATCCGCCGCTGTCGGCGGCGAAAACAGTGACATCGACAACAGTGGCTTGCCGGAGAACATCCAGCAGTTGCTGAAGATGATTCGCAAGATCCAAAAAGAAATCATCGAGAAAAAAGCCCGCATGGCGGCGGTCATGTCAGACAGAACCCTCTCCAACGAGGAAAAGATCAACAAGCTCGCCGCACTGCGGGGCGCCATCGCCGCCCTCAACAGTGGCCTGATCACCGCCAACCTCGCCCTGTCGAAAGTCATGAACCAGTCGGCGCTCAACCCTGACCAGAACCTCAAGGTCGGCTCGTTGCTGACCAAGCCTTAAATCACCCGCGAGAAACGCTGGCGGTTCTGCTGCTCCAGGTACGCATCGAAGACCATGCACACCGAGCGCACCAGCAATCGGCCCGCTGGCAACACCTCGATGCGCTCGCGCTCAAGCCTGATCAGGCCATCCTCGGCCATACCTTGCAACTGCGGCCACAGCGCGCCGAAGTAGCCTTGAAAATCGATGTTGAACTGCTGCTCGATCTCGGCGAACTCGAGTTTGAAATTGCAGATCAGCTGCTGAATCACTGCGCGGCGCAAGCGGTCGTCGGCGTTGCACACCAGACCGCGACTGGTCGCCAGCTGCGCGCTGGCCAGGCTGTTCTGATACGCGTTGAGGTCGCTGCTGTTCTGGCAGTACAGATCGCCGATCTGGCTGATCGCCGACACGCCCAGACCAATCAGGTCGCAATGGCCGTGGGTGGTGTAACCCTGGAAATTGCGTTGCAGGGTCTGCTCTTCCTGAGCGATGGCCAGTTCGTCATCAGGCAGGGCGAAGTGGTCCATGCCGATGTAGCGGTAGCCGGCAGCGGTCAGTTGCTCGATGGTGCGCTGGAGCATTTCCAGCTTGTGCGCCGGGCTCGGCAGTTCGCTGCTGTTGATCCGCCGTTGCGGCATGAAGCGTTCCGGCAGGTGCGCGTAGTTGAATACCGAGAGGCGATCCGGTTGCAGACTGATCACTTCCTCGACGGTGCGAGCGAAGTTGTCTGGTGTCTGCTTTGGCAGGCCGTAGATCAGATCGATGTTGATCGAGCGAAACTGCAAAGTGCGCGCCGCATCGATCACCGCGCGGGTTTCTTCCAGGCTTTGCAGGCGATTGACTGCGCGCTGCACCGCCGGGTCAAGGTCTTGCAGGCCAATGCTGACCCGGTTGAAACCCAGTTCGCGCAGCAGGCCCATGGTCGACCAGTCGGCTTCGCGCGGGTCGATTTCGATGCCGTAATCGCCCGAGTCATCGTTGAGCAGATTGAAATGCTTGCGCAGGTGCGCCATCAGCTGGCGCAATTCGTCGTGGCTGAGAAAGGTCGGTGTGCCGCCACCGAAATGCAGCTGCTCGACGGTTTGCGCCGGGTCGAGGTGGCAGGCAATCAACTGGATTTCCTGCTCGAGCCGTTGCAGATACGGTTGCGCGCGGCCGCGGTCCTTGGTGATGACCTTGTTGCAAGCGCAGTAGTAACAAATGTTGGCGCAGAACGGCACATGCACGTACAGCGACAACGGCCGCTGCGCCTTGCGGCTGTCGCGCAGGGCATGGAACAGGTCGAAAGTGCCGACCTGACCGTGAAATTGCACGGCGGTCGGGTACGAGGTGTAGCGTGGCCCCGCCAGATCGTAGCGGCGGATCAGATCAGAGTCCCAACGAATGGCGTCGAGCATGCGGGCATTCCCCCGGATAGGCTGGCAGTGTGGCAAGTCTAGGGGAGGGCGTTACAGGGCATCTTGATTTGCATCAACGGCGAGGATTTGTGTTGTTCGTGCGGGCGTCTTCGCGAGCAGGCTCGCTCCCACATTGGATTTGCAGCGTACTCAAGACCTGTGGGAGCAAGCCTGCTCGCGAAGGCCGCGCCACACATTTAATGGCCCATAAGCCAATGCTGATGCGGCCCGGGCAAGGTCCATAAGCCAAACACAATCACCAGCAAGCCCCCCGCCATGCGCACGCTGCGTTTGCGCAAGATCGCGGTGACCCGTTCAGCCGCCAGCCCGGTGGCGAGCAGCACCGGCCAGGTGCCGAGGCCGAAAGCGAGCATCAGCAACGCACTGTCCAGCGCATTGCCCTGACTCGCGCTCCACAGCAAGGTGCTGTAAACCAGCCCGCACGGCAGCCAGCCCCACAGCGCACCGAGCAGCAAGGCACGCGGCACGCTGGAAACCGGCAGCAAGCGATTCGCCACCGGTTGAATAAAGCGCCACAAACCACGCCCGAGCGCTTCGATACGCGTCAACCCGCTCCACCAACCGGCCAGGTACAAGCCCATGGCGATCAGCAGCAAACCGGCCAGCACGCGCATGAACAGCGCCGCCGGGCTGTTGGCGACGGCCCAGCCGGCCAGACCGATGAGCAATCCCGCCGTGGCATAACTGAGAATCCGCCCGAGGTTATACGCCAGTAACAGACGAAAGCGCCGGCTGCGCTGCTCCTTGGGAATCGCCAAGGTCAGCGCGCCCATCAGGCCGCCGCACATGCCCAAACAATGGCCGCCACCGAGCAGGCCGAGAATCAGCGCCGAGACCAGCAGGGGCGCCAGTTCAAGCATGGGGTGGCGCCTTGTCGTCCGGTTTGCCGGCGTTGGCTTCGTCCACGGCAGCGGTGTGATTAGGGTCCTGATCGTCAAACAGGATGCTGTGGGCCGGGCCGTCGAGGTCATCGTACTGGCCGCTGTCCACCGCCCAAAAGAAGATGTACACGGCGATGGCGACGATGAGCAAGGCAGCGGGAATCATCACGTAGAGAGCTGGCATCGGTAACTCCAGGCCCGCGCGGCTCAGGCCGGCAGCGGGCGGGTTTGGGTCGGGCTGCCGGCGGCCGGCGCGCTCGGCAGGCGAGTCAGGCGCAGGGCGTTGAGCACCACGGTCAGCGAGCTGATCGACATGCCGACCGCCGCCCACACCGGAGTGATCCAGCCGAGGGCGGCGAACGGCAACATGAGGCCATTGTACAGCGCCGCCCACAGCAGGTTTTCGATGATTACCCGGCGCGTGCGTCGCGCCAGCGCGAAGGCTTGCACCAGGGCGTCGAGGCGGTTGGACAACAGCACCGCGTCGGCGCTGGTTTTCGCCAGGTCGGTGGCCGAGCCCATGGCCACGCTGATATCGGCCGCAGCCAGCACCGGCGCGTCGTTGACGCCGTCACCGAGCATCACCACTTTGCGTCCTTCCTTGTGCAGTTGTTGCAGCACTTGCAGCTTGTCACCGGGGCGCAAGCCACCACGGGCCTCGTCGATGCCCAGTTCGGCGGCGACACTGGCGACCATCGGCGAACTGTCGCCGGACAACAGTAAAGTGCGCCAGCCCCGCGCTTTGCAAGCCGCGAGCAGAGCGGGGGCATCGTCACGCAGGCGATCATCGAGTACCAGCCACGCCAGCGGTCCGTGCGTGTCGGCGAGCAGCAACCATTGTCCGGCCTCATCAGGCATTGACGGCAGCGCCGCGCCGCTCAGGGCACAGGCAAACGACGCCTGACCGATACGCAAGCGTTGCTCACCGACCACGCCTTCCAGGCCCAGCCCCGGTGTGCTGTGTACGTCCTCGGCGGCCAGTGGCGCACGGCCGAAAGCGCGGGCAATCGGGTGTTCCGAACGGTTTTCCAGCGCAGCGGCGAGGCTCAGGCATTGCTCGCTGTCGAGCCTGCCGAGCGGGCGAATCGAGCGCAGCACCAAGCGGCCTTCAGTGAGCGTGCCGGTCTTGTCGAAGATCACCGTGTCGATCCGGTTCAAGCCTTCCAGCACATGGCCGCGGGTCAGCAGCAGGCCGAGTTTGTGCAGGGTGCCGGTGGCGGCGGTGAGGGCGGTCGGCGTCGCCAATGACAGCGCGCAGGGGCAGGTCGCCACCAACATGGCGAGGACGATCCAGAACGCCCGCGCTGAGTCCAGCTGCCACCACAGCAGGCCGATCACTGCCGCAGCAATCAGCGACAGCAGCAAAAACCATTGCGCGGCGCGGTCGGCGATTTCCGCCAGACGCGGTTTCTGCGCCTGAGCGCGATCGAGCAGGCGCACGATCGCGGAGAGACGCGTGTCCTGTCCCAGCGCCTGCACTTGCACGGTCAATGCGCCTTCGACGTTGAGCGTGCCCGCAGTGACCGCATCACCGAGCGTGCGTGGCTGTGGCAGGTATTCGCCGGTCAGCAGCGATTCGTCGATGCTCGACTGGCCGTCGATGATCTTGCCGTCAGCCGGCAGAATCGAGCCCGGCTGCACCAGAATCCGCTCGCCCACACGCAACTCGCTGAGCAGGATGCGTTCGCTCTGGCCATCGCTATCCAGGCGCAGGCACGAGGCCGGTAACAGATTGACCAGTTGCGCGGTGGCAGCAGCGGTGCGTTCGCGGGCGCGACGTTCCAGATAGCGTCCGGCCAAAAGAAACAGGGCGAACATGCCGACCGCATCGAAGTACAGCTCGCCGACGCCGGTGATCGACGTCCAGATCCCGGCGATATAAGCGCTGCCGATCGCCAGCGACACCGACACGTCCATGGTCAGGTGGCGCGTACGCAAATCGCGCATCGCGCCTTTGAAGAACGGCGCGCAGCTGTAGAACACGATGGGTGTGGTGAGAAACAGCGCGACCCAGCGCAGGATCGTGTGCAGCTCGGGGCTGAGGTCGATGTTGAATTCCGGCCAGGTGGCCATGGTCGCCATCATCGCCTGAAACCACAGCAACCCGGCGACGCCGAGCTGGCGCAGGGCCAGGCGATTCTCGCTGGCCAGTTGTTCGCTGGCGCGGTCGGACTGGTACGGGTGGGCGGCGTAACCGATGTGGCGCAGCTCGGCGAGGATCTGGCTCAGCGGCAATTGCGCGTCGGCCCAACGCACGTGCAGGCGATGGTTGGACAGGTTCAACCGCGCTTCGGCGACGGCGGGCAGGGTGCGCAGGTGTTTCTCGATCAGCCAGCCGCAAGCGGCGCAACTGATGCCTTCCATCAACAAGGTGGTTTCGGCCAGATCGCCTTCGTGGCGCACGAAGGGTTGCTGCACGTCGGCGCGGTCGTACAGCGCCAGTTCATCAGTCAGTTGCACCGGCAGCGCTTCGGGATTGGCCGACGCTTCGCTGCGATGCTGGTAATAACTTTCCAAACCACCGGCGGCGATGGCTTCGGCCACCGCCTGACAGCCCGGGCAGCAGAATTCGCGGTATTGTCCGAGGACGACAGCGGTGAAGCGGCTGCCCGATGGGACGGGCAGGGCGCAGTGGTAGCAGGGAACTGGGGTGGTCATGGCATTGATGAGGGTGTGAGCCCTTGCATTGGGGGTGTTCGCTTGCCCTCACCCCAGCCCTCTCCCGGAGGGAGAGGGAGCCGATCGGTGTGAGCCTGAAGAGCGGCTTCAGTCGCCGACATTGTCACTGTCATACGCCCCGCTTCCAGGCAACCGAAATCAGTCCCCTCTCCCTCCGGGAGAGGGCTAGGGTGAGGGGCTCTTGATTTTGATTCACTTCTTCAGATCTTCCGCACCCTGCAATGGCTCATCACCCAGCAGTAGTTCCTTGTCATGGCTGACCAGCTCTTCTTCAAACATGCGCCACACGTGCTCATCCTGGCTGCCAAGCAACTCGACAAACCGTCGCCCTTCGACCTTGTCGCTTAACTGGCCAATGTAGCGCCCGCTGTCGCTGCCACTGCGGGTCAGCATGATCTTGCGATCCTTCTCCGGCTGGGTCGGCGAGATCAGGTTCAGTTCCAGGGTTTGCGGCTGGCTGTCACCGTTCAAGCGCAGATCGACTTCACCGGTCACATCATCCAGATGCACCGCTGCACGCAGCTTCAGGGTTTGCGCCAGCAGCTCGCGATCCAGTGAACGGTTGATGCCTTTGCCCGCTTCGTAATAGTTGTCGTTGACCAGGTTGTCCGGGTTGTTCACCGCGATGGTCACCATGGACAGGGTCAAGGCCACCGAGCAGGCCAGAATCGCGATGATGATCCACGGCCAGAGGTGCTTGTACCAGGGACTTGCGGCGTTTGCAGCGGGCATGTTCAAAATTCTCTCAACGGATTTGTGGGCCGATGAATCGGCTCTTGGCTTCAACGTGGACGCTGTCGTCATCGGCGTCCTTGAGGATGAATTTCACCTCGTTGGTGCTCGATGGCAGTTGTTCCGGCGCGCTCGACAACTCGACCGGCATGCTGACGATATCGCCGGCGGCCACCTTGATCTCGCGCTTGCCTTGCAGGCGCAGGTCCGGCAGGCCTTCGGCTTGCAGCAGGTAAGTGTGGTCGCGCTGATCCTTGTTCATGATCTTCAGGCTGTAGACGTTTTCGATCCGGCCTTCAGCGTTTTCGCGGTACAGCACGCGGTCTTTGCTGACGTCGAAACCGACCAGTGAGCGCATGAAGAACGCGGCGACCAACAGGCTGATCATCGCCAGCAGCACTACGGCATAGCCGATCAGGCGCGGACGCAGTTTATGGGTTTTCTGCCCGGAGAGGTTGTGTTCGGTGGTGTAGCTGATCAGCCCGCGTGGGTAATCCATCTTGTCCATGATGCTGTCGCAGGCATCGATGCACGCAGCGCAGCCGATGCACTCGATCTGCAGGCCATCGCGGATGTCGATGCCGGTCGGGCAGACCTGCACGCACATCGTGCAGTCGATGCAATCGCCCAGCCCCAGCGCCTTGTAGTCGATGCCTTTCTTGCGCGGCCCACGGCTTTCGCCACGGCGCGGGTCGTAGGAAACGATCAGCGTGTCCTTGTCGAACATCACGCTCTGGAAGCGCGCATACGGGCACATGTAGATGCACACCTGCTCACGCAACCAGCCGGCATTGCCGTACGTGGCAAGGGTGAAAAAACCGACCCAGAAATACGACCAGCCATCAGCCTGGCCGGTGAAGAACTCGATGACCAGTTCGCGGATCGGCGAGAAGTAGCCGACAAAGGTCATGCCGGTGACAAAACCGATCAGCAGCCACAGCGAGTGCTTGGCCAGTTTGCGCAGGAATTTGTTGGCGCTCATCGGCGCCTTGTCGAGCTTGATGCGCTGGTTGCGGTCGCCTTCGGTGACCTTTTCGCACCACATGAAAATCCACGTCCACACGCTCTGCGGGCAGGTATAACCGCACCAGACGCGCCCGGCGTACACGGTGATGAAGAACAGGCCGAACGCGGCAATGATCAACAGGCCCGAGAGCAGGATGAAATCCTGTGGCCAGAAGGTCGCGCCGAAGATGAAGAACTTGCGCTCCGGCAGGTTCCACCACACTGCCTGATGACCGCCCCAGTTCAGCCACACCGTGCCGAAATACAGCAGAAACAACGCCGCACCGCCGAGCATCCGCAGATTGCGGAACAGGCCGGTGAAGGCACGGGTGTAGATTTTTTCTCGTGAGGCATAAAGGTCGACGCTGTTGTTCGCGTTCTTGCTCGGCGGCGTGACGTCGTGTACCGGAATCTGATTGCTCATCATTGCATCCCACGGCAGTGGAAAAATGCCTCGGTCGATACGTGCCAACCGAAGTCAAAAAGGGCTGTTGCAGTAGCGTGATGATACGCCTGCCGCTCTGGCTCAAGGGTGCGACCTTTGGTCGCGTTGGGTAAAAAATGCGGATGGTGTAGTGATCGCGCAAAAGCCTGACGCAGATCAATTGACTTGTTGAGTATGGACGGTTTTGGTGGGCTGGCTGACTCATGGTTCCCAAGGGTTGAGCAGTGCGACGCCGCTGGCGTGAAAGTCGCTGACGTTGCGGGTGACGACGGTGAGGCCGTGGACCAGGGCCGTTGCGGCAATCAGCGCGTCGCTCTCGTTGGCGCGATCCGGGACGTGCAGCCCGGCACAGCGAATCGCCACTGCCGCATCAACCGGCAGGATCCTCGTGTCGAATGTTGGAAGTACGTGACGATTCAACCAGCTGCGCAAAACTTTGCCCTGCGTCGCATCGTGGCGTTCGATGCGCAAAACGCCGATTTCCAGTTCATTCAAGGTGATGGCTGAAATGAACATGCGCGGGGCGATGACGCTTCTGGCCCAAGCGACCACGTTCCGGTCTGCCTGGGGTTTACGCAATTCCGATATGACATTGGTGTCGAGCAAATACATCAGGACAGATCCACAGGGCGATGAGTGATAACGGCACGCTCGGTTTCGAACTCGATATCAGCCGCTTCGGGCATGACCAGCAGGTCGACGATACTGGGGTTGGTGCCGGTGAGTTTCTGGTACTCCTCAATGCTTAGCAGTACGTGAGCAGGCCTGCCACGGTCGGTGATGATTACCGGCCCGTGAAGCGCGGCTTTTTTGGCACTACTTGTGTCCTGATTGAATTCGCGGCTGGATACAGTGGTAATGGCAATCATAACGACCTCCTGCTGGTGAAGAATGTAGGAACGTTACTACCACCCAGCGATGCTGGCAATCATTCAGTTACGCATCTGTATGACCACCCATCGCATCCCGCTGCCAAAGTTGATTTTTTCAATAAGATCTGAAGTTTTGAAATATAACTAATTGAATATTTTGTTATTGGCTTTTGAAGTTTGCCCGGTTTTCGAATAAGTTCTTTTTTCGCGAAAATCAATTCGCGCGTATAGATTGATCAAAGGGAATTAATAATATGGCTTTGAATAAAGTTGTAAGTGTCTCGCTGGGTGTTTGTCTGATGATCGCAATGGCGTCGGCGCAGGCAATAACGGGCACGCCGGTACATATGGTATTTGCCTCGGATACTCAGTATCCGTGGACTGACAAGACTGACAGCCGCACGCCGGAGTCGGATAAAGATTTCGAGGAGCGTTCCAAGTGGCTGGTTGAATCGCAACTGGCGAGCATCGCCGATTTCCGCCGCAGCAATGGCTCTAGTGTCCACGTTCCGTTGATGATCAATGGCGATATCACTGCCTTTGGGCATGGCTGGCAGCGGTCTTATATGAAAGCCACGTTGAGCAAGTATTTCGGTGATGATTATCTGTATGGGTTAGGTAATCACGATTATGAAAATAACGTCGATGATTGTTTCAGTAATAGTTGTGCTGCGGGTAGCATCGTCGAGTTCAAGGAGCATCACGAAGGTAAAGTGGATAGTTTTGATTTGAAGATTGCCAGTGGCTTTCTGAACAAGACTTATTCGGGCAGTCTCGCCTACTCGAAAAACATTGGCGAAGTGCATATGGTTCAACTCAATAATGAGCCGACCTATACCACTCGAATTGCCCATGCGCTGAACCCGACGACGTTCGAAATCAACGATGCGCTGGACTGGCTCGAGACGGATCTGCGACATGCGCGGATTCAGGGCTACGCAATCATCATCAATATGCACAAACCTTTGCGGCACCAGGGCAGCCGCGAGCAGTTGAAGCGTTTCCACGACATGGTCAACAAGTATCAAGTGACGGCCATTTTTGCCGGCCACCTGCACACCGAGGGCGGAGAGTCCTATTGGGAGGGCAGCGTCCCCATGTATCTCAGTGGCAGCACCTCTCAGCAAACCTACCTGACTGCGAGTTTCACCGAGGATCGCAGCCAATTGCAGGTCTACCTGGTGAAGAACAACCAATGGCGTGAGCGGACGCTGATCGATACCACGGCAGTGCACTCGATCTTTGCCAGGCGCCCATGAAAAAAAGGCCCCGCCAATCTCATTGGCAGGGCCTTTTGTGTTTCAGGCGTTGGCCTTACTCAGCGATCGCTTCTGGTGCTTTTTCACCATGGGACAAGCTGTAAACATACGCCGCCAGCAGGTGCACCTTGTCGTTGCCTTGCAGTTGCTCCTGCGCCGGCATCTGGCCCTGACGGCCGTAACGGATGGTCTGCTGCAGTTGCGCGAAGCTCGAGCCGTAGATGAACGCGCCCGGATGGGTCAGGTCAGGCGCGCCCATCGCTGGGGTGCCTTTGCCGGCAGGGCCGTGGCAGGCCACGCAGTTGGCAGCGAACAGTTTCTGGCCGTTGGCCGGGTCGGCCTTGGTACCTTCCGGCAGTTTGCGCCCGTCGAGGTTGGTCACGACGAATGCCGCTACGTCAGCCACGCCTTGCTCGCCGATCACTTCAGCCCACGCCGGCATCACCGCGTGGCGGCCGCCCATGATGGTGGTCTTGATGGTTTCCGGCTCACCGCCCCAGCGCCAGTCGGCGTCGGTCAGGTTGGGGAAGCCATAGGCGCCCTTGGCGTCGGAACCGTGGCACACCGAGCAGTTGGACGCGAACAGACGGCCGCCCATCTTCAGTGCTTGCGGATCCTTGGCGACTTCTTCGATCGGCATCGCCGCGAACTTGGCGAAAATCGGACCGAAGCGCGCGTCCGAACGGGCCATTTCCTTTTCCCACTCGTGGACGCCGGTCCAGCCGGTCTGGCCGTTGGCGAACGCGGTCTGCTTTTCGGTATCCAGATAGTTGTAGCCCGGCAGCAGACCTTTCCAGTTGCCCAGACCCGGGTACAGCACCAGATAACCCAGGGCAAAAATGATGGTGCCAACGAACAGCATGAACCACCATTTCGGCAGCGGGTTGTCGTACTCCTCGATCCCGTCGAAGGAGTGGCCGACCGTCTCGTCCGTCTGTTCGCTGCGCTGGCCCTTGCGGGTCGACAGCAGCAGCCAGGTCAGGGCGAAGATCGTACCGAGACTGAGGACTGTGACGTACAGACTCCAGAATGTAGTCATTCTTTGTTACTCCTAGAAGCTTGCTCGACGTGCTTGATGGCTTCGGGATCATCGGCAAAAGGCAGCATGGTCGCGTCGTCGAATTCCGACTTGCGCTTGGGGCTGAACACCCACAAGGCCAGACCGATGAAGGCCACCATCACGACCACGGTGCCCAGGCCTCGAATCATCCCGATATCCATCAGATTCACCGTTTGCTTTTGATGATGGTGCCCAGGCCTTGCAGATAGGCCACCAGCGCGTCCATTTCGGTTTTGCCCTTCACGGCATCCTGTGCACCGGCGATGTCTTCGTCGGTGTACGGCACGCCGAGGGTGCGCAAGACTTCCATTTTTTTCGCGGTTTCCTTGCCGTCGAGCTTGTTTTCCACGAGGAACGGGTAAGCCGGCATTTTCGACTCGGGGACCACGTTGCGCGGGTTGTACAAGTGCGCACGTTGCCAGTCATCGGAGTAACGACCGCCCACACGGGCCAGGTCCGGACCGGTACGTTTGGAACCCCACAGGAACGGGTGATCCCAGACGCTTTCACCGGCAACCGAATAGTGGCCATAGCGTTCGGTTTCAGCGCGGAACGGGCGGATCATCTGCGAGTGGCAGCCGACACAACCGTTGGCGATGTACACGTCGCGGCCTTCCAGTTCCAGCGCCGAGCGCGGCTTCATGCCCTCGACCGGCTTGTTGGTGACGTCCTGGAAGAACAGCGGAACGATTTGGGTCAGGCCACCGACGCTGACGGCGATGACCATGAAGAAGGCCAGCAGGCCAATATTCTTCTCGACAGCTTCATGCTTCATCAGTGAGCTCCAACGACGGCAATCTTGGCGGCGGCTTCGGCTTCAACCGGATCCGACGCACGAACGGTGCGGTACACGTTGTAAGCCATCAGCAGCATGCCGCTGGCAAAGAAAGCACCGCCCAGCGCACGGACGATGAAGCCCGGGTGGCTGGCCTGCAGCGCTTCGACGAACGAGTAGGTGAGGGTGCCGTCATCGTTGATTGCACGCCACATCAGGCCCTGGGTGATGCCGTTGACCCACATCGAGGCGATGTAGAGCACGGTGCCGATAGTGGCAAGCCAGAAGTGCGCATTGATCAGCCCGGTGCTGTGCATCTGCGCCCGGCCGAACAGTTTCGGGATCATGTGGTAGATCGCGCCGATCGAGATCATCGCTACCCAACCGAGGGCGCCGGCGTGTACGTGGCCGATGGTCCAGTCGGTGTAGTGCGAGAGCGAGTTGACGGTCTTGATCGCCATCATCGGCCCTTCGAAGGTCGACATGCCGTAGAACGCCAGCGATACCACGAGGAAGCGCAGGATCGGGTCGGTGCGCAACTTATGCCAGGCGCCCGACAGGGTCATCATGCCGTTGATCATGCCGCCCCAGCTTGGCGCCAGGAGGATGATCGACATCGCCATGCCCAGCGATTGTGCCCAGTCCGGCAGGGCGGTGTAGTGCAGGTGGTGCGGGCCGGCCCAGATATACAGGGTGATCAGCGCCCAGAAGTGCACGATCGACAGACGATAGGAGTAGATCGGGCGTTCGGCCTGTTTCGGCACGAAGTAGTACATCATCCCGAGGAAACCGGTGGTCAGGAAGAAACCCACCGCGTTGTGGCCGTACCACCACTGGATCATCGCGTCAGTGGCACCGGAGTAAGCCGAATACGACTTGAACAGGCTGACTGGCAGCGACATGTGGTTGACGATGTGCAGCATCGCGGTGACGACGATGAACGCGCCGTAGAACCAGTTGCCGACATAGATGTGCTTGGTTTTGCGCTTGGTGATGGTGCCGAAGAACACCAGACCGTAAGTGACCCAGACAATCGCCAGCAGAATCGCGATCGGCCATTCCAGTTCGGCGTATTCCTTGGTGGTGGTGTAACCCAGCGGCAAGGTAATGATTGCGCCGACGATGACCGCTTGCCAGCCCCAGAAGGTGAAGGCAGCGAGGCTGTCGGAAATCAGTCGCGTCTGGCAGGTTCGCTGCACGACATAGTAGGAAGTGGCAAACAGTGCACAACCGCCGAAGGCGAAAATCACCAGGTTTGTGTGCAACGGGCGCAAGCGTCCAAAGCTCGTCCACGGCAGACCGAAGTTCAGTTCCGGCCAGACCAGTTGCGAGGCGATGAAGACACCGAGCCCCATGCCAAGGATCCCCCAGACCACCGTCATGATGGCGAACTGGCGGACTACCTTATAGTTATAAGCAGTCGGACTGATTGCTGTGCTCATTCTAAGGTTCCACGGTTTGGGTATTTTTATAGGGATAAAATCGGCCGCAAGTATGTATAAAGCAGGGGGTCATTGCAACGCGCCATGACCTGGGTCAATGCTTTCCAACGCTGATGCTGCGGCCTTTCCATACGCCGCGTAGGGTCAAAAATGGCCTCTGACAAAATGTCGCCGTGAGTGAAAAAAACGCCGGGTCCGGATCGCCGTCAACGATGCCCGCTGACAGGTCTTGATCGGGTTTCACAAGGCAATCGGCGTAACAGCCGTTAACTGCCTGCCTTTGCGGCAAATCCATCGGCCGGTTTATCGGACGCATCGCTTGAGAGTCATCGGAAACCGTCACGCACCGGTCCGCTTTCGAACAAGCGTAGACCCGAATCAGGCGAACCGAAAGGTGAGGTGGCAAGGGGTGCGACAATGCGTCGCAAGGGGGCGGGAAACTGCCGCGACGAAAAAGTCGCGGCAGTTGTGTACGCAAGATTTATTTGGCTGTGTCTTCAGTTGCCAGTTTTTCTGTATTCAAACTGTTGCTCAAGCTGTACACATAAGCGGCAAGCAATTGCACTTTATCGTTGCCCAGCAATTCATTCTGCGCGGGCATGTGCCCTTGGCGACCATGGCGAATGGTCTGCTCAAGCTGGGTCAGGCTGGTGCCATAAATGAAGCCGGCCGGATGAGTCAGGTTTGGCGCGCCCATCGCCGCAGTGCCTTGGCCGGTGGCGCCATGACAGGCGACGCAAGTGGTGCTGAACGCCTGCTGCCCGGCTTGCAGATCCGCCTTGCTGTCGGCAGGTAGCGGCAGGCCGGCCAGTTCGTGGCGCACATACGCGGCAACGTTTTTCACTCCAGCCTCACCGAGCACTTCGCCCCAGGCCGGCATCGCCGCCATCCGCCCACCCATGATGGTGGTCTTGATCGTCTCGGCATCGCCGCCCCAGCGCCAGTCGCTGTCAGCAAGGTTAGGGAAGCCGAACGCGCCCTTGGCATCCGAGCCGTGGCACACCGAGCAATTGGAGGCGAACAGACGACCACCCATTTTCAGCGCCTGCGGATCCTTGGCCACTTCTTCCAGGGGCATCGCCGCGAATTTGGCGAAGATCGGACCGAACCGGGCGTCGGCCTTGTTCATTTCCTTTTCCCATTCGTGCACGCCGGTCCAGCCATCCTCATAGCCGGGCAGGATGCCTTTCCAGTTGCCCAGGCCCGGATACAGAATCAGATAGCCCACCGAGAACACCAACGTGCCGGCGAACAGCATGAACCACCACTGCGGCAGCGGATTGTCGTATTCCTCGATGCCGTCGAAGCTGTGGCCCATGGTCTGGTCGACGCTGCCCTTGGTCTCGCCCCGGCGGGTGCCGATCAGCAGCCAGGTCAGGCCGATCAGGCTGCCAATGGTCAGTACGCAGATCCACGTACTCCAGAAGGTGGTCATGGCCGGGTACTCCTTGTTTCAGGGGCTGAAATTGTTTCGGGTGGTGGTTCGTCGGCGAACGGCAGCAGGCGTGCCTCGGCGAATTCCGGGGTGCGCTTGCGGTTGAACACCCACAAGGTCAAACCGACGAAGGCGACGAACACCACGACCGTGCCGAGGCCGCGGATCAGGCCTGCACTCATTTCAATGACCATGGCTCACCTCTTGCTCTTGATCGCAGTGCCGAGCACTTGCAGATAGGAAACGAGGGCGTCCATTTCGGTCTTGCCCTTGAGGCTGGCGACCGCGCCGCTGATGTCGTCGTCGGTGTACGGCACGCCGAGGGTGCGCATGGTTTTCAGCTTGGTTTCGGTGTGGCTGCTGTCGACCGCTTGGGTGACCAGCCACGGATAGGCCGGCATCTTTGATTCCGGCACGACGTTGCGCGGGTTGTACAAGTGCGCGCGGTGCCAGTCATCCGAATAGCGCGCGCCGACCCTTGCGAGGTCCGGACCGGTACGTTTCGAACCCCACAGGAACGGGTGATCCCAAACGCTTTCGCCCGCCACCGAGTAGTGCCCGTAGCGTTCGGTTTCGGCGCGGAACGGGCGGATCATCTGCGAGTGGCAACCGACGCAGCCTTCGCGGATGTAGATGTCGCGGCCTTCCAGTTGCAGCGCGGTGTAGGGCTTCATGCCTTCCACCGGTTTGTTGGTGACGTCCTGGAAGAACAGCGGGACGATCTGGGTCAGGCCGCCGATGCTCACGGCGAACACCATCAGCAGCATCAGCAGGCCGACGTTCTTTTCAATCGTTTCATGTTTCATGGCGGACTCCTCAGGCCATCTGCGCGGCAGCGACGACATCAGCAGGCTGCGAGGCCCGCACGGTGCGCCAGGTGTTGTAAGCCATCAGCAACATGCCGCTTAAGAAAATCGCCCCGCCGATCAGCCGCACGACAAAGCCCGGATGGCTGGCCACCAGGGTTTCGACGAAGGAATAGGTCAGCGTGCCGTCCTCGTTCACTGCGCGCCACATCAGGCCCTGGGCGATGCCGTTGACCCACATCGAGGCGATGTAGAGCACGGTGCCGATGGTCGCCAGCCAGAAGTGCGCATTGATCAGGCCGACGCTGTGCATCTGCGCCTTGCCGAAGATTTTCGGGATCATGTGGTACAGCGCGCCGATCGAGATCATCGCCACCCAGCCGAGGGCGCCGGCGTGAACGTGGCCGATGGTCCAGTCGGTGTAGTGGGAGAGGGCGTTTACCGTCTTGATGGCCATCATCGGGCCTTCGAAGGTCGACATGCCGTAGAACGCCAGCGACACCACGAGGAAACGCAGGATCGGGTCGCTGCGCAACTTATGCCACGCGCCCGAGAGGGTCATCATGCCGTTGATCATGCCGCCCCAGCTCGGTGCCAGCAGGATCAGCGACATCACCATGCCCAGCGATTGCGCCCAGTCCGGCAGCGCGGTGTAGTGCAGGTGGTGCGGGCCGGCCCAGATGTACAGGGTGATCAAGGCCCAGAAGTGCACGATCGACAGGCGATACGAATACACCGGACGCTCGGCCTGTTTCGGCACGAAGTAATACATCATGCCGAGGAAGCCGGCGGTGAGGAAAAAGCCTACGGCGTTGTGGCCGTACCACCACTGCACCATGGCGTCGGTTGCACCGGCGTACACCGAGTAGGACTTGGTGAAACTCACCGGCAACTCGAGGTTGTTGACGATGTGCAGGATCGCCACGGTGATGATGAACGCGCCGAAGAACCAGTTGCCCACATAGATGTGTTTGGTTTTGCGCTGCATGATCGTGCCGAAGAACACGATCGCGTAGGCGACCCAGACGATGGTGATCAGGATGTCGATCGGCCATTCCAGCTCGGCGTACTCCTTGGAACTGGTGTAACCCAGCGGCAGGCTGATCGCCGCCAGCAGGATCACCAGTTGCCAGCCCCAGAAGCAGAACGCGGCGATTTGCGGCGCGAACAATTGCGTCTGGCAGGTGCGTTGCACCGAATAAAAAGAACTGGCGAACAGCGCGCAGCCACCAAAGGCGAAGATTACCGCGTTGGTGTGCAGCGGGCGCAGACGGCCGAAACTGGTCCAGGGCAAATTGAAGTTGAGTTCCGGCCAGACCAATTGCGCCGCGAGAAAAACCCCGAGGCCCATGCCGACGATGCCCCACACCACCGTCATAATGGCGAATTGGCGGACCACCTTGTAGTTGTAGGCGGTACTGATAGAAGTGTTCATGGTTCCCCATCCACGGTTCAGCCGAAGTGAGCGCGCGCAAACGACGCGAATCCTTCGCCTGGAGTTATAGGCAGACTAAAAGCGAGGCAAGCATGGACAAACAGCACAAGGCCAGTATTGACGGGGATCAATGGGCGCAGTGTGTGCTCGATCATGGATGGTTGTGGGATGCCGCTGTTGGTGAGGCTTCGGCAACGCTGATTCTGGCGCACGGGGCGGGGGCGCCGATGGATAGCGAGTGGATGAACGACATGGCTGGGCGCCTTGCCGGGCTTGGGGTCAACGTGTTGCGGTTTGAGTTTCCGTATATGGCGCAGCGGCGGGTGGATGGGGTGAAGCGGCCGCCGAATCCTGCTGGCAAGTTGCAGGAATGTTGGCGGGAGGTGTTTGCGCTTGTGCGGCGTCATGTCGCTGGGGTTTTGGCTGTTGGCGGCAAGTCGATGGGCGGGCGGATGGCGAGTCTGGTGGCGGATGAGTTGGGGGTGGATGCGTTGGTGTGTCTGGGGTATCCGTTTTATGCGGTGGGGAAGCCGGAGAAGCCGCGGGTTGAGCATTTGGCTGGTTTGAAGACGCGGACGTTGATTGTGCAGGGGGAGCGGGATGCTCTGGGGAATCGCGAGGCGGTTGAGGCCTACACGTTGTCACCGAGTATTGAGGTGATGTGGCTGGCGGCAGGGGATCATGATTTGAAGCCGCTGAAGGTTTCCGGGTTTACCCATGAACAGCATTTGGCCAGCGCCGCGCAGAAAGTATCCGAGTTTCTCAAGGGTTAACCGAGATTCTGTTTTCCATGGAGATCGGCTCCCTTTCCCCCTCGCCCCCTTGGGGGAGAGGGTTGGGGTGAGGGGGGGTAGCTGTTGATCTTGCTCTTGGGGGCATATCCGTTGCTGCGGTAACGGCTGCTTAGGGTTCCGCCCTTACGGCGGGTCACCTTTTTCAAACGCCAAAAAGGTAACCCAAAAGGCTTGCTCCTACGTTCGGCCCTCGCAGGCTCGGGTTCCTTCGCTCCGGGACTGATCCGGGCGCAGCGGCTCCGGTTTGCTTCGCTGCACCTCCTTGCGCTGTGTCTGGCTGCGCCAGACGGTCGCTACGCTCCCACCCCCGGATCAATCCCTCCACTCAGCCTTCCGACGTCGCCGGTGGATCAAGATCAAGAGCACTCGAGCTAACGCTCATTGTTGAGTGGGGCGGCTTTGCCGCGGGCAGCTGCGCTGCTTTGCTTTTGCTTTTGTGGGAGCGAGCCTGCTCGCGAAGGCGGCCTGACAGCCGACCAATCTCTACCTTTTGGACCAAATCCCTGTGGGAGCTGGCTTGCCAGCGATGGCGACCTCCAAGCCGACCAATCCCTCACTGACGTACTCGGTCCAAATGTGGGAGCGAGCCTGCTCGCGAAAGCTCCCTTCCAGACGACATCAACCCACCTGCCTGTCAGAGGCAATCCCTGCACTTAAACATCATCAAATAGCCACGTTTAAACTACACGACCCGTTACGCCATCCAGGCTACAACTCCTTGCGCCATTGCCTACGCCTACGCCAGAATCCGCCGGCTTACGCGCCATGAGGTTGGCTATATCGTTTCTCGGTCACTGACAAAAAGCAGTGATCGGGTTTGGTAGCCCGTCTCTAAGCGTCATGACGCCATATGCAGTCTCTGTAGAGACTCGATTTATGGTGGCCATGCGTGGGGCTCCTTCGGGAGCGCCGGGTTTCCTGCTTAGACCGGTCTACCAACCTGCGTATGGTCGCCACCCTCGTTTGGTAGCGAGAGTGATGACTCCTTATTTTTCTAAGTAGGAGCTTCATCTATGTTCAAAGTAACCCCCAACCCGCCACCCTCCCACGACCGCGCACTCGACCCGCAAAAAATCCAGGAAGCCACCGACCGCGCCCTCGATTACTACCTCAAACCCGAAGATCTGGCCGCTCCACCAAGCTCTCCAAAATATCGCCCGATCTATGTCGTGGACCCCACGCTGGATGACGAAACCCTGTTGGTTGAGGCCTGCGAGTCGCTTTCATACGCGCATGCCATGGCCGGTAACATCGCCAACTCAATAGGCGGCCCGGAGCGCAAACCGCTGCTGGCGCTGCAACAGGTGATCATGCTCAATGAACTGTTGGTCAATCGGTTACTGGACAAACTGAAGCTGCCTCAATAAGTTCGCTGGCTTTTATGGCCTCTTCGCGAGCAGGCTCGCTCCCACAGGGGAATGGTGTCGGGCACATAATCTGTGATCACCACAGATCCAGTGTAGGAGTGAGCCTGTTCGCGATGGCGGTCTTCGAGCCGACCAATTCCTCACGGATGTACCTCATCCAATGTGGGAGCGAGCCTGCTCGCGAAAGCGCTCTACCGGACACCGTCATTTTCAGCAGGTAACAAAAAACCCGGAAGGCTCACGCCATCCGGGTTTTTTCATTCCAGCCATCCAATCAGCGGTTAAACCGCGCCACCAACGAATACTGGGTGTTGGCCGTCTTCGTCAGCTCTTCACTCAACAATGCCGAGTTATGCGCTTGCTCGGACGTCTGATCCGCCAACTCCGAGATATTGCTGATGTTACGGCTGATCTCTTCAGCCACGGCACTTTGCTCTTCGGTCGCGGCGGCGATCTGGGTGGTCATGTCGGTGATGTTGGCCACTGCTTCGCTGATGCCGACCAGTGCCTGATCCGCTTCCAGGACCCGCGCCACGCCTTCTTCGGCCTGGCGATGGCCGGCTTCCATGGTCTGCACGGCGCTGGAGGCGGTCTGTTGCAACTTGGCGATCAGGGCATGGATCTGCCCGGTGGATTCGCTGGTGCGTTGCGCCAGTTGGCGGACTTCGTCAGCCACGACCGCAAAACCACGACCCATTTCGCCGGCACGTGCCGCTTCGATCGCAGCGTTGAGGGCGAGGAGGTTGGTCTGGTCGGCGATGCCTTTGATCACGTCGACCACACCGCCGATTTCGTCGCTGTCCTTGGCCAGTTGCGTTACGGTCAGGCCGGTTTCGCCGACGACTACCGACAAACGCTGAATCGCTTCGCGGGTTTCCCCGGCGATGTCGCGGCCGCGGCCGGTCAGGCGGTTGGCTTCCTGGGTGGCGTCAGCGGTGCGCTGTACGTGGCTGGCGACTTCCTGGGTGGTGGCAGCCATCTGGTTGACGGCGGTGGCGACCTGTTCGGTTTCCACGCGCTGACGTTCCAGGCCGGTCGAGCTGTTGTGCGCCAGGGCGTCGGACTGCTTGGCCTGATCGGTCAGGTGTTCGGCGGTGTCCTGCAGGCGGGTCAGGCAGGTTTTCAGGCGTGCTTCCTGGCTGAGGATCGACATTTCCAGGCGCGCCTGGGCGCCACGGCTGTCGGTGTACATCTGCGCGATCAGCGGGTCGGAGGTGGTCTGCTCGGCCAGGCGGAGCAGGCGCTTGAGCCCGCGTTGCTGCCACTGCAGGCCCATCAGGCCCAACGGCACCGAAAGACCGGCGGCGAGGGCGAAGCCCCAATGCGAGTTCAGCGTCGCGCCGATCATGAAGCTCAGCTGGCTGACCAGAATGAACGGCAGCCAGTCCTGCAGGAGCGGCAGCCATTTGTCCGTCGAAGGAATCGCCGACTTGCCCTGGTTGATGCGTTGGTAGAGCGCTTCGGCGCGGCGGATCTGTTCGGCGGTGGGCTTGACGCGCACCGACTCGTAACCGATCACCTGATTGCCTTCGAACACCGGTGTTACATAGGCGTTAACCCAATAGTGGTCACCGGATTTGCAGCGATTCTTGACGATGCCCATCCATGGCAAGCCTTGTTTCAATGTGCCCCACATGTGCGTGAACACCGCCGACGGCACGTCAGGGTGGCGGACCAGATTGTGCGGTGCACGGATCAGTTCCTCCCGCGAAAACCCGCTGATCTCGACAAAGTCGTCGTTGCAGTAGGTGATCACGCCCTTGGCATCGGTGGTGGAAATCAACCGTTGCTGAGCTGGAAAGGTCCGCTCGCGTTGTGTAATGGGCTGGTTGTTACGCATGGTTTTTCAATCCGCAAGGCTTTGAATGGTTGTCGGCGCCGACAGGTTTTTATTGAAGTTTTTTTTCAGATTTAAGTACGCCGTCGCAAAACCGCGCTTGCGTCAACTGGCCAGCATCGGATAGGTGAACAGGCCGAAGTGCAACAGGTTCAGGCCGAAATGGGTGGCGATCGCCGCGCCCAGTCCGCCGAAACGGTAGGCCAGACCATAGCCGACCCCGGCCAGTCCCGCCAGCAACACCCAGGTCCAGCCAGCACCGGCATGCACCAGACCAAATAGCAGCGAGGCCAACAGCAGCGCGAGGTTGTCGCCGTAGGGCAGGTGCTTGAAGCGACGGCTCAGCCCGCCCTGTATATAGCCGCGAAACAGCGCTTCCTCGACCAGCGTCACCAGCAGCAGATTGTTCAGCACCCACAGCCAGGCCTGATCCGGCCACTTCGGCGCCCAGGCGATTACGCCGAGCAACAATGCGCCGCCAAGGGCGAGAATCGCACACAGCGTCAGGGCGAGGGCGGTGGCATAGACCGTCAGGCGCAACGAACGCCGCGCGACGATCCACGGACAAACCAGCAGCAACCAGAAGCCCACCAGCGGTTTGTCGAGATTGAGGTACATCGCGAACGGCACCGCGTTGTCAGTGAAACGTTGCGGATTGATCACCCGGCCGTTGGCGAAGCCCGGCAGCCAGTGCATCGCCAGTGCCACGGCCAGAACGATGAACAGGCCATGGCCGAGCCAACGCGCGACCGGCACCTCTTGCTGACGCACGGCGAATGCGGCGAACAGCAAAAGCCCCACGGAGATCAATGCCAGCCAACCGAGCTGGCCGTAGCTCAGGGCCAATCCGTAACCGAGGCCGAGCAGCGCGAGATAAAGCCAGGGCAGCGCCTTCATCGAAAGTCCTTGTGCGAGATTTCTGGAAGGGGCTTTCTACACGGGCGAGGGAGGTGGGACAAGTGAAGGTGTGGCAGTCATGCCCGACACAAATCAAATGTGGGAGCGAGCCTGCTCGCGAAAGCGGTTTTCCAGATGACGTCACTGGCGACTGACACTCCGCTTTCGCGAGCAGGCTCGCTCCCACAGGTTTTGCATTCGGCTGAAGATCAGCGCAGGCCCAGTTTGGCCGCCGCGCGTTCGGTAATCTCCGTACGCAACTTCAACGACGGCGCCGCGCGCAACCGCGCTTCATCGACCACCGCGCTCGGCGCCACGTCCGGGCTCCCAGCGTTGAACGGCGGTGCCGGGGCATATTCCAGTTGCAACTGCACCAGTTGCGCCGTATCGGCACCGACCAGTTCCGCCGCCAGCACCAAGGCGAAATCGATGCCAGCGGTAATTCCGCCACCGGTAAACAGATTGCCGTCGCGTACCACCCGATCCTTCACCGCAACCGCGCCCAGGGTCGGCAGCAACTGGTGATAAGCCCAGTGCGTGGTCGCGCGCTTGCCCCGCAGCAGCCCCGCCGCGCCGAGCACCAGCGAGCCGGTGCACACCGAGGTCACGTATCGTGCCTGCGCGGCCTGGCGTTTGATGAAATCCAGCGTCTGCTGATCTTCCATCAGCGGCCCGACGCCACTGCCGCCGGGCACGCAGATCACGTCCAGATCCGGGCAATCCTCAAAGGTCGTAGTCGGTTTCAGCAGCAGGCCGGTGCTGGACGTCACCGGCATCAGGTCCTTCCAGATCAGGTGCACCTGCACGCCGGGCAACGAGGCGAGCACGTCGTAAGGGCCGGTGAGGTCGAGTTGCTGGACCTGCGGGAATAATAGAAAACCGATCTGCAGCGTCATCGTTGTGGCTCCGTTGAAAGAAGTGGACGACTTCACTGTAGGCGCGTAGGTTCTGGCGCATACGCCAATCACCCCACGAATTACGCCAAATGCCTAAAGCCATTCACGTTCTCGCGTTCGCCAACATGCAGATCCTTGATGTCACCGGACCGCTGCAGGTGTTCGCCTCGGCCAACGATCTGGCCCGCCAGCGCGGCTTGCCGACGCCCTATGCGCCGAGCGTGATTGCCAGCGGTGGCGGGGCGGTGATGTCGTCGGCGGGCCTGGCGGTGCTGGCCGAACCGTTGCCGCAAACGCCCAGCGATACCTTGATCATCGCCGGTGGTTGGGGCATTTATCCGGCATCGGAAGATCTGCCACTGGTCGACTGGGTTCGCAAGCATGCGCACGGCTGCCGGCGCGTGGCTTCGGTGTGCACCGGGGCCTTTCTGCTCGCGGCCAGCGGCTGGCTCGATGGTCGCCGCGTGGTCACCCACTGGACGCGCTGCGAGCAACTCGCCGCGCAACATCCGAATCTGCAGGTGGAAGCCAATCCGATTTTCATCAACGACGGCCCGGTGTGGACCTCGGCCGGGGTCACGGCCGGCATCGATCTGGCGCTGGCCATGGTCGAAGAAGACCTCGGCCGCGATATCGCCCTCGACGTCGCCCGGCACCTGGTCGTCTTCCTGAAACGCCCGGGCGGGCAGTCGCAATTCAGCGTGACGCTGTCGCTGCAACAACCGGGCAACCGCTTCGATGAACTGCACGCCTGGATCGCCGAAAACCTGACCTGCGACCTCGGCGTCCCGACCCTCGCCGAGCAGGCCGGCATGAGCGAACGCAGCTTCATCCGCCACTACCGCGCCGACACCGGCCAGACCCCGGCGCGGGCGATCGAATTGATCCGCGTCGAAACCGCCCGCCGACTGCTCAGCGATACCGGTTTGCCGGTGAAACGCATCGCCGCCAATTGCGGCTTTGGCAGCGAAGAGACGTTGCGGCGCAGTTTTCTCCGTGCCATTGGCGTGACACCGCAGGCTTATCGCGAGCGGTTTTCGGTCAGCGTTGCAACAGATCCAGTATCGCCTTGAGGGTTTCCTGCGGCGCTTCTTCGGGAATGTTGTGGCCGACACCCGCCAGCACGCGCCGCTCATAGACGCCGCTGAAATGTTCGGCATCTTCATCAATCAGCGAAGGCGGGCCGACGCCATCATCGCCACCGCACAGCGAAATGCTCGGCACGCTGATCACCGGCTGTGTGGCCAGCGCTTCCTCCATCCACTCCAGGGCTGGATCGCCCGGGGCGTAGCCGAAGCGATGCCGATAGGAATGAATCACCACGTCGACGAAATCAGGATTATCAAAAGCGCCAGCGGTCAGCGGGTAGCGTTCATCCTTTCGCGCCCATGTCGGCGACCACAGCCGCCAAAGCAACTGACACAACTCCCGGCGATTCTGCTTAAGTCCCTCGACGCCACGCGGCGTGTGGAAGTAGTACTGATACCAGAGCCGATGCTCGTCTTCGGGGTCCAACGGCTGGTTCGCATGGGCGATGTCCTGCACGAGGTAGCCGTCGCCGCTGACCAGCCCGCGCACTCGCGCCGGAAACAACGCCGCGACAATACACGCCGCCCGACCGCCCCAGTCATACCCGCAAAGCGTGGCCTGTTCGATGCCCAGCGCATCCATCAGATCGAGCAAGTCCTGCGCCATCGCAGCTTGCTGGCCGGAGCGCAGGGTTTGCGCACTGTTGAACCGGGTCGCCCCGTAACCGCGCAAGTACGGCACGATGACGCGGTAGCCTCGCGCGGCCAGCGCCGGGGCGACTTCGTCGAAGGCGCGCGGGGAATAGGGGAAGCCGTGGAGCAGAATCACCGGGGCGCCGTTGTTCGGGCCATGCTGTTCGTAGGCAATGGTCAGAAAAGGCGTAAGGACTGACTGAATCATGACTGTCAACTCCGTGCAAACGTCTTCCAAACCCTAGACCATCGGATAGACTGCGCAGCTCATTCTGTCGACTGGCTTCAAGGACGATACATGTCACTCAAAACGCTGCTTGTTATGTTGGGACTTGTCGTGATGCTGACCGGTTGCGCATCGCCGCCACCGGCATTGCCGGACACCCCGCAGCGCCGTGAACTGATGGAGCGCATGTTTGCCAAGTCGACGATCATGCTGTCCTTCAAGGAGTTGGACGCACGGTCCGCCGCCGTGCCGGGCGAACCGCAACGCCAGCTCAGCGCCGATGAGGCATTGGCCAGACACAAGAAACAAATGAATGTCGACCTGCCGGCGGCGTACTGGGAGCAGCGCCGGGTAAACCTCGCGCAACTTATCGATGCCAGAGCAAAAGGTGAAGCCTTCGGTCTGGCGGCATACAAGCAAAAGTACTTCGAGCAATTGTCCCAGGCGCCGACGCCAATGCTCGCGGCGCTGGCCAATGCGCCGAGGATGGACGCGCTGGCAGAGTTTCCATTGGTGCTGCCCAATGATCATCAGCTCAGTTACTTCTACCTGATGACCGTTGCGGATGAAACGTTTTGGGAAATCGAGCAGTTCTACCAGCACATGGCCGATCTGGACGCACAGTATGGCGTCTGTGCCCTGTACCCGGATTGCTACCGCCCGGACTTCCGCACGGCTAAGCCTCAAGCTCCGCGATCTGATTGAAATACTTCGTCCGATCCGGCGTAAACGTCACCTTCATCTTCGTCCGTGAGCACGTCAGCGAACGCTCCTGCGCCAGATCGATATCCAGATCTTCGCCACGCAGTCCCTGCCACTGCGCCAGATATTTCAGCGATCCGTATTTCTCGTTTTTCTTCAGGCTGCGACTGACGCCGCCCTTCCAGCCAAGCACCGGCAATTCACCGGCCAGGCAGCGCTGAGCCAGTTCGGGAAAGCGTTCGGCGCGCTGGCGGCCGATTTCCCAGCATTTGATCAGGCCTTTGTCGGCGCTTTCCCAGAGCTGGGTGCGGGTCAGCCCGGTGCGAAGAGGGGAGGCGATGCTGCGCTGGACGTGGTGAGGCATTCCGGTTCCTTGAATTCGGGGGTGGTTGGACAGCTCCGCTGTGCCCGTTGCGTTGGATGGTAGGTGTGGATGTAACGGCTGGCAACAAGGTATTTCGGGGTGTAAGCGCAGGTTACGGGAAGCGTTCCAACGTGACGTGAGTGGTTTTTGTAGGCGCGTTTTTTACACAGACTGTCGCCAGACGTAACCGCCGCACAGGTTTCAAGGTGGGTAGGGGCCTGATCCGGTTGTCTGGCGAGCAGGCCTGTGGTGGAAAAAAACCGTGCGCACAGAGATCGGTCTTACAAGCGCTGACGAAAAGTAGTCAGCGCTATGGCTGCCAGGAACTCTTCTCGCCACTCAATTTTCGATCAAGAAAACTCGCCGCACTGATCAACGCCAGATGCGTCAGCGCCTGCGGCGTGTTGCCCAGATGCCGGCCGTGGCTGTCGAACTCTTCGGCGTATAGCCCAAGCGGGTTGGCATATCGCAGCAATTGCTCGAACTCCAGATGGGCTTTTTCCACCTGGCCGGCGCGGGCCAGGCATTCGACATACCAGAACGAGCACGCGGCGAATGCGCCTTCGGTGCCGCTGAGGCCATCGATGTTGGCGTCCTCGTTGCGATAGCGATAGACCATGCCGTCGCGCACCAGGGTTTTTTCGATCGCTTCCAGAGTCGACAGCCAGCGCGGATCCTTGGCGCTGACGAAACGCACCAGCGGCATCAGCAGCATCGAGCCGTCCAGCGCGGTGCCGCCCTTGTACTGAACGAAATGCCCGCGTTCCTCATCCCAGAAGTTGTCCCAGATGTCGGTGTAGATCGCTTGCCGGGTCTGATCCCAACGGGCGAACGGTGCCGGCAACGAACGCTTGGAGGCCAGACGGATCGCCCGGTCCAGCGCCACCCAGCACATCAGCCGCGAGTGCAGGAAGTGATGAGTCTCACCGCGCATTTCCCAGATGCCGACATCCTCGGTCTGCCAGTTCTCACAGACCTGATCTACCACCTCGCCGACGTGCCGCCAGCCTTCGTGGGAAATCGCGTCGCCGTACTTGTTGACCAGATACACCGCGTCCATCAGCTCGCCGAAGATGTCCAGCTGGATCTGCTCGTAAGCGCCATTGCCGATGCGCACCGGTTGCGCGCCGCCGTGACCGGACAGGTGCGTGAGTTCGGTTTCCGGCAATTCCTGCTGGCCGTCGATGGCATAAAGGATGTTGAGTTTCATCGGTTTGCCGCAGCAATCGCTGACCCGACCACGCAGCCATTGCATGTAGTGGTTGGCCTCATCGACAAAGCCCAGGCGCATGAACGCATACACGGTGAACGAGGCATCGCGGATCCACGTGTAGCGGTAATCCCAATTGCGCTCGCCTCCAGGCGTTTCAGGCAGGCCGAAAGTGGCAGCGGCGAGGATTGCACCTTGGCGACGCGAGGTCAGCAGTTTCAGGGCGAGGGCGGAACGGTTGACCATTTCCCGCCAGCGCCCGCGATAGTTGGATTGGCCGATCCAGCCACGCCAGTATTTAAGGGTGCGCTGCATGCACAATTCGGCGGCGCCTTCGGCAAAGCGTGGGTCGTCGCTGCCGCCGAGCATGAATGCGGCGCTTTCATTGTGCTTGAGGGTGAATTGCGCGACGGCCGCTTGCGCGTCGATCTGCAGTGCCTGATCTGAAGCCAGGCGTATCGACGGCTGTCCAGCGGCGTGGAACGTCACGTCCTTTGCGTCCATCTCTGCCCGGGTGTCGGCGCGGCCGTAGTCGTGGCGCACCGCGCAACGCAGGTTGAACGTCGCCGAGCCGCTGACCACGCGCACCCGGCGCATCAGCAGGGGCAGGGCGTCGACATCGTCACCGATGGGCAACAGATCGGTGATTTCCACCACCGCGTGTTCGCTCAGCCAACGGGTCTGCAAGACGTTGGTGTCGGGCAGATAAATCTGTTCCCGGCGCGCATCCGGCAAGTCCGGCGCGAGCTGGAAAATCCCTGCTTCAGGGGTATCGAGCAGCGAGCAGAAGATCGTCGGGCTGTCGAACTCCGGCCAGCAGAAAAAATCCACGCTGCCCTTGTCGTTAACCAGTGCGGCGCTGCGCATGTCGCCGATGATGCCGTGGGCACCGATGGGACTTTGTTGTTCCATTTCAGGCTCAGCCATTGCCGCGAAACTCCGGATAGAGGCTCATCCCGCCATCGATGAACAGGGTCGTGCCGACGATGTAATCGGACAGGTCGCAAGCAAGGAAAACCACTGCGTTGGCAACATCCTCGACATCGCCAATGCGTCCGTAGGGAATCAGCTCAAGAAGTTTGTCGCCGGCCGCGCCTTCAGTGGCTTCGGTGTTGATGGCCGTACTGATTGCACCGGGCGCGATGCTGTTGATACGGATGCGCTGGTGGCTGACTTCCTGAGCGAGGCTCTGCATCAACTGATCGACGCCGCCCTTGGACGCCGCGTAATTGACATGCCCGGCCCATGGAATGCGCTGGTGCACCGAACTCATGTGAATGATCTTGCCCGCCGCGCGCGACACGCCTTCGCGCACCCCCTGACGCTGGAAAATCCGTAACGCCGCCCGCGCGCAGAGGAACTGCCCGGTGAGGTTGACGCCGATCACCGTGTTCCAGTCGTCGAGGGTCATGTCCACGGCAGCGGCGTCCTTTTGCAGGCCGGAATTGGCCACCAGAATGTCCAGCGAGCCAAAGGCTTCGACGGTCTCGGCGAACAGCCGCTCGACATCTTCTTCCTTTGAAACATCCGCGCCGATGGCGAGGGCCTTGCCGCCTTCGGCGTTGATCTGTGCAGCCAGTTCTTCGGCGGGTTCGGCGCTGCTGTTGTAGTTGATCACGACCGCAGCGCCGGCCGCAGCGAGTGCTTTGGCGGCGGCATGGCCGATGCCGGAGCTGGCACCCGTGACCAGCGCCACCTGATGAGCGAGGGAAATCTGCATGACGATTCGCGCCTTGGTTCCAGAGACTTAAGTAGCTGACTGATGGCCCGTGGCGAGAGTTCATCTGCAACCATGAAAAGTTGGCAGCTTCAGACCTGATAGCGGCCACTGCTGCGATGCCATTCGACGTTGCCGGCCAGCCAGCTCTTGAGTCCGCGCAGGTAGCGTTGGAGTAGCTGCGAGGCGTGCGGCAATACCGCCCGTTCTGCCGCCTCATACAGATGCATGATGTCATCGTGAACGGCAGCACTTTGCGCCATGGCCTGCGCGGGGGAGCAGCCCTGTTCTTGGATCAGCAGCAAAGGCAGGTTGAAATCGCCGATACCGGCCTGCTGTTCCTTCAGCGCGGAAAACAGATCATTGGCAATGATCGTGGCGCTGGCGGCCAGCGCCGTGACGCGCCTCACCTCAGGTGCGCTGTATTCATTGGCGGGCAATTCATACCCGCCGATGATGTCGATCAGCGACAGGCACGGCAGAAAACTGTTGACCTGACGTTGAGCCAGATATTCCCAGAGCGCGGGCGTGAACCCTTCGATACGCCAGGCCGCTTCGGCGGTCATGGTGACGAACATGGCAATGATTTCATGGCGAACGCGGGCAACCTGCGCCGCGGTCGCGAAAGTCTCGACCCGCCTCAGATAGGCACGCAGCGCGACCAGCACCGGATCGCCGCTCAAGGCCTGCTCGAGCTCAGGGCGGAACCGTGCGCTCAGGTAAACCGGTTCCAGCGCCGCCAGCGCCAGGGAAAGGCGCGGCCCGACCATTCTGGGTTCGGACCCGGTTCGCTCATCGTCGCAGTAGTAGTCGTCCACGGCGAACAATGCGGCGAAACATTGCGCCGCGAGCAACAGCCGATCGGGCTCATCGGTGTCGGTATGACACAGCATGGCGAAGCGCCCGAAACCCATGGCGCGGACCTTGTCGTGCCGACCCGGGAAAATCCCCACCTGCTCGATCCACGGCATCAGCCGATCATCCACCTCGTCTGCCAGCGCGGCGTTGTTGCGAAAGGGCGCCAGGCCATACAGAGCGGGGACGGCCCAGGGCACTTTTTCCGCTTCGGGTGAGACGAACATTGACGATTTGTCCATGGCGAGACTCCTGAGTGCGTTTGCAGGGTTCACGGTGACACATGAAGATCCAAGGCCTCATCAAAGCGCAAAAGGCAAGGGACCACACCTGTCAGGTCTGACAGGTCAGCGTGGGTTTTCGACCAATGGTCATCGTCGTTCAGCGCTGGAAAGATCAGTGGCCTTCACAGACCGCTAACAATTGCGCGCTTCCACGGCATTCAAGGCTATGGCAACTTGGCCGCTCCTGATGAGGCTGCAACCGATGGCAAATCCCTACCGCGAATTGTTCTCCGCCCCCGGTGCCCGTGCGTTTGTACTGGCCGGGATGCTGGCGCGCATGCCGATTTCCATGACCGGCATCGGCCTGATCACCATGCTTGCGCAGTTGAACGGCGGATATGCGCTGGCGGGTGCGGTGGCGGCAACGTTTGCTTTGGCCACGGCGTTTTGCGCGCCGCAGGTATCGCGGCTGGTGGACCGTTATGGGCAGGGGCGGGTGCTGCCAATCGCAGCGCTGACCGGTGGCGGCGGGTTATTGATGTTGCTGCTGTGCACGCGTTTGCAGGCGCCGGACTGGACGTTGTTCGTCTTCGCCGCGCTTGCCGGGTGCATGCCGAGCATGTCGGCGATGGTGCGGGCGCGCTGGACCGAGATCTATCGTGGCCAGCCGCAATTGCAGACGGCGTATGCGCTGGAGTCGGTGCTCGACGAAGTGTGTTTTATCGTCGGGCCGCCGCTGTCGGTGGGCTTGTCGGTCGCGGTGTTTCCCGAGGCCGGGCCGCTGGCGGCGCTGCTGGCCCTGGCCATCGGCGTGACGGCGTTTGTCGCCCAGCGCAGCACCGAACCACCGGTGCACGCGCAGGAGTCGCAGCATCAGGGCTCGATCATTCGCTCGACTGACGTGCAATGGCTGCTGGCGTTGATGCTGGCGATGGGCGTGATCGTCGGGGTCATCGATGTGGTCAGCGTCGCTTTCGCTCAACATCAGGGCCAGCCGGCAGCGGCGAGTATTGTTTTGTCGGTATACGCGATCGGCTCATGCCTGGCCGGCATCGCCTTCGGTGCGATGCGTTCGAAACTGCCGTTGCCGCGCCTGTTTCTCTACGGCGGCGTGGCGACGGCGGTGACCACGCTGCCGCTGCTTTTGGCGAGCAACATCCTTGGCTTGTCGATCGCGGTATTTATCGCCGGGCTGTTCTTTTCACCGACGTTGATTGTGGCGATGGCGTTGATCGAACGCATCGTGCCTCCGGCCAAACTGACCGAAGGCCTGACCTGGCTGGTGACCGGGCTGAGCATCGGCGTGGCAATCGGCGCCGCCGGTTCCGGCGCGCTGGTGGATGCGTTCGGCGCGCGTAGCGGCTTCTGGCTGGCGATTGCGGCGGGGGCGGTGGTGCTGATTTCAGCGTTCCAAAGTTTCCGTCACTTGAAATGAAATTCCACTGTGGGAGCGAGCCTGCTCGCGAAGGCGGTGTGTCAGTAAATATCTTCATACCTGATACAACGCATTCGCGAGCAGGCTCGCTCCCACAGTTATTTTGCGGTGTTACCAGCCGCGTCCTGAGTTGATCCAGAAGTTGACGGACAGCGACGTCGACACCGACTCCACCTGATGGAACCAGCCCTCTGGCAAAAACAGCAGATCCCCAGCCTCCAGCGTCACTCGCAAAAACGTCACCTCCCGCGCTGCCGGGAAGCGCTCATAGTCCGGCGCATCCGGGTTGAAATCGCAGCCATCCAGGCCACCCTTGGGCGCGGTCGACCAGGTGCCCAGTGCCTCGCGGTGATGCGGCGCGGCAAGGGTGAATTTCTTCTGGCCCCAGACCTGGGCGAAGAGGTTGTCTGTGTCATCGCGGTGCAACGGCGTCAGCGTGCCCTTGGGGCCGATCCAGATGCGCGGCGGGATGAACAGCGACGTGTCGAAGTAGGGCGGGTACTGGATCTGCTGCAACAACTGCGCCGGCAGGATGTTGTTGCCCATGTACGCCGGCGGCTCGCCATCGGCGCCTTTGATTGCCGGGCTGTCCAGCGAGGCGATGAACTCGGCCATCGAGGTCGAGCGGAAATCACGCTCGGTGGAAAAGGTCTTCTTCACGTAATCGCCATGGCGGGTGATGCCCTGCAGTTCAGCGAAATGCACCAGTGATTCCTCGCGGCTCAGGCTGAACAATGGCCAGTCGTGCAGGGCATCGCTGATCACCAACGGAGTGCCGTTGGGCAGATAACGGGTTTCGAATTCGTGCCGGCTCAACTCGGCGCGCGCACGACGTTCGACGCTGGTCTGGCGAGGCAGCGCGGCAGTGAGCTTTTCGCTGAAGCGTGGCGGCGTCGGGTAGCGCTTGTTCATGTCGACCTTTTCCACCGTGCCGCCACCTTGGCGGGCGTGGTCGATGATCTGCGGCAACATCGTCGCCAGGCCCATGTTGCCGCCGATCTTCAGCCGCCCGCTGGCGAACAGTTCCTCGACGTTGACCACGCCGGCCATGATCCCGAGGAAGTCCTTTTGCGCCACTTCAATGGTCACGTCCGGGCTTGGGTGGCGCCCGACTTCCGTGCGCTGGCTGGTCTTGATGTCGTACCAGTACGCCTGCTGCGCGCTGAAAATGAACTGGAAAACCCCCTCGATGCCGACCGCGCCGGCGTTGGCGAACAACTTGCCCAGAATGCTCTGCAGGTCCACGGTGATTCCCTCGCGATTGTTGTTTTTTTCCTGAACAGGCAACGAGCGGCTGGCGAGGGAATTTAGCGACCGGCGACTAATTTGTCCGGCCAGTGATCCGTCTTTCTTGCAGACACATTTTTCAAGGAAAGCGCGGTGACCAAGCTGACATTGCTGTGCCTGCCCTATTCGGGCGCCAGCGCCATGGTTTACAGCCGCTGGCGGCGCCAACTGCCGACGTGGCTGCAATTGCAACCGGTTGAACTGCCGGGACGTGGCGCGCGGTTCGATGAACCGCTGCAAACCGACATGCGCGCACTGGCGCGGCAACTGGCGCGCGAGCACAAAGCGGGGCTGCAAGGCCCGTACGCGTTGTTCGGGCATAGCCTCGGTGCGTTGCTCGCCTGCGAACTGGCCCATGCCTTTCGCGAGTCGGGTGTGCCGGAGCCGCTGGCGCTGTTCGCCTCCGGCACCGCTGCGCCGTCCATGCGCAGCGATTACGACCGCGGCTTTGCCGAACCGCGCAGCGATGCAGAGCTCATCGAACAGTTGCGCACCTTTCAGGGCACCAGCGAAGAAATCCTCGCCAATGAGGAATTGATGAGCCTGACCCTGCCGGTGCTGCGCGCCGATTTCATGATGTGCGGCCGCTTTACGCCTGCCGAGCGGCCCTTGCTCAATTGCCCGGTGCACGTGCTCGGTGGCAAGGAAGACCGCGCCACCACCGAACAACTGATCGGCTGGAGCAAGGAGACCCTGGGCAGTTTCTCGGTGGACATGATGACCGGCGGGCACTTCTTCATTCATGAGCACGAAGCGCGGGTCATTCGCACGATCAAGACCCATCTGGAAGTGCATCACCGGCGCCATGCGCAGGCCGCGCAACCGGCGTTTTGAGACCGCCTCATCTATCATTTTCAGGAGGCCAGTCATGGCTGTTGCTCTGGGATTTTCCGTGCGGCCATTGCTGCCGCAGCGCGGGCGCTTGCCGCTGTTGGTCGAGGCGGGCGATGCCGACACCGATCTGTTGGCGGTATTCGCTGAATTGAAGGCCTTGGTCGACGAGCATTTGCTGCGCGACGGTGGCGTGCTGTTTCGCGGTTTTCGCCTCGATGGCGCCGAGCAGTTTCGCCAGTTTGCCGCGAGTTTCGGCCATCCGCTGCTGAACTACGAGTTCGGCTCTACGCCGCGCACCAACGTCACTCAAGGCGTGTACACCTCCACCGAATACCCGGCGCACCAGAGCATTCCGTTGCACAACGAACAGGCCTATTCCCGCGACTGGCCGATGAAGATCTGGTTCTACAGCATGATCGCTGCCAGGTCCGGAGGCGAGACGCCGATTGCCGACAGCCGCGAAGTCTACCGGCGCATCCCCATGGCGATCCGCGAGCGTTTCGTCAGTAAAGGCCTGATGTATGTGCGCAACTTCGGCAACGGCCTCGATGTCGCTTGGGAAGACGTGTTCAACACCGAAGACCGCGAAGTCGTCGAGGCCTACTGCAAGGCCCACGGCATTGTCTGCGAGTGGAAGGACGACGGTGAGCTACGCACGCGGCAGACCTGTCAGGCGGTGGCGGTGCACCCGGTGACCGGCGACCACGTCTGGTTCAATCAGGCGCACCTGTTTCACATCTCCAACCTGCCAGCGGACGTGCGCGAAAGCTTGCTCGACATCGTCGACGAAGAAGACCTGCCACGTAATGTCTACTACGGCGACGGCTCGCCGATCGAAGACGAAGTGCTGGCGCAGATTCGTGCGGTGCTCGACGACTGTGCGATCAGTTTCCCCTGGCAGGAGGGCGATGTGCTGATGCTCGACAACATGCTTTCGGCTCACGCGCGCTCACCGTTCGAAGGGCCGCGCAAAGTCATCGTGGCGATGGCCGAGGGGCATTCGCAGGACGTGCGCTGACCTGTTCGCAACCCTTCAACTGAAATGCCGAATCCGGGCCTGTACCGGCTTCGGCATTTGTCTGTCTGGCCTTTGTACCGTCGGGCCGTGATTGCCGCTGGCGCGCTAAATCGTTGCGCGGGCCATTCGTTCTTGTTGATACGACCGGGTCTCCAGGTCACGCCGCCGATCAGCAAGGACTCCACGCATGAATGCCGCAGACGCACAGAAACTAGCCCGACGCTTTATCGAATTGCCTCAGGACAAACGCCGTCTGTTCCTCGCCGGCATGGCCCGCGAAGGCATCGATTTTGCGCAGCTGCCCATGACCGCCTGCGACGGCATCGCCGAGCGTGACGGCCTGTCTTACGCGCAGCAGCGCATGTGGTTTCTCTGGCAACTGGAGCCGACCAGCGCCGCCTACAACCTGCCGATGGCGGTGCGTCTGGAGGGCGATCTGAACGTCGAGGCACTGGAACAGGCCTTCAGCCGTCTGGCGGCGCGCCACGAATGTTTGCGCACCACCTTCGGCCAGGACGGCGAGCGGGCCTTCCAGCGTGTGGCCGAACCTAAGCAACTGAAACTACCCGTGACTGACCTGAGCGAGTTGCCCCAAGCCCAGCGCTGGCCGCTGGCTCAGCAGCACATGATGGCCGAGGCGACCCAGGCCTTCGACCTGCAGAACGGCCCGCTGCTGAGTCTGCGGCTGTTGCGCCTGGCCGCGCAGGAACACGTGCTGCTGCTGACCCTGCATCACATCATCGCCGACGGCTGGTCGATGAACATCCTGATCGACGAACTCATGCGCACTTACGACGCGCTGGTCGCTGGGCGTGAACCGATGCTGGCGCCGTTGACCGTGCATTACCGCGACTACGCACTGTGGCAACGCAGCTGGCTGGAGGCCGGTGAGCGCGAGCGGCAACTGGACTACTGGCGCACGCAACTGGGCGACGAACATCCCGTGCTGGAATTGCCCACCGACCGCGCTTATCCGGCGCAAGCCAGCCATCAAGGCGCACGCCTGGAAACAGTGATCGACGCAGCTCTGCGCGAAGAACTGAAAAATCTTGCCCAGCGTCAGGGCGTGACCTTGTTCGTGGTGTTGCTGGCGGCGTTCAAGACCCTGTTGCATCGCTACAGCGGCCAGACCGATATTCGTGTCGGCGGGCTGATCGCCAACCGCACCCGCAGTGAAACCGAGGGCCTGATCGGCTTCTTCGTCAACACGCAGATTCTGCGCAGCGTGGTCACCGCACAAACGCCCTTCACCGAGTTGCTACAGAACCTGCGCCAGGCCGCCCTCGGCGCCCAAGCCCATCAGGATCTGCCGTTCGACGCCTTGATCGAAGCCCTGCAACCGGCGCGCAGCCAAAGCCACAATCCGCTGTTTCAAGTGATGTTCAACCACCAGCCGCTGGTTACCGATTTGCATCAGGCGCAACTCGCTTCAGGCTTGCGCGTGGGTTATCTGAGCGAAGAGCAACTGGCCGGCAGCGCTCGGCAACACGCGGCCACCAGTGACCTGATGCTCGACACCCGCGAGGAGGGCGAGCAACTGTTTGCAGCCTTCACTTACGCTACGGATATTTTTGATGCCGCAACCATTGCCGCGCTGGCCGGACATTGGCGCAACATTCTCCAGTCGGTGTGCCGTGATCCGCAGCAGTTGATCGGCGAAGTGGCGATGCTCGCCGACAGCGAACGGCAAGCGCTGATACAAGCGACTGCACCTGTGCCTCGGTTTACCAGCGTACAAAGCCTGTTCGAAGCGCAAGTCGCACGGACCGCGCAAGCGCCGGCGGTGCTGTTGGCCACCGCGCCTTCATGGGCATTCAGCTACGAGGAGCTCAACAGCCGCAGCAATCGCTTGGCCCATCAGTTGCGCGCACAGGGTGTCGGCCCGGACGTGCTGGTCGGCGTCGCGCTGGGACGTTCGCTGGAACTGGCGGTGGCGCTGCTGGCGGTGCTCAAGGCCGGTGGTGCCTATGTGCCGCTGGATCCGCAAACCCCAGCCGAACGCTTGCGCCAAGTGCTCGCTGACAGTGGTTTGCAACTGTTGCTCAGTGATCAGCAAAGCCTCGCCAGCCTGCCGCCGCTCGACGGCATCGAATGCCTGTGTCTGGAGCAGGTGCCCGCCAGCGAGCAGAGCGACAACCTGCCGGTCACGGTCGAGGCCGACAACCTCGCTTACGTGATCTACACCTCTGGCTCCACCGGGCGGCCGAAAGGCGTGGCGGTCAGTCATGGCGCGCTGAGCGAGTTCGTCGCCCGCGCCATCGACTACAGCGATCTGCGCGAAGGCGACCGGGTTCTGCAATTCGCCACCAGCAGCTTCGACGGTTTCGTCGAGCAGTTTTTCCCGCCGCTGTGCCATGGCGCCAGCGTGGTCATGCGCGATGCGCCGTTGTGGGACAGCGCGACGCTGCATCAGGTGATCATCGATCAGGGCATCACTCTGGCCGACCTGCCGGCGGCTTATTGGTATTGGCTGGTGCAGGAATACGCGGCGAAACCGCCGGCCAGTTTCGGCGCGCTGCGGCAGATTCACGTCGGCGGTGAAGCCATGGCGGTGGACGGCTTGCGTCTTTGGAAGCAGGCCGGGCTCGGCCATGTGCGCCTGCTCAATACCTACGGCCCGACCGAGGCCACGGTGGTCTCGACGATTCATGACTGCACCGCGCTGACCGCGCAGGACGTGTCGTGGCGTGGGATGCCGATCGGCAAAGGACTGGCAGCACGGCGTCTGTACGTGCTCGACGATGATCTGAACCTGCTGCCGCAAGGCGCGGTGGGCGAGTTGTACATCGGTGGGCTGGGGCTGGCGCGCGGTTATCACCGTCAGCCGAGCCTCAGCGCTGAGCGGTTCATCGCCGACCCTTTCGCCGATGGCCAGCGCCTGTACCGCACCGGCGATCGTGCGCGGCTGCGCGGCGATGGCGCGCTGGAATATGTCGGCCGGGTCGATCATCAGGTGAAGATTCGTGGCTTTCGCATCGAACTGGGCGAGATCGAATCGCGCCTGCAGCAATGTCCGCGCGTTCGCGAGGCAGTGGTGCTGGCGGTGCCATTCGCCGGCGGTGCGCAACTGGTCGCTTACGTGGTGACAGAACCTGAGGTGCTTGCCGGCGCGGCAACGCAAACGGCCTTCCGTCAGCAGACCCGCGCTGCGCTGCAAGCCAGCCTGCCGGATTACATGGTGCCGGGGCATCTGCTGTTGCTGGCGAACCTGCCGCTGACGCCGAGTGGCAAGCTCGACCGCAAGGCCTTGCCAGCGCCGGATCCGGCGCAGTTGCAGGGCGATTACCGTGCCCCGCAATCGCCGGCCGAACAATGTCTGGCGCAGGTCTGGGCCGAGGTGCTGCACGTGCCGCGTGTGGGCCTGGACGATCATTTTTTTGAACTGGGCGGCCATTCGTTGCTGGCCGCGCAGGTGATTGCGCGGGTCAAGGAGCAGATGGGCGTGGTGCTGCCGCTGCGCAGCCTGTTCGAAAAACCGCTGCTGGCGGATCTCGCAGAGGTGCTTGAGCAACTGGCCGAGGCGAGCGGCGACGACGACTGGTCCGACATGGATCAGTTCATGAATGCTTTGCAAGGAGAAGAAGTATGAGCGGCACGATGGCGGAACGTATTGCAAAAAGGTTCGTCGGCCTGCCGCTGGAACAGCGTCGGCTGTTTCTCGCCAAGCTGCGCGAGGAGGGCAAGGATTTCAGCCTGTTGCCGCTGCCGGTCAGCCGCCACGACTGCGCGCAGATTCCCCTTTCATTCGCCCAGCAACGCCTGCTGTTTCTCTGGCAACTGGAACCGCACAGCGCGGCATACAACATGGCCGCTGGCTTGCGTCTGAAAGGCCGGCTGGACGAGTCGGCCCTGAGCCGCTCGTTCGATCATCTGCTGGCGCGCCATGAAGTGTTGCGCACGGTGTTTCACACCGACGGTGATCAAGCGCATCAGCTGATTCTCGAACAACAAAGTATTGCGCTGGAACGCTTCGACCTGACTGGCACCGCCGCGCAAGAGCGCGAAGAACTGCTCGCGCAACACGTGCAAGACGTCACCGCGCAACCGTTCGATCTGCGCCATGGCCCGCTGTTGCGCGCCAGCCTGTTTGCCTTGGCCGAGGATGAGTTCGTGCTGGTGGTGAGCATGCATCACATCGTCTCCGATGGCTGGTCGATGGATGTCATGGTCAAGGAATTCGTGCAGTGCTATCAGGCGTTCAGCTTGCAGCGCGAGCCGCAACTGCCGGCGCTGCCGTTGCAATACGCCGACTATGCGATCTGGCAGCGGCGCTGGCTGGAGGCCGGCGAGGGCGAGCGCCAGCTCGACTACTGGCGTCAGCAATTGGGCGACGAACATCCGCTGCTCGAAGTGGCGCCGGACTTTGCCCGACCGCTGACGCAAAGCTTTGCAGGACAGACCCTGAGCTTTGATTTCGGCGCCGAGCTGTCGCAGCAGCTCAACGTTTTTGCGCGCAGCCAGGGCATCAGCCTGTTCATGCTGGTGCTGGCCGGGTTCTCGCTGTTCCTTTCGCGTCTGGCTGGCGAGCGCGACATTCGTGTCGGCGTGCCGAATGCCAACCGTGGCCGCGCCGAAGTCGAGGGGCTGATCGGTTTCTTCGTCAACACTCAAGTGCTGCGCTGCCAGGTCGATGAGCGCGGCAGTTTCGCCGATTTGCTCGCGCAGGTGCGTGAAGCGGCATTCGGCGCACAGGCACATCAGGAGTTGCCGTTCGAGCAACTGGTCGACGAATTGGTCGCCGAACGCACCCTGGGCCACAACCCACTGTTCCAGGCCAAGTTCAACCAGAACGTCGGCATGCAGAAACAGCGCTCGATGGCCTTGCCCGGCCTGACCGTCAGTGAATACCCGCTGGCCAAGGACGGCACGCACTTCGATCTGGCGCTGGACATTACCGACGACGGTGCGCTGATCCACGGCCAGATGACCTACGCCAGCGATCTCTATCGGGCGGAAACGGTCGCCGGTTTTGTACCGATGTTGCTGGATCTGTTTACCCAGTTGCTTGACTCGCCGCAGGCGCCATTGCACGCGGTTGCCACACCACGGCCTGCTGCGCTTGCCAGCCAACGCGAACCGGCGTTGACGGTGTTGCAGCACTGGGCGCGTGAAGTGGCGCGGCAGCCGCAGGCGTTGGCCGCTCGGGATCTCAAGCAAGCGGTGACTTTCCAGGCGCTGGATCAGGAGGCCAATCGTCTCGCCCATTATTTGCGTGCGCAGGGCGTCGATGTCGGCGACCCGGTGGCGGTGCTGCTGGAACGTTCGCTGGACTGGTTGACTTGCCTGTTGGCGATTCTCAAGGCTGGCGCGTTGTACATGCCCCTCGACGTCAAGGCACCGAGCGCACGCCTGCAACAGATGCTCGGGGCTGCGCAGGCACGGGCGTTGATCGCTGCCGAAAGCGATGCGCGGGTCAGCGAATTGGCGGGTGAGGGCTGTCAGGGCCTGGAGTTTGCCCCGGAGCAATGGCACTCGCTGCCGACATCCGCGCCTGAGCTGACGCTGTATGCGCAGTCGCCGGCCTACGTGATTCACACCTCCGGTTCCACCGGGCAGCCCAAGGGCGTGCTGGTCAGCCACGGCGCGCTGGGCAGTTACGTGCGCGGCGTACTCGAACGTCTCGCGCTGGCGCCGGAGGCGAGCATGGCGCTGGTCTCGACCATCGCCGCCGACCTCGGCTTCACCGTGCTGTTCGGCGCGCTGTGCTCGGGCCGACTGCTGCATGTGCTGCCGGAAGAACTCGGCTTCGACCCGGATCGCTTTGCCGATTACATGGCCCGCCATCGCGTTGGCGTGCTGAAAATTGTCCCCGGGCATCTCGCCGCGCTGTTGCAGGCGGCCAAGCCTGCCGATGTGTTGCCGGAACACGCGCTGATCGTCGGCGGCGAAGCCTGTTCGCCGACGTTGGTCGAGCGTGTGCAGCAACTGAAACCGGGCTGCCGCCTGATCAACCACTATGGCCCGAGCGAAACCACTGTGGGCGTGCTGACTCATGAGGTCGAAGAGCTCGCCGCGCTGGCGCGCAGTGTTCCGATCGGCACAGCGCTGGTCGGTGCTCATGTCTATGTGCTCGACGATGTGCTCAGCCCGGTGGCCGATCAGGTTGCCGGTGAGTTGTACATCGGTGGCGACAGCGTTGCCCTTGGCTACCTGAATCAGCCGGGGCTCACCGCTGAGCGTTTCCTGCCTGATCCGTTTGGGAACCCCGGCGCGCGGGTGTACCGCAGCGGCGACCGGGTCCGGCGCAATCGCGAGCAGGCGCTGGAGTTCATCGGTCGTGCCGACGACCAGGTCAAAGTGCGCGGCTACCGTGTGGAGCCTGCGGAAGTCGCGCGGGTGTTGCTCAGCCTCGACGGTGTCAGCGAAGCCGCCGTGCTCGCGCTGCCACTGGATGACGATCCGGCGCGCCTGCAACTGCTGGCGTGGTGCGTGCCGGCAGCGGGCGCGAAGGTGCAGGCGCAGGATCTGCGCGAGCAATTGCAGGCGCGGCTGCCGGATTACCTGGTGCCGGCGCAGTTGCTGTTGCTGGAAAAGCTGCCGCTGACCGCCAACGGCAAGCTCGACAAGCGTGCCTTGCCAGTGCCCGGGGTGGTTAGTCAGCAGTTCGTCGCGCCGGTCGGTGAGATCGAGGAAAAACTCGCAGCGATCTGGGCCGAAGTGCTCAAGCTTGAGCGGGTCGGCAGCAGCGATAACTTCTTCGAACTGGGTGGCGACTCGATCCTCAGCTTGCAGATCATCGCCCGGGCCAAGCGCCAGGGCATCAAGCTCAGCCCCAAGCAGTTGTTCGAAAAACAGACCATCGGCCAACTGGCTGCTGTGGCCAAACTGATCGAAGCGAAACCGGCTGCCGTCGCCGCACCAGTGGCACGCGGGCCGTTGCCGTTGCTGCCGATCCAGATGCGCTTCTTCGACACGCCGATTGCCCAGCGCCAGCACTGGAACCAGGCGGTGATGTTGCAACCGACCCTGGCGCTGGACGCCGCGCATCTGCGTACGGCGCTGGCAGCGTTGGTGGAACAGCACGAGGCCTTGGCCCTGAGTTTCGTTCAGTCGGGCGATAGCTGGCAGGCGTTGCCGCAGACTCAGTGCGATGCCGAACTGCTCTGGGTGCGCGAACTGGACAGCCTCGACGCTTTGCCAGCGCTGGCCGACGCGGCACAGCGCAGCCTCGATCTGCAACGCGGGCATCTGTTGCGCGCTGTGCTGGTCACTTTGCCGAATACCGAGCAACGTCTGTTGCTGGTGATTCATCACCTGGTGGTCGACGGCGTGTCGTGGCGCATTCTGCTCGAAGACTTGCAGCATGCTTACCAGGCATTGGCGGCGGGGACGGCGCCGGTGTTGCCAGGCCAGAGCAGTTCGCTGCACAACTGGGCCGAGCAGTTGCATCGTTTTGCACAGAGTGAGGCGCTGGCCGGCGAAAGTGCTTACTGGCAGCAGACCCTGGCGGGCGACGAAGCGGCACTGCCACGGGATTTCGCCGAGGACAGCCAGATTCGCGCACAGGCCGCCCGCGCCAGTACGCGCCTGAGTCCGGCACTGACCGACAAGCTGCTGAAAGTCGCCCCGGCGGCCTACCGCACGCAAATCAACGACCTGTTGCTGACCGCATTGGCGCGGGTGCTGTGTGACTGGAGCGAGCAGCCGTCGGTGTTGATCCAGCTCGAAGGCCATGGTCGTGAAGACCTGTTCGACGACATCGACCTGAGCCGCACGGTCGGCTGGTTCAGCAGCCTGTTCCCGGTGCGCCTGACCCCGCAGACGAGTCCCGCTGCGTCGCTGTGTGCGATCAAGGAGCAACTGCGCGCGGTGCCGGGCAAAGGCATCGGTTATGGCGTGCTGCGTTACCTCACGCGTGCTGCCGAGTTGCAGACGCTGGCGCAACCACGGGTAACCTTCAATTACCTCGGTCAGTTCGACGGCGCGTTCAGCGCTGAGCAGGGCGCGTTGTTCGTGCCAAGCGCTGACAGCACCGGCGCCAATCAGGATGGGCAAGCGCCGCTGGGCAATTGGCTGAGCGTCGACGGTCAGGTTCTCGGTGGTGAGCTGGAACTGACCTGGACCTTCGGCACCGGCATGTATCGCGCCGAGACCATCGAGGCGTTGGCCGAGGCTTATCGCTGCGAGCTGGAACGCCTGCTCGAACATTGCTGTGCGAGCGGCGCCGGTGGCGTGACACCCTCGGATTTCAACCTCGCCAACCTGACCCAGGCGCAGCTGTCGGCATTGCCGATGGCGCCGCGTGACATCGTCGATCTGTACCCGCTGTCGCCGATGCAGCAAGGCATTCTTTTCCACAGCCGCAACGAGCCGGACAGCCCGGCCTACACCAATCAGCTGCGCGTCGACGTCGAGCAGCTCGACGCCGAGCGCTTCCGCCACGCCTGGCAGCAGACCGTCGATACCCACGATATTCTGCGTACCGCGTTCGTCTGGCCGCAGGATGCCGCCGCGCCGGTACAAGTGGTGCGCAGCCGTGTGAAGATGCCGTGGCAAGTGCAGGACTGGCGCGGTCGCGCTGGCCTGGATGCCGCGCTTGATCATCTGGCCACTGAAGACCTGCATAACGGCTTCGATCTGCTCGACGCACCGCTGTTGCGCGTGACGTTGGTGCGCATCGATGAGCACACTCATCACCTGATCTACACCTGCCATCACATCCTCATGGACGGCTGGAGCACTTCGCAGTTGTTCGGCGAAGTGCTGCAACGTTACGCCGGCATCGTGCCGAGCGCAGGGCAGGGGCGTTATCGCGATTACATCGAGTGGCTCGGCCAGCGCGATCAGCAAGCCAGTCGGCAGTTCTGGAGCACGGCGCTGGCGGATCTCGAAGAGCCGACGCGACTGGCCAGTGCCATGCCGGTCAGGCACGCCGCCAGCGGCTATGCCGATCACGAGCATGTGTTCAGCGAACCGCTGACCGCCGAACTGAACCGCTTCGCCCGCGAGCAGAAAGTCACCCTTAACACGCTGGTACAAGCGGCGTGGCTGCTGCTGTTGCAGCGTTATACAGGCCAGGATCAAGTGGCGTTCGGCGCGACTGTCGCCGGGCGGCCAACCGATTTGCCGGGTGTCGAGCAGCAGATCGGCCTGTTCATCAACACCTTGCCGGTGGTGGCGGCGCCATCGCCGGAAATCGGCGTCAGCCAATGGCTGCAACAGGTGCAAGACCTCAACCTGGCCTTGCGCGAGCACGAACACACGCCGCTGTATGACATTCAGCGCTGGGCCGGGGCGGGTGCCGGCGCGTTGTTCGACAGCATTCTGGTGTTCGAAAACTACCCGATGGCCGAGGCCTTGGCGCAGGGCCCGCAGACGGGGCTGAAGTTCTCGGCAATCCGCCGTCAGGAGCAGACCAACTATCCGCTGACGCTGGTGGCGGTCACCGGCCGCGAGCTGAGTCTGGGCGTAAGTTACGATCAGGCCAGCTTCGACGTTCAAGCGATCAGCGCGTTGAGTGCGCAGTTGCAAGGCCTGCTCGAGCAGTTCCTCGCCGACGCCACACAGCCGCTGGGCGCGCTGGAACTGCTCGCCGAGCCACAACGGCAACAAGCGATCGAGTGGGGCAAGGCGCCGGTTACCACGCCGGATCAACGCACGGTGCTGGCGTACATCGCCGCGCAGGTGCAGCGTCAACCGCAGGCGAACGCGGTGCTGTTCGCTGAGCAATCCATCGATTACCAAAACCTCGATGCCCGGGCCAATCGTCTGGCGCACAAGCTGCAAGGCATGGGCGTCGGGCCGGAAGTGCGCGTCGGCGTGTGCATGCGCCGCACGCCGCAGATGCTGGTCGGCTTGCTGGCGATCCTCAAGGCCGGTGGCGCTTATGTGCCGCTGGACCCGGATTACCCGCAGGAACGCTTGCTGCACATGCTCGACGACAGCCGCGCGGCGGTGCTGCTCACTGAGCCAGCGGCATTGGCGATGCTGCCCGAAACCTTGAGTGCGCAGGTGCTGCTGGTGGACGAGAACGTCGCCAGCGAATACCCGGCCACTGCGCCGCTGGTTAACCTCGCGGCAGACAATCTGGCGTACGTGATCTACACCTCCGGCTCCACCGGCAAACCGAAAGGCGTAGCGATCAGCCACGGCAATCTATCGGCGCTGATTCAGTGGTCAGCGGGTGTCTATCGCGAAGAACAATTGCGCGGCGTGCTCGCTTCGACGTCGATCTGCTTCGATCTGTCGGTGTGGGAAATCTTTGTCACGCTGGCCTGCGGTGGCTGTCTGGTATTGGCCGACAACGCCTTGGCGCTGGCGGATTTGCCGGCGCGCGATCAGGTCACCCTGATCAACAGCGTGCCGTCGGCGATTGCCGCGTTGCAACGGGCTGGGCAGATTCCGGCTTCGGTCGGCACCATCAATCTCGCCGGCGAACCGCTCAAGCAGAGTGTGGTCGACAGCCTCTACGCCAGCACTCAGGTGCAGCAGGTTTACGATCTTTACGGGCCGTCGGAGGACACCACTTATTCGACCTTCACCCTGCGCACGCCGCAGGGTCGGGCGAACATTGGCCGGCCGCTGGACAACACCGTGGCGTACCTGCTCGACAGTCAGTTGCAGGCGCTGCCCGAGGGCGTGGCGGCCGAGCTGTACCTCGCTGGCGCCGGGGTGACGCGCGGCTATCTGCGCCGCGCCGCGCTGACCGCCGAACGCTTTGTGCCGAATCCCTACGCGACCAATGGCGAGCGCCTGTACCGCACCGGCGATCTGGTGCGCCAGGGCGACGATGGCAATATCGAGTACATCGGTCGCGCCGACCATCAGGTGAAGATTCGCGGTTTCCGCATCGAGCTCAGCGAGATCGAAGCGCGCCTGCTGGAACTCGACGATATCCTTGAGGCGGTGGTACTGGCGCAGGACGGCGCCGCCGGCAAACACCTGCATGCCTACCTCGTCGCCGCGCCGGACAGCGAGCGGTCGACGCTGGCCGAGCGGGTGCGCAATGCCTTGGCCAGTCGCTTGCCGGCGCACATGGTGCCGGGGCATCTGCACCTGATCGACGCGATCCCGCTGACGCCCAACGGCAAGCTCGATCGCAAGGCGCTGATGGCGTTGGGCGAGAGCCCGACGCATGAGCAATACCTAGCGCCGCAAAGCGATCTGCAATGGGAGGTCGCGACGATCTGGCAGGAAGTGCTGGAGGTCGAGCGGGTAGGGCTGGCGGACAACTTCTTCCAGCTCGGCGGTCATTCGTTACTGGCAACGCTGGTGGTGACCCGGGTGCAGGAACGTCTGGGCGACAAGGTGCCGCTCAAGGCGCTGTTCGAGACCGACACGCTCAAGGATTTCTGCGCGCGGATCGAAGCGCTGCGCGTCGAAATGTCGCCCGTTCAGGATGAATTGGCTAAATCACTGGAGGCCCTCAAACGTCTATCCCTCGATGATCTGGAAAAACTGATTTCTTGAGAGGGAAAAACGCGTGCAAGAGTTAATCGAGTCGGTAGGACAACTTTCGGCTAAGCAAAGAAAGGCTCTGGCGGTTCTGCTCAAGCAGAAAGGCGTCAACCTCTTTGACATTGCCCCGGTTTTCAAGCGCACGGCTGAAGAGCCGTTGCTGCTGTCCTACGCTCAGCAGCGCCAGTGGTTCCTCTGGCAGTGGGCACCGCACAGCGCGGCCTACAACATTCCGACGGCCCTGCGCTTGCAGGGGCCGCTCGATGTGCCGGCACTGGAACGCAGCATCGCGGCGCTGATCGAGCGCCACGAAACCTTGCGCACGGTGTTCTCTCAAGACAGCGCGCAACCCTTGCAAGTGGTCCTGCCCGCAGGACCTTTTACTCTCGATATTCATCACCTGAGCGCTGATCTGGCGAATGACCCGGAGCACTTGATCGAGGCTTTCGTTCAGACCCAGAGCCAGAAGACTTTCGATCTGCAGCACGGCCCGTTGCTGCGTGCCGCGCTGCTGCAGGTCAACCCCGCTGAGCATGTGCTGGTGCTGACCCTGCACCACATCGTTTCCGATGGCTGGTCGCTGCAAGTGATGATCGAGGAACTGGTGCAGCTCTATGCCGGTTTCAACCTCGGTCACGACGCCGGTCTGCCGGCCCTGCCGATTCAATACGCCGATTACGCCTTGTGGCAGCGCCAGTGGATGGAGGCCGGTGAGCAGGAGCGACAACTGGCCTACTGGCAGGAAAAGCTCGGCGGCGAACAACCGGTGCTGGAACTGCCGCTTGATCGCCCGCGCGCGGTCGATCAAAGCTTCGCCGGCGCCAGCCATAACCTGATTCTTGATCCGGCGCTGAGCAATGCCCTCAAGGCCTTTGCCCGGCAGGAAAACGTTACCCTGTTCGTGTTGCTGCTGGCCTCGTTTCAGGCCTTGCTGCATCGCTACAGCGGGCAAAGCGACATCCGTGTCGGCGTGCCGGTGGCCAACCGTGGCCGGGTGGAAATCGAGCGCCTGATCGGCTTCTTCGTCAACACCCAGGTGCTCAAGGCGGATGTCGACGCAGAGCTGCCGTTTATCGAACTGCTGCGTCAGGTCAAACAGACGGCGCAGGAGGCGCAGGCGCATCAGGATTTGCCCTTCGAGCAACTGGTCGAAGCGCTGGAACCGGGCCGCAGCCTCAGCCACAGTCCGCTGTTCCAAGTGATGTTCAACCACCAGGCCGAGCGCCGCGCAAGCGTCGCCACGCGCCTGAACGGCCTGAATATCGAACCGCTGGAATGGCAGAGCCAGACCGCGCAATTCGACCTGACCCTCAACACCACCGAACAGGCCCACGGCATCGAAGCCGTGCTCAAGTACGCCACTGATCTGTTCGACGCAGCGACCATCGAGCGCCTGGCGCAGCACTGGACCGCGCTGTTGCAAGCGATCGTTGCCGAGCCGGCCCAGCGCATCGGCCAATTGCCGATGCTTGACGCCGGCCAGCAGCAACAGCTATTGGCGCAATGGAATCCGTCGCTGATTGAACAACCGCTGACCCAGTGCATCCAGCAAGCCATCGAGGCCCAGGCCGAGCGGCATGCCGATGCGGTGGCGGTGAGCTGTGCAGGGCAACGCCTGACCTACGCCGAACTCAATCACCGCGCCAACCTGTGGGCGCATACGCTGATCGAGCAGGGCGTCGGCCCGGACGTGCGCGTCGGCGTTGCGGTGGAGCGTTCGCTGGACATGATCGTCGCCATTCTCGCGGTGCTGAAGGCCGGCGGCGCCTATGTGCCGCTGGACCCGAGCTACCCGGATGACCGCTTGAGCTACATGATCGACGACAGCGGCATTCACTTGCTGTTGACCCAGGCGCATTTGCTCGGGCAATTGCCGCTGCCGCCGGGGCTGATCTGCCTCGATCTGGATCAAACGCCGGAACACGGCATCGCAAGCAACCCGCCATGCCTGACCACGCCGGACAATCTGGCCTACGTCATCTACACCTCCGGTTCCACCGGCAAACCCAAGGGCGCCTTGCTGCCGCACGGCAACGTGATGCGCCTGTTCAGCGCCACCGAGCACTGGTTCGATTTCGGCGCGCAGGACAGCTGGACGCTGTTCCATTCCTACGCGTTCGACTTTTCCGTGTGGGAGATTTTCGGCGCGCTGCTGTACGGTGGCAAACTGGTGGTGGTGCCGCACGACGTCAGCCGTTCGCCGGAGGATTTCTATACGCTGCTGTGCGATGAAAACGTCACGGTGTTGAACCAGACACCTTCGGCATTCAAACCACTGATGCAGGTCGCCTGCGAGTCGAGCCGCAGCAATGCCCTGCGTTACGTGGTGTTCGGCGGCGAGGCGCTGGAAGTACAAAATCTGCGTCCGTGGTTCGAGCGTTTTGGCGACCGCACGCCGACGCTGATCAACATGTACGGCATCACCGAAACCACCGTGCACGTGACTTACCGGCCGTTGTCGCTGGCCGATCTGCAGAGCAATCACAGCAGCCCGATCGGCGCGCCGATTGTCGACCTGTCGTGGTACTTGCTCGACAGTTCGCTCAACCTGGTGCCGCAAGGCTGCATCGGCGAGTTGTACATTGCTGGCGCCGGTCTGGCCCGTGGTTATCTGAATCAGGCCGGCATGAGCGCCACGCGCTTCGTGCCCGACCCGTTCAACCGCAAGGCCGGCCAGCGTCTGTACCGTACCGGCGACCTCGCTCGGCTGCGCGGCGATGGGGTGATCGAGTACATCGGGCGTATCGACCACCAAGTGAAGATCCGTGGTTTCCGCATCGAGCTCGGTGAAATCGAAGCGCAACTGCTCAAGCATCCGCAGGTGCGCGAAGCGGTGGTGCTGGCGGTGGACGGCGTCAGCGGCCAGCAACTGGCGACCTGGGTCGTGCCGGTTGAGACATTGAACGCGGACGAGCAGGGCGCGTTGCGCGATTCGATCAAGGCGCACCTGCGCGAAACCCTGCCGGATTATATGGTCCCGGTCAGTTGGGCGTTCCTCGACCGACTGCCGCTGACCGCCAACGGCAAGCTCGATCGCAAACAACTGCCGCAGCCGGATGTTGCGCAGGTGCAAGAGGCCTACGCGGCGCCGCGCAGTGAACTGGAACAGCGTCTGGCGGAGATCTGGCAGGACGTGCTCAAGGTTGAACGGGTCGGCCTTCACGACAACTTTTTCGAGCTGGGCGGCGATTCGATCATATCGATTCAAGTGGTCAGTCGCGCGCGGCAGGCCGGCATTCGCTTTACGCCCAAGGACATTTTTCAGCACCAGACCGTGCAGCGTCTGGCCACCGTCGCGCAGCAGAGCGATGCGGTGCAGACGGAGCAGGGCGAGGTGCTTGGCGAAGCGCCGCTGACGCCGATCCAGCAGTATTTCTTCCACAGCGACATCCCGGCGCGGCATCACTGGAACCAGTCGATCCTGCTGACCCCGGCGAAAGCCCTGCAAGCCACGGCGCTGCAACAGGCGCTGGCGCAGGTGCAAAAGCAGCATGACGCCTTGCGTCTGCGTTATCGCCAAACCGAGCAGGGCTGGCAGCAAAGCCACGGCACGGCGGATCAGCCACAAGCGTTGTTGCGCACTTTCACGCTGGACGACAGCGCGGCATTGCCAGCGCTGTGCCTGGACCTGCAACGCAGCCTCGATCTGCACAACGGCCCGCTGATCCGCGCGGCGCTGATCGATTTGCCGGACGCCAGTCAGCGTCTGTTGCTGGTGATTCATCACCTGGTGGTCGATGGCGTGTCGTGGCGGATCCTGCTCGAAGACCTGCAGAACGCCTATCAGCAGATCAGTGCCGGGCAGAGCGTGAACCTGCCGGCCAAGACCAGTGCATTCAAGGACTGGGGCTTGCGCTTGCAAGAACATGCGCGCAGCGCGGCGCTGAACAGTGAGCTGAGTTACTGGCGCGAGCAGTTGCTCGACGCGCCGCTCGGTTTGCCATTGGACAATCCGCAGGGCCAGTTGAACAACCGCTTCGAACGCAGCGTCGACACGCGGCTGGACGCCGAGCGTACCCGCCAGCTGCTGCAACAGGCCCCGGCGGTCTACCGCACCCAGGTCAACGACCTGCTGCTGACCGCGCTGGCGCGAGTGTTGTGTGAGTGGACTGCAAGCGACAGTGCGTTGGTGCAACTCGAAGGCCATGGCCGCGAAGATCTGTTCGATGACATCGACCTGAGCCGCACCGTGGGCTGGTTCACCAGCATGTTCCCGGTACGCCTGACACCAAACGCCAGCCTGGAAAGCTCGATCAAAGGCATCAAGGAACAACTGCGCGCGATCCCCAACAAGGGTATCGGCTATGGCTTGCTGCGTTATCTCGGCACCGCCGACGCACAAGCGGCGTTGCATGAACTGGCGCAACCGCAGGTGACGTTCAACTACCTCGGCCAGTTCGATAACAACTTCGATGAAGGCGTCTTGTGGCGGCCGGCCACCGAGGACAAGGGCGCCGGTCAGGACGCAAACGCGCCGATGGCCAACTGGCTGACCATCGATGGCCGGGTTTATCAGGGCCAGTTGAGCCTGACCTGGACCTACAGCAGCGACATCTTCGAAGAAACGACCATCGCCGCTCTGGCCCGCGCCTACGAAGTGGCGCTGAGCGAATTGATCGACCACTGCCTCAGCCATGCGGGCGGCCTCACGCCGTCCGACGTGCCGCTGGCCGGTTTGTCCCAGGCGCATCTGGACAGCCTGCCGATTGCCGCCCAGCGCATCGAGGACATCTATCCGCTGGCGCCGATGCAGCAGGGCATTCTGTTCCACAGCCTGTACGACGCCGACGCCAGCGCCTACGTCTATCAGATGCTGCTGGACATCGACGGCCTCGACGTTGCGCGGTTCCAGCAAGCCTGGCAGCGGGTGGTCGATCGCCATGAAGTGCTGCGCGCAGGTTTCATCTGGGGCCGCGAGGGCCTCGACGCGCCATTGCAGGTGATCAATCGCCAGCTGACGTTGGAAATGCCGGAAATCGATGTGCGCGATGCCGCTGATCTGCCGGCCGTGCTTGAGGCGCGGGCGCAAGCCGACCGTGAACGCGGCTTCGATCTGCAGAATCCACCGCTGTTGCGCCTGTGCCTGCTGCGCACTGCCGACGATCGCCATCGACTGATTTTCACTTGTCACCACATCCTCATGGATGGTTGGAGCAACTCGCGGATGTTCGGCGAGGTGCTGCAGGATTACGCCGGCCAGTCGGTGCCGAGCGCGCAGGGTCGCTATCGCGATTTTCTGGTCTGGCTGCAGGGCCAGGACAAGGCTGGGGCGCAGGAATTCTGGCGCGGGCAACTGGCCGAACTCGACGAGCCGACCCGACTGGCCTCGGCCTGCCACGGACGCACCGTGCCGGGGCCGGGCAAACAGATGCATCGTCTGCATTTCGACGAAGCGTTGACCCAGCGTCTGAACGCCTTCTCCCGTCAGCAACAGGTGACCCTCAACAGCCTGGTGCAGGCCGCGTGGCTGCTGGTGTTGCAGCGCTACACCGGGCAGGCCACGGTGGCGTTTGGCGCTACGGTATCCGGGCGTCCGGTGGATTTGCCGGGCATCGAGGAGCAACTGGGGCTGTTCATCAACACTCTGCCGGTGATCGCCAGCCCGCAGGCCAGCCTCAGCGTCGGTGACTGGGTGCGCAGCGTGCAGGACAAGAACCTGCTGTTGCGCGACTACGAACAGACGCCGTTGCAGGACATTCAGCGTCTGGCCGCATTGAGTGGCGAAGCGCTGTTCGACACTTTGCTGGTGTTCGAGAACTACCCGGTGTCCGAAGCGCTGGAGGCCAATCCGGGCGGGCTGCGTTTTTCCGGTCTGGAGCATCGCGAGCAGACCAACTACGGTCTGACCCTGATTGCCGGCGCCAGCGAAGTGCTCAACCTCGATTTCAACTACCTCACCGAGCACTTTGCCGAGCGCAGCGTGCTCGCTCTGGCCGCGCATCTGCGTGAAGTGCTCGAGCAATTTATCGCAGCGCCGCAGCGGGCACTCGGCGAGATCGGTCTGCTGCCGCTGGCCGAACGGCAGACGCTGGCGCAGTGGAACGACAATCACGCGGCTTATCCGGCCGAGCGGTTGATTTCGCAGAGCTTTGAAGCGCGGGTCGCAGCGCATCCGCAGGCACTGGCGTTAAGTCATGCCGGCGTGGCCCTGAGCTACGGCGAACTGAACCGGCGGGCAAACCAGTTGGCCCGGCATCTGGTGACGCTGGGTGTCACCGCGGAAGTGCGCGTCGGCGTGGCGCTGCCGCGTTCGGCGGAACTGGTGATCGCCCTGATGGCGGTGCTCAAGGCCGGCGGCACCTACGTGCCGCTGGACCCGGACTACCCGGCCGACCGCGTGGCCTACATGCTCGACGACAGCCAGGCGAAAGTCCTGCTGACCCAGCAAGCCTTGCTGGCGCAACTGCCGTCCAGCGAAGCGCAAGTGGTGCTGGTCGAGGCCGGCGGCGAGGCGTTTGCATCGCAGGCGCCGGACAACCTGCCGGCGCGCGCCGACTCGGCCAATCTTGCCTACGTGATCTACACCTCCGGTTCCACCGGCAAACCGAAAGGCGTGGCCATCGCCCATCGCAACGTGCAGGCGCTGATTCACTGGTCCGCCGAGGTCTACAGCGAGGACGATCTGCAAGGCGTGCTGGCCTCGACGTCGGTGTGCTTCGACCTGTCGGTGTGGGAGATTTTCGTCACCCTGGCGCGCGGCGGGTCCATGGTTATGGCGCGCAATGCTCTGGAGCTGCCGGACTTGCCCGAGCGTGATCAGGTGCGCCTGATCAACACCGTGCCGTCGGCGATTGCCGCGTTGCAACGCATCGGCCAGATCCCGTCGTGTGTGCGCATCATCAATCTGGCCGGCGAGCCGCTCAAGCAGGCGCTGGTCGACACCTTGTACCGCGAAACTTCGGTCGCCCACGTTTACGATCTGTACGGGCCTTCCGAAGACACCACGTATTCGACCTGGACCCGCCGTGAACTCGGTGGCCAGGCCAATATCGGCCGACCACTGCGCAACACCACCGCGTACCTGCTCGACGGGCAATTGCAGGCAGCACCGCTCGGCATCGCAGCGGAGCTGTATCTGGCCGGTGACGGCATCACCCGTGGCTATCTGTTGCGCCCGGGCCTGACCGCCGAACGTTTCGTGCCCAACCCGTTGGCGAGCAACGGCGAGCGCATGTACCGCACCGGCGACCTGTCGCGTTTCATGGACGACGGCCGTATCGAATACGTCGGCCGCATCGACCATCAGGTCAAGGTGCGCGGCTTCCGTATTGAACTGGGTGAAATCGAAGCGCGTCTGCTGGCCCAGGCCAGCGTGCGCGAAGGCGTGGTGCTGGCGGTGGACGGCGTCGGCGGCCAGCAACTGGTGGCTTATGTGGTACCGGCCGAGGCCGATCAAAGCCCCGCGCAACTGGACGCGCTGAGTGCTGAGTTGCAAGCCGCGCTCAAGGCGCATCTGCCGGACTACATGGTGCCGGTGCAGTGGCTGTTCCTCGAACAATTGCCCCTGACACCCAACGGCAAACTTGATCGCAAGGCTTTGCCGGCAGCGGATGCCAGCCAGGCACAACGCGATTACGTCGCGCCGTCGACGCCGCTGGAGCAGCAGCTGGCCGAGGTCTGGCAGGACATTCTGAAGATCGAGCAGGTTGGCGTGACCGACAATTTCTTCGCCCTCGGCGGTGATTCGATCATCTCGATTCAACTGGTAAGCCGCGCGCGTCAGCAGGGCATTTGTTTCACGCCCAAAGACCTGTTCCAGCAACAGACGGTGCAGAAACTCGCCGCAGTGGTTTCGCTGGCAGACGCGCAATCCGCCAGCGCTGCCGACTACCCGTTGGCGCAACTGGATCAGGCGCAGCTCGATGCCTTGCCGGTGCCGGCGGAGCTGATCGAAGACGTCTATCCGCTGTCGCCGATGCAGGAAGGCATGCTCTTCCACACCCTGTCGGATAACGGCAGCAGCCTTTACGTGCAACACGTCAGTCTGCCGATCAAGGGCCTCGACGTTGAGCGTTTCCGCCGGGCCTGGGAATTCATCATTGTGCGTCAGGCGATCCTGCGCACCAGTTTCCATTGGCAGGATGGGCTGGCCAAGCCGTTGCAGGTCGTCCATCGCCAGGCGCCGCTGCAGATGCAGGTGCTCGATTGGCGTGGGCAGGACTGCAGCGAGGCGGCGATTGCCGAGTTCGCCAGCGCTGATCGTGCGCTGGGCTTCGACTTGGCTGAAGCGCGATTGCAGCGGGTGACCCTGCTGCAGCTGGGCGACGAGCAGTACCAGATGATCTGGACCAGCCACCACATCCTGATGGACGGCTGGAGCAGTTCGCGGCTGTTCGGCGAGGTCTTGCAGTACTACTCCACGGGCGAGGTGACTGGCGAAAATGGCCGCTATCGCGACTTCATTGCCTGGTTGCAGGCGCAGGATCAGGATGCCCAGGAGCTGTTCTGGAAGGCGCGTCTGGCGGTGGTCAACGAACCGACCGCGCTGAGTCAGGCGATGCACCCGCGTCACAGTGCCGACGTTACCGGTCACGATGCGCTCTATTCGAATTGGGACAAGGCGCAAACCGCGCGCCTGCTGGAGTTCTGCCGCGATTTGCGCATCACCCCCAACACGCTGATTCAGGGCGCGTGGCTGCTGCTGTTGCAACGCTACACCGGCCAGCAGACGGTGACCTTCGGCGCCACCGTATCAGGGCGTCCGGAAAGTCTGCCGAACGTCGGCAACATGCTCGGCCTGTTCATCAACACCTTGCCGATCATTCAGACCCCGCAGGCCGATCAGCGTCTGGCCGACTGGCTGGGTGAAGTGCAGGCCTACAACCTCGACATCCGCGATTACTCCCAGGCACCGCTGGCCGATGTGCAGCGCTGGTCGAACCTCGGTGGTCAGGCGCTGTTCGACAGCATCGTGGTGTTCGAGAACTTCCCGATCGACGAGCGCTTGCAGGAAGAAACCAACACCGAGCTGACCTTCGGCAAATCCATCGGCCACGGCGTGACCAACGTGCCGATGGACCTTGCGGTGATGCTCGGCGACGAGTTGTCGATCGAGTACCTGTACCTGCGCAGCCACTTCAGCGCCGAGGCGGTAGAAGGCATTCGCCTGACCCTGGAAAACACCCTCGCGGCGATGATGGCCGCGCCGTATGAGCGGCTGGGCAACTTGCAGCGTCTGTCCGCTGAACAATGGCAAGCGGCGCAGGCCTGGAGCGCCGAGCCGGCGCACCGCCATGAGCCTCGCCTGTTGCCGGAGTTGATCAGTCGTCATGCGCAACAGCAGCCCGACGCGATCGCGGTGCAATGCGCCGGCGAAAGCCTGAGCTACGCCGAACTGGAGCGGCAGGCCAATCGACTTGCGCAGTGCCTGATTGCCCACGGCGCCGGGCCGGAAGTGGTGATCGGCGTGGCATTGCCGCGCTCGCTGGAAATGCTGGTGAGTTTCCTCGCCGTGCTCAAGAGCGGTGCGGCGTACGTGCCGCTGGACATCGATTATCCGCCCGAGCGCTTGACGTACATGATCGAAGATTCGCGCATGGCCCTGCTGCTGACGCAAACCAGCCTGCGCGCGACATTGCCTGCACCACAAGGCGTGCGGCGTCTGGAAATCGATCAACTCTATCGCAGTCTTTACAGCGATGCTGCCCCGGTCTGCGATGTTCACGAGCAGAGCCTGGCCTATCTGGTTTACACCTCCGGTTCCACCGGACGGCCGAAAGGCGTGGCCGTGACCCAGGGACCGCTGAGCATGCATTGCCAGGCCATCGCCGAGCTGTACGAAATGGACGCGAGCAGTTGCGAGTTGCACTTCATGTCGTTCGCTTTCGACGGCGCCCATGAACGCTGGCTGAGTACCTTGTACAGTGGCGGTCGTCTGGTGATTCGCGACGGATGCCTGTGGACGCCGGAGCAGACCTATCAGGCCCTGCACGATTACGGCGTGACCATCGCCTGTTTCCCGCCGGCCTATCTCAAACAACTCGCCGAGTACGCCGCCGCCAGTGGCATCGCACCACCGCCAGTGCGCATCTACTGCTTCGGTGGCGATGCGGTGCCGGAGCAGACTTTCGAACAGGTCAAAGCCGCGTTGCGTCCGCAGTTCTTCACCAACGGCTACGGCCCGACCGAAACCGTGGTCACGCCGATGCTCTGGAAAGTCGCCATCAGCCAGCACTGCGAAGCGGCGTATGCGCCGATCGGCCGCGCGGTCGGTGCGCGGTCGCTGTACGTGCTCGACGACGATCTGAATCCGCTGCCGCCGGGTTTTGCCGGTGAGTTGTACATCGGCGGTTTCGGCGTCGCTCGCGGTTATTACGGGCGCCCCGACCTGACCGGCGAGCGCTGCGTGCCCAACCCGTTTGCGCCCGGCGAGCGCCTGTACCGCAGCGGCGATCTGGTGCGCCGCCGCGCGGACGGCGTGGTCGATTACGTCGGGCGCATCGACCATCAGGTCAAGGTGCGTGGCTTCCGCATCGAGCTGGGCGAAGTCGAGGCCAGCCTGCGTCAGTTGCCGGCGGTGAGCGATGCGCTGGTGATTGCCCGCGACAATGCCTCCGGCAAGCAACTGATCGGTTATGTGGTCACCGCCACGGGTGATGATATCGGCGATGAACTCAAGGCCGGGCTGCGTGCTTCGCTGCCGGAATACATGGTGCCGGCGCAGATCGTCTGCCTCAGCGCATTCCCGGTCACGCCCAACGGCAAACTCGATCGCAAGGCCCTGCCGGAGCCGGAGTTCAAAAGTGACGAATATGTAGCGCCGCGCACCGAGCAGGAACGCCTGCTGGCGGAAATCTGGGCGCAAGTGTTGCAGGTCGAGCAGGTCGGTATCAGCGATAACTTCTTTGAACTGGGCGGCGATTCGATCCTCAGCCTGCAAGTGATCTCGCGGGTGCGAAACCACCCGACGCTGCAGATGGAGCTGAAGCTGCGCGATCTGATGCGCTATCAAACCATCGCCGGCATTCTCGAGCAGCAAGTGGCGAAGGAGGGCGCCGGGCAAGCGCTGCCGGACCTGACTCAGGTTGCCGCAGAGGGCGCGTTCAATCTGCTGCCGATCCAGCAATGGTTCTTCGCCGAAGGCATGGCCGAGGCGCATCACTACAACCAGTCGTTGCTGCTCAGCGCACGTCAGCCGCTGGATCTCGATGCACTGGAACAGGCGCTGGGCTTGATCGAACAGCATCACGATTCGCTGCGCCTGCGTTTTTCCAACGACGGCGGACGCTGGTTGCAGCGCTACAGCACCAGCGCCTCCGACGAGGCTGTGCTGTGGCGCCGTGAAGCGCAAAGCAGCGAAGAGGTCGAAGCCTTGGCCAACCTCGCGCAGCGTAGCCTCAAACTCAATGACGGGCCGGTCTGGCGGGTCATGCATGTGGCGTTGCCGGATGGTCAGGCGCGGTTGCTGGTGGTAATTCATCACCTGGTGGTCGACACCGTGTCGTGGCGGATTCTGCTCGACGATCTGAAAGTCGCTTATGAGGCGTGCGTGCAGGGGCTGACGCCGCAGCTGCCGATTCGTACCAGCAGTTACCGTTCGTTTGCCGAAGCGTTGCAGGCGCAGGCGCCGGTGATTGCCGAGCAGGAATTGAACTATTGGCTGGAGCAACTGGATCAACCGGGCGTTGATCTGCCGTGCGATAACCCGCGTGGCAAGAACCTTGTGCGGCAACAGGCGCAGGCACGGCTCAAGCTGTCCCGCGAGCACACCGAACAACTGCTCAAACAGGCCCCGGCGGTGTACGGCACGCAGATCAACGACTTGCTGCTGTCAGCGCTCAGCCGCGCGCTGTGCCGCTGGAGCCAGCAACCGTCGGCGCTGATTCTGCTTGAAGGGCACGGTCGCGAAGACCTCTTCGAATCGATCGACCTGAGCCGCAGCCTCGGCTGGTTCACCAGCATGTTCCCGGTGCGTTTGCGCCCGGACAGCGACGACATCGGCCAGTCGATCATCGATGTGCAGGCGCAACTGGCGGGCGTACCGCAGAAGGGCATCGGCTACGGCGTGTTACGTCATCTGGCCGGGCCGGAAATCTCGGCGCAACTGGCTGCATTGCCGCAGGCACGGGTGACGTTCAATTACCTCGGGCAGTTCGACCAGAGCTTCGATGAACAGGCGTTGCTGGTGCCGGCACTGGAAGAGACCGGCGACAACTACAGCCTCAAGGCGAACCTGGGCAACTGGCTGGAAATCGTCGGCCAGGTCTATGACGGGCAACTGGCCTTGCGCTGCATTTACAGCAGCCAGCGTTACCGCGCCGGCACCATGAATGCGCTGATGAGCGATTACCAGCGCGAGCTTGAAGCGTTGATCGAACATTGCATGGCGCGGGTGGGTTGATCGCCCGGCCTTTTGCGCGGGCGCTGCCCAGGCGCGCCCGTCCTATCGCGGATACAAGGATTTTTATCGATGTCGTTACACCCTGATCTGGAAGCTTTCCTCGACCTCGCTCAAGACAGCCAGGACGCCGGCCTGCCGGCCATGCACCAACTGACCCCGAGCGAGGCCCGCGCCACCTTCGAGCAGACCACCGCGCAACTGCGCTGGCCGGCGCCGCAGGATCTTGAAGTCACTGAGATCGAAACACAGGTCCGTGACGGTGCGGCGCTGGCGTTGCGTTTGTATCGGCCAAGCGGTGTTGAATCGCCGCTGCCGGTGCTGGTGTATTTCCACGGTGGCGGGTTTGTCGTTGGCAGTCTGGATTCCCACGACGGCGTCTGCCGCGAGTTTTGCCAGCGCACGCCGTGTGCGGTGCTCTCGGTCGGTTATCGACTGGCGCCGGAGCACCGCTTTCCGACGGCGCTGGAGGATGGCGAGGACGCTTTGGCCTGGCTGGCGGAACAGGCTGCGAGCCTCGGCCTGGATGGTTCGCGGGTCGCGTTTGGTGGTGACAGCGCGGGTGCCACGTTGGCAACGGTGCTGGCGATTCAGGCTGTGCGGCAGCCGCACACGGTGGCTATCGCGCCGAAGGCGCAGTTGTTGTGTTATACGGTGACCGATGCTTCGCGGGTGCATGATTCGCGGCTGTTGTTTGGTGAGGGGTATTTGCTCGAGAACGACACGCTGGAATGGTTTTATCAGCACTATGCGCGTGGGCCGGAGGATTATCTGGATTGGCGCTTTTCGCCGTTGCTGGCTGAGGATTTGCGCGGGGTTGCGCCGGCTATTGTGCTGCTTGCCGGGTTTGATCCGTTGCTGGATGAAGGGCAGGCTTATGTCGACAGGCTGCGTGGGCAGGGGGTTGAGGTCGATGTCGAGGTTTGTGCCGGGTTGACTCATGATTTGTTGCGGTTGGGGGCGGTGGTGCCTGGGGTTCTGGAGGTTTATTCGAGGGTGGGTGGGGCTTGCGCGGCTCTTGAGATTGGGTGAATATCCGTTGCTTCGGTAGCGGCTGCTGGCGGTTTCGCCTGACGGCGACTTATTTTTTACAAGCGCCAAAAAAAGGAAGCAAAAACCGCTAGCTCCTGCGTTCGGCCCTCGCAGGCTCGGGTTCCTTCGCTGCGTGATCGATCCGGGCGCAGCGGCTACGGTTTGCTTCGCTGCACCTCCTTCCGCTGTGTCTGGCTGCGCCAGACGGTCGCTGCGCTCCCACGCCCGGATCAATCCCTCCACTCAGCCTTCCGACGTCGCCGGTGGATCAAGATCAAAAGCACTCGAGCTAACGCTCATTGTTGAGTGGGGCGGCTTCGCCGCGGGCAGCTGCGCTGCTTGGCTTTTCTGTGGGAGCGAGCCTGCTCGCGAAGGCGGCCTTAAAGCCGACCTGTTTTTTGAGGGTGTACCCAATCCAATTGTAGGAGCGAGCCTGCTCGCGATGGCGATCTGCGAGGCAACCAATTCCTATCGAATTCACGCGATCCAACTGTAGGAGCTGCCGAAGGCTGCGATCTTTTGATCTGGCTTTTGCTTTTGTTTTTGCTTTGGCTTTGGCTTTTGATCCGGCTCTTGATCTTTTGCCCCTTCGGCAGGCTTCGTTACGGGATCGATCCGGGCGTGGGAGCGCAGCGACCGTACGACGCAGTCGTACACAGCGGAAGGAGGTGCAGCGAAGCAAACCGTAGACGCTGCGCCAGGATCGGTTCCGTAACGAAGGTACCCCGAGCCCAAGCGAGCGGGCCGTACGCCGGGGCAAAGCCTTTTGGTTCCTTTTTGGCGTTTGAAAAAGGGACTCGCTGTAAGAGCGAAACCGCCAGCGGCAACACCCGCAGCAATGGATATGCCCCCAATCCCAAAAAACAAAAAAGCCCCACATCTCACAATGCGGGGCTCTCTCACAGCTCAAATCAAAAAATCAGAAATCAGCCTTCACCGACATCACAAAATTGCGCGGATCCCCGTAGAAGTTACCGAACCCCTCGGTACCAATGGTCGCGTAATAACGCTTGTCGAACAGGTTATTGCCGTTCAACGCCACCGACCAGGTGTCATCGATCCGATAACCAATGCGACCGTTCCAGACGGCATAACCCGCGCCGTCGACATTGTCCCCGCCCAGAGGCGAAACGCGGTAGGTGCCCGTCTGTGCATTGACACCCGCACCAATGGTCACACGGTCCAGCGGTCCGCTCAGGGCGTAATCACCCCAGACGCGCAACAGGTGACGCGGCACGTAGGAGTTGTAGACCGCGCCATCCTGAGTAGCATCGGCGTCTTCCAGCACTTTGGTCTGGGTGTAGGTATAACCGGCCAGCAATTGCAGGCGGTCGATCACTTCACCGCTGACTTCAGCTTCAAAGCCCTGGGCGCGGACCTTGCCGGAGTTGATCTGGCAGGAGCTGTCTTCGCACCGCAGGTCATCCTGGGCCGCGTCTTTCTGGATGGTGCGGAACAGGTTGAATGTGGTGTTCAAGCGACCGTCGTACCACTCACCCTTGATCCCCAGCTCGTAGCTCTGGCCAATCAGCGGCTTGAGCGTGCTGCCGTCGATGGTTTTGTACGAGCCTTGCGGGGTGAAGATGTCGGTGTAGCTGGCGTAGGCGGTCAGGTTGTCGTTGAGGTCGTAGAGCAGGCCGGCGAACGGCGTGACCTGGCCGGTTTCGGTGGACTGGGTGTTGACCTCGGTGCCTTCACCGCGGAAGTACTGCACCGAGTCGGTGTCGGATTTGTACCAGCTGACCCGGCTGCCGAGTACCAGGGTCATCGGGTCGGCGAGTTTCAGGCGGGCGATCGAGTAAGCGCCATATTGCTTGATGTGCATGTCCACCGGGCCGCCACGGGAGGCGTTGGCCAGGTAGTAGCTTTCATCCGGCTGCGGGATGTTGTGGTTCGGGTTGAACACGTTCTGGCGCTGTGGCAATGCCGCCACCGCGTAGAAGTCGTCCTTGTGCGAACGGCTGGCGTTGGCGCCGACGATCAGTTCGTGCTGCTGGCCGAAGGCGTCGAATTTGCCGTCGACGTAAGCATCGAAACCGTAGTCGCGCTGATCGTAATCATAGGTACTGCCGAGCATCAGCGTGTTGGTGGCGGTCGCGCCCAACGGCACTGTGCCGCTCGGGAAGGAATATTCCATGTCCTGAGTATTGCGCGAGTACACGCCAGCGACTTTCAGCGACCAGTCATCGTTGAACTGGTGCTTGACGTCGGCGAAGTAGGTGGCGCGTTTGCTGCGCTGGTTGTTCCACGAGGTGTTCAGGCAGGTGGAGCGTTTCAGGTGCAGGTCGGAGCCGTCGGCGTAGCGCGGCAGGCCGCCCCAGCACGGGGTGGCGTCGACGTCTTCATAGGCCATGCCCAGACCGAGGGTGGTGTCGGGGCTGAGGTCGAAGTCCAGGGCGCCGTAGTAGATCTGGTCGCGGCGTTCAGCCACATCGTAGAAATACTGACGGGTCTGCTGGGTCACCACGGCGCGGCCACGGACAGTGCCGGCGTCGTTCAGCGGGCCGCCGGTGTCGACCTGGCCGCGATAGTTGTCCCAGGTCCCGGCCGACAGCGACAGCTGCGTGTGCGGGGTGTCTTGGCCGCGCTTGCGCACGAAGTTGACGCCGCCGGCGGTGCCGCCCGCGCCCTTCATCATGCCGGCCGCACCGCGGAGGATTTCCACGCGGTCATAGATGGCCATGTCGCTGTTGAAGCTGTCCGCCTGCACGTAGCTGCTGCCGATGTCCAGCGGCACGCCGTCGTACTGGTACTGGCCGGTCATGCGGAAACCGCGTGAGTAGAAATATTTGCCGCCCATTGGCGAGTCGTAGACGGTGATGCCCGGGGTCTTCTCCATCACCTGTTCGATGGTGTTGAGGTTCTGGTCGTCGAGCATCTTGCGGGTCATCACCGTGACCGACTGCGGCGTTTCCTTCAGCGAGTGCACGCCTTTGCCGATGGTCACGCCGCCGGTGGTGTAGGAGTTGCTGCCTTCGGTGGTGGCGCCGAGGCGGTTGGCGTTGACGTTGGTCGGCGCCAGTTCCATCGCACTGCCGCCGGTGGCCGGGCCGAGCACGGTGACGGTGTTGCCGTCACGCTGATAGCGGATGCCGGTGCCGCTGAGCATGGCCTTGAGCGACTCGTCATCCTGATAGCGGCCGTTGAGGGCGCTGGAGCGCAGGCCTTGCAGGCTTTCCGGGCTGTAGACGATTTGCAGGCTGGTCTGCTGACCGAGGGTCTGCAGGGCCTGAGCCAGCGGTTGGGCCGGGATGTTCAGGGTCCATTCCTGGGCCTGGACATACGGCGCTGCCGCGAGGGTCAGTGCCAGACCCAGGCCGCTACCGGCCAGGCGTGTGCGGGTCGCGCCGTGCATCAGCAGGGCTCGAGTCAGAGGGCGAAGCATGAAACGGGATGCGGACATGAGGTTAAGACCTTGGCAGGTATAGTTGTTAATGGTTCTTATTCATCTCATTAAGACGAGGAAGCCGCGGCAAACCGGAAAAGTTTTTTTCCGGCCCGGTCGCGGCTGCCTCGATCAAGCGGTTTGCAGTTCGCTTCTGACCTTGCCGGCCTCCATGCGCACTAGCTGATCGGCAACGTCGAAGTAACGGTCGTCGTGGGAAATCACGATGATGGTTTTGCCCAGACGCTTGAGGTCGGGCAGTAGCTCGGTATAGAAGATCCGCCGGAAGGTCGGGTCCTGATCCGCCGCCCATTCATCGAACACCAGCACCGGGCGCTCTTCGAGCCAGGCATTGACCAGTGCCAGACGTTTACGCTGGCCGGTGGACAGGTCGGTGGTGCTGAACGCGCCGTCACGCACGCTGACCTTGTGCGCGATCTCCAGACGTTCGAGGTAGCGGGTGGCATCCTGCGGCACCTCACGATCGCCCTGGATCAAGTCATCGAACAGGTAGTAGTCGGCGAAGATCGTCGTGAAGTTCTGCCGGTAATCATCGCGGTTGACCGCAGTGATCGGCTTGTCGTTGACGCGGATTTCGCCCTCGGTCGGCGCGTACAGCCCCAGCAACAGTTTTATCAGCGTGGTTTTGCCGCAGCCGTTTTCACCGACGATGAACACGATGTCGCCCTGTTCGATGCGCAGGTTCACCGGGCCGAGGCGGAACGGCTCGCTGCCTTCGACGGGCGGGAAGGCGTAGCGCACGTTGCGCAGTTCCAGGCTGTTGACGGCGGCCGGCTTGCTGCCCTGATCCTGCAGCAACAGGTGCGGTTCCGGTGAGGAGAACTGTTCACTGAGTTCGGCGATGCGGCGGAAGGCAATCTGCGCGCGGCTGATGATCGGCAGGGTGCTGATCAGGTGTTCCAGCGGCCCCTTCATGTACAGCAACACCAGGACGAAACCGCTCATCACCGCTTTGTCGGCGCTCGGCCACAGCGATTGCAGGGCCAGGGCCATGCCGATGACCACGAAGAACAGCATCGAGCCAAACGACTTGGCGATGACGAAGGTGTTGATCGATCTGATCTGGGTGTCGCAGATTTTCTCGGCGGTTTTCTGAATGCCGGCGACGAACATGCGCTGACGGCGCGGGCGGTGGATACGCAGTTCCTTGGCGCCTTCGGCAATCGCGTTGTAGTGCTTTTGCAGTTCGTCTTCGCAATCGCGGGCGGCGTAGAAGCCGCGCATGCCTTTGGCCCGGGCGATGGCCTGGATGGTGGTGCCGATGGCGATGGCCACCAGCATCATCAGAAACATCGGCCACGACAGCATGGCCAGGTAGCCGAGACAACCAAGGGTCACGGTCATGGAGATCGCCAGGGGCGCGAAGGCAAAGGCGAAGTCGCTGATGGTGTCGACGTCGTGGGTCAGCACCGGAATCAGGCGATGGCTGCGATAGCGTTCGATCTGGTCGATCGGCGCCGACAGGACTTTCTCCCCCAGCTCTTTGCGCAGTTTGGCGATGATGTGCTGGCCGACGTAGTTGGTGCCGATGTCCGACAGGATCGTGGTCAGCAGGGCCAGGGCACAGAGGCCGGCGAAGATCATCACCACTGTGCGGGTCAGGCCGTCATCGGAATGCAGGGCGTTGTTGATGGTCGCCAGCAGCACGGTGACGCTCAGGCCGCCGAGCATGCCGAGCACGATGGAGGCCGAGACGATCAGGCGGAAGGGCTTGAGCAGGGCGAACAATTCGTTGATCGCCCCACGCGTAGGCTTGGTCATGGAGGATTCCTGCTTCGATGCGGAGGGAGTGCCGGTACTTAAGGAAAACGAATGGTCGCGGAGTTTCTTTAACCGAGCGCAGGCGTGGCTGCGCTCGTCGAGGGCAGTGTCAGAGGTCGCGTACTACGCGAAAGCCCAGCCAGTCGCCCTTGCTGGTCGGCCAGCTGCTGTTGCGGTTGCCCGAGCGCGAGAAGATCGGCGCCTCGCCCCAGTCGTTGCCGCGCATGACCTGGCGTTCGCAGTTTTCCTGGGTCCATGGGCGACCGTCAGCGGGCACGCCGGAGTAGTCCGGGTGGTAGCAATCGGCGGTCCATTCGTAGACGTTGCCGTGGGCGTCGAACACGCCAAACGCGTTGGCCGGGAAGGTGCCGGCCGGCGAGGTGAAGTTGTAGCCATCGGCCGCGCCGTAGGTGTTGGCGTGCTTGGAGATCTGGTAATCCTTGCCCTCATCGAACGGGAAGGGGAAAGGCCCGGTGCTGCCGCCACGCGCGGCGTATTCGCGGATCGATTCGCTTTGCAGGCGATAGGCGTGGCCGGTCTTTTTCGACAGCCAGTCGATGTAGCCCTGGGCTTCGGCGACGTTCATGCACACCGCCGGATCGCGGGGCGTCTGTTTGAATTCCGGCTTGCCGGCGGTGCAACGACGGCCCGGACGATCATCGAAGTCGTAGGGCTTGTTGCCGGTCTCGCGCACATAGGCGTCCCATTCGCCCACCAGCACCTGCGAGCGGCTGATAGCGAACGGTTTGCTGAACGTCACGGTGTGCAGCGGGCCTTCGTCCGGCTGCCGGCCGACTTCATCATCCGGCGTGCCCATGGTGTAGCTGCCGGTTGGCAACACGACCATTTCCGGGCAGTCCTTGCAGTCCTTAAACACTTTGCCCGCAGCAGGCGCGGTCGCCGCCAGGGCGCTGCCGGGCAACAGCGCAGCGCAGAGGGCGCTTAGCGCCAGTGCGGGCAGGGCTTTGGAGAGGAGTGACGCGTGAGGCTTTTTCATGGGTCGTCTCTTTGAAAGGAAAACGGCAGTCGAGGGTCAGGCAAGCAGCTTTTTGCCGAGGATGTCCATGAAGCGATCCACTTCGGCTTCACTGTTGAGCAAGCCCGGCGCGGTCCGAATCACCGGCCCGACATCGCGGCTGACCGCGTCGCAGATCACCCGGTTCTGCATCAGCCAGGCGGCCACTGCGTCGCTGTCCTGGCCCTTGATCCGGAAGAAGGTGAAGCCGGCGGAGAACTGCGAGTCGAGCGGGGTCACCAACTCGATGTTGCGGTGCTCCTGCAAGCGTTGCTTGAGGTAACTGTTGAGCTGATGAATGCGCGTCTGCACTTCGGCCTTGCCCAGTTGCAGGTGCAACTTGAAGGCTTCGTCCAGCGCCCAGCGATGCTCGAAAGCGTGGTAGCCGCCCGGGGTCATGATGGTCGAGAAGGCCGTGGCCTCGGAGAAGGTCGGCACGCTGGGGCTGACGTATTTCAGTTCTTCGGTGCGGCTGCAGACGATGCCGGTGCCGCGCGGGCCGAACATCCACTTGTGGGTGCCGGCGATGAAAAAGTCGCAGTTCATCTGCGGGAAACTCAGGTCGTCGACGCCAAAACCGTGCACACCATCAACCACGTAGATCAGCCGATCCTGGTCGTCGCGCTGACGGTTATGCTCATCGACCAGCCGCGAAATCTCGCTGATCGGCAGCTTCATGCCGCTGCCCGAATGCACCCAGGTCATGCCCAGCACGCGGGTCTCGGGGCGGATATTGCGATTGATCGTGTCGAGCACCTGATCCAGAGAAATGCTCTGCGGGTTTTCGAACAGGGTGAGTTTGCGCACGCGCGTGCCGTCACGCCGGCTGCGGAAATCGAGAATGTTGCGCGTCGAGTAGTGCTCGTGAACCGTGGTGAGAATTTCCTGATCCGCGCGCACCTGCACACTGCCGTAGATCATCGCCAGACCTTCGGTGGTGCTGCCGGTCAGGGCGATCTGCGCCGGTTTGGCTTGCAGGTACTGGCCGGCCCAGTGGCGCACATTTTCTTCGCGCTTCTCGGTGACGCCCAGATCCCAATCCATCGCCAGACCCGGATTCACATCCAGCGCCGCGCGATGGCGTTCGATCGCTTCGCGCACCGGTTTCGGATGCGAGGTGACGAGGAAGTTGGCGAAGTGAATCGCCTGAGGATCCTGCTCGAACAACTGACGCAACTGCGCCCATTTGTCCCGCGACGCAGTCGGCGCGGCAGCGATGGCCGCCGGAGCACTCAGGCTGGCGCCCAGGGGCAGGGCGGCGGCGAGCAGGCTGGCCTGCTTGAGGAAAGTGCGACGATCAGTCATGGTCGAGCCACCTCCTGGCGTGACGCCAGCGCCGGTTTCGCGGCTTTTTGCACCTGATCCCAGACGCGCATGAAGTTGCCGCCCCAGAGCTTGGCGATGTCCGCTTCGGAGTAACCGCGCTGCAGCAGTTCGGCGGTGACGTTGCGGATCTCGCCGACGTTTTCCCAGCCCTTGATGCCGCCGCCATCGTTGAAATCCGAAGCAATGCCGACGTGGTCGATACCGATCTTGCGCACCGTGTAATCGATGGCGTCGCCGAAGTCCTTGAGGGTGGCTTTCGGTTCTTCTTCGAGGATCGCGTAGAGGCCGCTGGCGTACTGGCCGAGCTTCTGTTCCGACCAGGCGGTGATGATCGGATCGCCCGGCATCAGTGCCATGGCGAGGTTGGGCAGTGGCGGCAGATCGAAGCGCGCACGCAGCGCATTGAGTTTGTCCTGCGTGCCCTGGGTCAACGGTTTCAGATACTGCGAGAAGGCGACGACCTGCACCACGCCGCCACTGTTCTTGATCAGTTGCAGCTCTTTGTCGCTGAGGTTGCGCGGGATATCCACAGCCGCCCGGGGCGCCGAGTGCGAGGCCACCAGCGGTGTGCGGCTCAGTTCGGCGACTTGCTCGAGGGCCTTGGTCGACATCTGCGAAACATCGATGATCACGCCCAGATCGTTCAAGCGCTGCACCGCTTGTTTGCCGATGTCCGAGAGACCGTCGAGGGCATCGGGCGAATCATTGAAAAACGGCAGCGGCCGCGACGAGTCGGCCCAGCTGTTGTTACCGATGTAACTGAAACCGAACATGCGCATGCCGCGCCCGGCCCACAGGTCGAGCTTGCTCAGATCGTTGCCCAGCGGGTAGGCGTTGAGCATGCTGATGAAGATCGCAAACTTGCCCTCGCCGTGCAGGCGGCGGAAATCATCCGGCGTGTAGGCGATGCCGGCCTGATTGGGGAAGTCGCGGACAATCCCGGAAATGATCTTGTAACGCACCTCCTGCTGATTGCGCGCTTCTTCGACAAAACCCTCGGTCGGACGGTGCGGGGCGTTCGGGCCGTTCCACATTTCCGGCCAGCCGAACACCGTCAGCGCCGCGCCGGACAAGCGCCCACGATTGGCCTTGACCAGGTCGAACTGGCCCGAACCATCCTTGTCGGCTTCGTGGTCATGGCTGCCGAAACTCAGCGGCACGGTGATGTGGCTGTCGAACGACAGCAGGCGATCCTGCAACTCGCTCGCCTGTTTCATCACCTTCACCGGGTAGCCGGGGTTGTTCAGGTAATCCCAGGCCAGAAATCCTGCGCCGGCACTGATCGCCAGGGCCAGCGGCAGGCCGATGAATAGAGCCTTTTTCCAACGCGGTTTTGTCATTGCCATCTCATTCAGGTTCGCCGTCGAGGTACAGGCGCAGGGGCCTTTGCTATCTGGGAAGAACGAGTGGCTGCACGGCTAATTTAGGTGTGCGTTACAAATGCCCGGCAGCGGCGCGGGTGATGATTGCCGGCGGCGTAAATTTCCGCGCCGAGCAAACGTCCTAGCTTGGATAAAGCCTGCTTCATGGCTGACACAGGTAGGGCAATGACGATCTCTCGACGCTGGTTCATGGCGGGCATGGCACTCACGGGCGCCGCGCTGCCTGCCGCTTTTTATGCACATCGTGAACTGACTCGCGAGGAGTTTCCGATCACCCCTGGCGAGGCCACGGTCGATCTGGCGGACACTGCCGGGCAACAGCTGGCGGACAATCTGCGCGGGGTCTGGGACATTCGCTTTACCGGTGCGGCGGCGGGGCTTGATGGTCTGCCGGCGCAAGGCCTGGAGCTGTTTCTCGACATTGCCCATCGTGGGCGCGGTTTGCGTGGTTATCTCGACACCGGAGCGAATCTGCGTGCCGACGGGCCTGTGCGTTATCAAGTGATTGGCGATCTGGCACCGGGCAACGGCGCCGAGATGTATTGGCGCCTGCTGCGCACCGATGCGCCGCTTGCGCCGCCGGTGTATGAATTCAAAGTCAAACTGGATGAAGTCTGGGCGGCGTTCGGCAATGCCGGCAGCGCCACGTTCACCGGGCAGGTACTGCGTCTGGATCGGCCGTTGGCCTTGCCCGAGCTGGACAATCAGTTCATCGCTATCAAGCGGCGTTTTCCCGAGGCCCGTGAACGCACCGGGCTTAATCCGCAACTGTTGGCCTGGCTGGTGGCGCCCGAGCATCGTTTGTTCCATCAGCTCTGGCACGCTACCCGCGACAAGTGGCACAAGCTCTCGGAGAAAAAACGCGAAGCGCTGCGCGGCATCGGCTGGCAGCCCGGGCCGCGTGACAAGGAGCGCGACGCCCGTGGGCCAAGCAAGGATCGCAATGGCTCGGGGGTGGATTTTTTCTTTATGCACCGGCACATGCTCGGCATCGCCCGCTCGATGCAGGACTTGCCTTCCTGGCCGGCGTTCCCGCGGCCGCAGCCTGAGCTGGAGCGCGACCGACAGGGTTTCGCCCGTTACTTCGACAACCACGACGGCAACTCACTGCCGCCGACCTGGCTGGCCGAGGGTGATGACGAGTACACCAAATGGGTCAGCGACATCAAAGCGGCGGAGACTTTCCAGAGCAATTTTCTGGTCTGGGAATCGCAGTACCGCGACCCGCGTTATTTGTCGAAATTGACCCTTGGCCAGTTCGGTTCGGAAGTCGAACTGGGCCTGCACGACTGGCTGCACATGCGCTGGGCCTCGGTGGCGCGGGATCCGTCCAATGACATTCCGGTGCCGATGGCGCGCGATCAGGCGGACTTCGCCGCGCGCTGGTATGCGCCGGAAAACGACTTTCTCGGTGATCCGTTTTCCTCCCATGTGAACCCGGTGTTCTGGCGCTTTCATGGTTGGATCGATGATCGCCTGGAAGACTGGTTCCGCGCCCATGAACGTTTTCATCCGGGCGAAGTGAGCCGTTTGGAAGTCAACGGCGTGCCGTGGTTTGCACCGGGACGCTGGGTGGAAGTCGCCGACCCCTGGCTCGGCCCCGACACCCACGGCTGCAGCACCGTGCCCGGCCTGCAAGTCGGACGTTCAGTGGAGATGGACCCGGAAACCATGAAACTGGCGCTGCGCATCACTTTTGGCGACGAAGACAACATGACCGAACTGTTCCGCAAAGTGCCACAGCGCCCCTGGTATGCGCGGCACCTGAAGGTCAAGGGCCGACAGCTCTAGATTGGTTCAACACACACACACACACTCAGAATAGTTCGCAATCCCCTTGTGGGAGCGAGCCTGCTCGCGAATGCGGAGTGTCATCCAGATGCATCAGTGCCTGACAGGACCTCTTCGCGAGCAGGCTCGCTCCCACATGGGCCTTGGTCGTGCCGAAAATTTCTGTCCAAACCGAATTCCATTTGTGGGAGCGAGCCTGCTCGCGAATGCGGAGTGTCATCCAGATGCATCAGTGCCTGACAGGACCTCTTCGCGAGCAAGCTCGCTCCCACATGGGCCTTGGTCGTGCGGAAAATTTCTGTCCAAACCGAATTCCATTTGTGGGAGCGAGCCTGCTCGCGAATGCGGAGTGTCATCCAGATGCATCAGTGCCTGACAGGACCTCTTCGCGAGCAGGCTCGCTCCCACATCGGGCCTTGGTCGTGGCGGAGATTTCTGTCCAGACCGAATTCCATTTGTGGGAGCGAGCCTGCTCGCGAATACGGTGTGTCATTCAGATGCATCAGTGCCTGACAGGACCTCTTCGCGAGCAAGCTCGCTCCCACATGGGCATTGGTTGTGCGGAAAATTTCGGTCCAATCCGAATTCCATTTGTGGGAGCGAGCCTGCTCGCGAA